>CACKUI010000033.1 GCA_902603305.1 uncultured Pelagibacteraceae bacterium | reverse complement strand
TAATATTTAAAACTAATGTCCCATGATTATAGAATTTTAAATAATCTTCGAATTTATCACCACTTTTATATGGATCATGGTTCAAAATAATACGGTTATTTTTGGATCTTAAATCAATTTCGATACCAAATTTTTTATCTATTTTTTTTAGTCTTTTTACACTGTTGACTCTATGAATTATAATTTCCATTTTTTTCGATTTTCAAGATTATTTACATTACTTTATTTGTTAAATCTTTTTAATATTTTTTTATTTTTTAACACCTGAGTTGTATTGAGTATGTTTTGATAAAGGACGATTGTTATGCTTTACAACGATTGATCCATCAATGACTTTAATGTCATAACCCCAATTATCCCAACCATCTAAAGAAAGTGTCTCATTAAGATTTTCTTCAAGGGTTCTAGGATAAACATAACAACCTTCTCTGTCTCCAAATTGAACTCTTGCTTCATCCATTTTTTTTTTAACTTCCATATGCAAATCCAATGGTACATTTAGATGTTGTCCAAGTAAGTAACTTAGGTTCATATCTTTACATGCTAAATCCATTGTAAATCCAGCTTCATATTTTTGATTAAAAATATGAGGTACAACTGTTTCCCAAGCAAAAGAATTTCCAGCTGAAACACGTATTGCATCAAAAAAACTCTCTAAATCTAGTCCTGCTCTTTTGGCAATCATCATACATTCAGATGCTGCAACCATATTAGTAAAAGCAAGCATATTTGATACAACTTTTGCAATAGCTCCCGCCCCTATTTCTCCACATAAAACAACTACTTCACCAATTGCATCTTGTAAAACTTTTTTCCATTTGTTAAAAATTTCCTCATCTCCACCAGCTAAACAAACCATATTATTATTTTGTAAAGCGTGAACCCCGCCAGTTAGAGTAGCCTCTAACATTGAAACTCCGTAGTTTTTTGCTTTTTCTGCCAATTTTTGAGTTTGTTTAAAGTCGGTTGTAGATGTGTCTATCCATATCATTCCTGATGAAGCATTTTGTAATAACCCATCTTCACTATCAACAACTTGCAAAACATGTTCTGGCTTAGGTAAACAAGTTAAAACTGCCCTACATTTCTGTGCAAGATCTTTGATAGAATTAGCTATACTAATATCTTTTGGAACATCATTGAGTTTATTTTTATCAATATCAAAGGCTACAAGGTTATACTTCTTTGATTTGTATAAATTATTTAAAATTGGTGTACCAGCATTTCCTAAACCAATCACCCCTATTGTTATGATATCGCTCATGATCTCTCCTTTCGTAATTTAAATAAATGTTGAAGATACATCTCCAAAAGCTGATGAGGTAACTTCGATCAACTTCTTTTCATTAATAGGAACAGGAAATCCATATGCTCCTGTTAAAATTAAATCATTTTTTTTCAAAATATTATTTGTCTTTGCTTTATCTCTCACTAACCACTCTATTTCACCAAGCATATCAAAAGGCCATTTTTTATCTATCCATTTATCAACTACTTCATTGTCATAGATTAGTTTTAAATCAGTGATTTTATTGCTGTTTGGGACTTTGTTTTCTGGTCCTAAAATAACTCCAGCATGAATTGCATTATTAGCTAAAAGTTCTGCACCATTTGGAGCATTTCCATTAAAAACTAAATTATGTATTTCTATTAAGGGATAAATTGATTGAACAGACTCTAGTATATAATCAAATGATACTAGGTCTGGATTAATATCTCTATTAAGCATAACTCCAAATTCTGCTTCCATTGAAGGATTGAAATAATCCTTTTTATTTAGTTCAACACCGCTTTGATGTAATTCATGCTTCCAAAGCGTGCCTTTTGCTGGATTATAAAGATCCATTTTTTTTTGAGTATCTTTTGAAATACAGCCTATTTTATAACCGATGATTTCCTCACCTCTTGATACTCTTAATTCAGTTACTTTATTTTGTATAAGTAAAGCATCCTCGTTGCTTACCTTTACTTTATTTTTAAATATTTGGCTGGGATTTTTTGCATCATAATCTTCAAGAAT
>CACKUI010000032.1 GCA_902603305.1 uncultured Pelagibacteraceae bacterium | reverse complement strand
GGCAAAATCTAAAAGTTCTAGTTTATTAAAACAAAGTTTAATTTTTTCTTTATCTGCTAATTCAATATTAACATATTTTGATAAAATTTCTTTGTATTTTGATATGATAGCTACAGATTGCCCTCCAATTGGTATCAGAATGTCATAATCGCTTATTTTTATAAAGTCTATAAATTCGTCAATATATTTTTCATTAAACTTTTCGAGAGGAAATGAAACTTTTCTCAAATATTTTGAAAATCTGCTTATACTTTGGTTGTTTCCAATACAATCAATAATATGTCCAGATTTACCTAGTGATCTAACAATACCTAAAGTATGTTTAAATCCACCATCAGTTAATAAAATCTTCATTATATGACTTTATCATGTGATAAATAAATTTAATAGTATATGTGGAAATACGTACTTAACATTTACAGATTTTACTATATTTTTTGATTTATCTGTACTGTAATTCGCTAGGGTAATTAATATTTGTTAAATTAAATGAAGAAATGATTATAAGAAAAGGCTAAGTCCCAAAGTTTTTTCGTATTTCATTTACTCAGGATAATTTCTAAATTTACAGTATCTTGAGTATTATTATTTTAAAATTTTTTTTAAATATTTATCTGTATGTATAGATAAAGAATTTCTAAAACTTCTTTTTTCAAAAAATAAATCTTTGTAACTTAATATTCCTAAATTGCATAATATATTAGTATAGAATGAAATATATTTTATCTCAAATTTGTGCCATGCTGATTTGCTTATGAATAAAAAAATAAGTTTAAAAAAAGGTCTTACAAAGAATCTAAAAAAACTTAATCTAGTTGCCATATCATTTTTTAAGTAATTCCATTTTTTACCCTTCCAAACCTTTCCATAATTTTTTTTTTTTAGGACATCTTCATATAATATTTGTTTGCACTTGTATTTTTTTGGAACTGTTCTCCAAAATTCGATATAATCCTTGTCCCAGAGCGGTAGTGACCATTGAAGATTAAAATATTCATAAACTCTTTGTTTAGAAATTACATGTTTTGATTGCCTGTCATAAAATTCTAAAAACTCATTAATTAAATGCATATTTGATTTATTAATATTTTTTATCAAACCAAAGTTTTGTAGTTCTCTTTTCAACAAATTAGATATTATTTCGACATTTTCTTTGTTTGCTAAGTTATCCCACAATCTATAATGTTTTTTTATGTAAGCTTTTATTAAATTGTTTAATGTTTTATTTTTATCATTTGAAATTTTAAAATCTAAAATATGATTTCCTGAAATAAAATCGCCGCTGTTTCCATTAATAACAATGGAATTATTAATAATTTTTTTTTTATTTAATTCATCTATTGCTTGAAACTCTGCAATATCTGCAGATGAAACTGAACTAAAAGTATCAAAAATTTTACAAAATTTTTTAAATTTTTTTGATTTAAAAGTTTTATATGTTTTCGAGTTACTTAATTGAACAAAGTACCACGGATAGCCTAGTTGATTTGAAATTTTTTTTGCAGCTTCAGCTTCGAAATTATTTTTTTGTCCATAACTAAAACATAATACATTTTTGGCGCCAAGATGCTTTAAACAACTTGCAACAAACCTGGAGTCATAACCTGCACTAAGTGGTATTGCTAAATTTTTCTTATTTTTTAATGAAAACTTATATATTTTATTAATTATAGATAAATTCAATTTTGATAATCTGCTAAATTGTAATTTATAACTTAAATTAGAAACACTTTTTGAATTTTTATAAATATAATAATTATATTTATTAAAAGACCTTTTGGTTTGATTAAAATTAATATAAGAACCACCTCTTAATCTAGAAAAATTTTTATATATAGTTTGATCTCCAATTGTATAACTAGACATTGAAAGTGCTAAAGTTTGTTCATTTATTTTTTTTTTTTCAATTTTTTTATTTAATAAATTAGGAAACGGGGTGACAAAAAAATTTTGTTTGTCTTTATAATAAAAAATTGAGATAGAAGAAATTTCGTCAACTGCACAAATGATATTATTATTATTTTTAAATATTAGTGCAAAGTGGCCATCTAAAT
>CACKUI010000031.1 GCA_902603305.1 uncultured Pelagibacteraceae bacterium | reverse complement strand
ATTATAGGCAAAGTCACTTTACCCTCATAAAAATCATTGCCAATATTCTTTCCAAATAACTTTAATTCAGAATTGTAGTCTAATGTATCATCTGCAATTTGAAATGTAAGGCCTAAGTTTTTTCCATAAAATTCTAAAGCATTTTTATATTTCAAATCTTTATCAGCGATAATTGCTCCAACTTTAGTTGCAGCTGCAAATAAAGATGCAGTTTTTGAAGAAATAATATTAAGATATGTTTCTTCCAAGATATCTATTTCTTTATTGTGTTGTAATTGAAGAACCTCACCTTGTGCAATTTCAGATGATGTAGATGCTAAAAGTTTTAATAACTCCAAGTTTCCATCCTCTACCATCATCTCAAAACATTTGCTAAGTAAATAATCACCAACTAAAATTGAGGAGTGATTTCCCCAGATTGTGTTCAGTGTTTTTTTTCCTCTTCTTATCTCAGCACTATCTATTACATCATCATGCATTAAAGTAGCTGCATGTATAAGTTCTACGCAAGCAGCAAGATTTACATCTCTCAACCCTTTTTTATATTCACAAATTTTAGCACATTGTAAGGTTAGTAGTGCTCTTAGTCTTTTACCACCAGTATTTAAATGATATTTGGTCATCTTTTGAACCAATTCAACTTTGCTCGCTAGTCTAGAATTAATTTTCTCTTCTACAAGTATTAATTTATCCTCAACCGAATTCTTTAAATCAGCATAAGAATTATTAATTTGTTTTTTTAACTGTATTACGGTTCCCATCACATAAAACTATTATATCCAATTTATTAATATACTTATCAATTGACGCACCTTATTCTTTAATTATAACTAGTGTTTATAATATATTTAAAAAACTTATAACAATTCTAATGTTCTCATTTTTTAAAAAAAAAAAGATAATAAGTCACCTCAAATTATCAGGGGTTATAGGAAATGTTGGAAGGTTCAGGCAAGGAATAGAATATTCAAGTGAAGAAGAAATTATAAAAAAGGCTTTTTCAGTTAAGAAAGCATTAGCCGTTGCAATTACAATTAATTCACCTGGTGGATCCCCAGTACAATCACATTTGATATGTAAATTAATAAAAGAACAATCAAAGAAAACAAAAAAGAAAGTAATTATTTTTGCTGAGGATGTGGCAGCATCTGGAGGATATCTTATTGCATGTGCTGGTGATGAAATTTATGCTAACTCAAGCTCAATCATAGGATCTATCGGAGTTATTTCTGCTTCATTTGGTTTTAAAAATTTAATTGAAAAAATTGGGATTGAAAGAAGAGTTTACACCGCTGGAAAAAATAAAAGCACTCTAGATCCTTTTTTGGATGAAAAAGAAGAAGATATTAATCGTTTAAAAAATATCCAATTAGAAATTCATCAAGATTTTATAGATGTTGTTGAAGAAAGCAGAAAAGAAAAACTAAACAAAAACTCTGGTATTGAACTTTTCTCTGGAGAATTTTGGGCTGGAAAAAAAGCAAAAGAATTAGGGCTAATCGATGGAATAGGAAATGCAGATCAAATATTAAGAGAAAAATACGGAGATGATTTAGAAATTAAGAAATTTGGAAAAAGTAAAGGATGGTTATCAAAAAAGCTAGCATCTTCTGAAAATTATGCTGATAAAGTAATTAGTGTATTAGAAGAAAGATCAATCTGGCAGAGGTATGGTCTCTAAAATAAAAAAAAAAACTTTATCTTTTCAAGATACAATCTTTAACTTACAAAAGTACTGGTCTAAAAAAGGTTGTGTAATATTACAACCATACGATCTAGAGGTAGGTGCTGGGACATTCCATCCAGCAACTACTTTAAGATCACTTGGCCCAAAACCATGGAAAACTGCATATGTTCAACCATCACGCCGCCCGACTGATGGAAGATATGGTGACAACCCTAATAGATTGCAACATTACTATCAATTCCAAGTTTTAATTAAACCTTCACCAAAAGAAATAAAAAAGATGTATTTAAATAGCTTGTCATCAATAGGTATTAATCATGAGGAACACGATATAAGGTTTGTTGAAGATGACTGGGAAAGTCCTACATTGGGAGCGGCAGGTCTTGGATGGGAAGTTTGGTGTGATGGAATGGAAGTTACACAATTTAC
>CACKUI010000030.1 GCA_902603305.1 uncultured Pelagibacteraceae bacterium | reverse complement strand
AAAAAGATAATTGCACAAACTCCTGAAGATCTTCATATCATTTCAGCTTGCTGCTCTGAGGGTAAAGTTAATATTGACGATGTTAAATATTTAGCTTCTAACAAAATTTTCCTAATTTCAATAGCAAGATTTAGTAAAGAAGAGGAAAATAAAAATAAATTAATAAATAGTATTATCAAATTTGAATTTATTAATTCGTCAAAATCTAAGAATATAGACCAAAATGACACTAATCTAACATTAGAACTATTAACAATTGATATTTTTAAGAAAGGGGAGAATTTTGAAATAACTATGTTATTTTCGAAAAATAGAATTATAACTCTTGCCGCTGAAGTAATTGAAGTGACACTAGAGGATCAAAAAATAGCAAATGATAAAAATAATTAATTGTAATAAAAAAAATTATTTAAATATTTTAACAAAATTTTTAGATCTAAGAAGGTCTGAAAAAAGAAATGAAAATAAAATAATATCTAAAATTTTAAAAGATATTAAGAACAATAAAAATAAAAGTCTTTTAAAATATGAGAAAAAATTTAGTAAAAATAGTCAAATTAAGCCAGGTATTAAGCAAATTAATAAGGCAATTAAATCCTTAGATCCAACAATTAAAAGAGCTATAGATTTTGCTTATAAACGTATACTCAAATTTCATACTGCACAAAAAACTAAAGACATTTTTTATAAAGATAATTTAAATAATAAAATAGAATATAAATGCGTACCAATTCAATCTATCGGCATTTATGTTCCAGCAAATTTACCATCAACTTTGTTGATGAATGCTATTCCAGCAAAAATAGCGGGTGTAAAAAGAATTGTACTAGCAAATCCAAAAAATAATGGAAAATTAAATCCTGCAGTTTTATACGCAGCAAAAAAATTAGGAATTAATGAAATTTATTCAATGGGAGGTGCACAAGCTATAGGTAGTTTGGCTTATATTCAAAAAGTAAATAAAATTGTTGGACCAGGTAATATCTTTGTTGCTGGTGCTAAAAGACAAGTTTTTGGAGATGTAGGTATTGAAGGAATGATTGCAGGCCCGTCTGAAATAACAATATTAGCAGATAGCAAAACTAATTTAAATGAAGTCACCACATCTATGATTGGTCAGGCAGAACACGACTCAAATTCACAGTGTATATTAATCACCAAGGATTTAAATTTGATTAAAAAATTTAAAAAAGATTTAGAATTAAAATTAAAACAGATACCAAGGCAAAGTATTGCTACTAAAAGTATAAAAAGCAATGGACTAATTTTAAAAGTATATAATGATAGACAAATTATTGATGCAATCAATGAGATAGCTCCTGAACACTTAGAAATAAATGTTGGCAATTATAAAAAGTATAAAGATAAAATTGTTAATGCGGGAAGTATTTGTATAGGAAAATATTCTCCTATGGCATTAAGCGACTATGCTGTTGGGACAAATCATGTGTTACCAACTAATGCATCAGCTAAATTTTCATCAGGGTTAAGTTTAAGTGAATTTTATAAAAAAATTAGCCTTATAACTCTTTCAAAAAAAGGTGTTGAGAAAATAGGAGAATACGCTACACATCTCGCTGAGTATGAAGAATTAAAAGGTCATGCTTTGAGTATAAAATCTAGAATAAATAAGGAGTAACAAAATTTGTCGAAACAAGATTTATTGGAATTTAAAGGTAAAGTAATCGATTTATTACCTAATGCCATGTTCCGAGTAAAGCTTGAAAATAATCATATTGTTACAGCTCACACAGCTGGAAAGTTGAGGAAGAATAGGATTAGAGTCCTTCAAGGTGATAATGTAACAGTGGAAGTAACACCTTATGATTTGACAAAAGGAAGAATTATTTTTAGGTTTTAAATAATGGCTTCGTAGCTCAGTTGGTAGAGCAGAGCCCTGAAAAGGCTTGTGTCGCTGGTTCGAGTCCCGCCGAAGCCACCATTTTAGAAATAAAACCTTGCAGCAAAAATGCTTGCATTCAATTTTAAAATCTAATAATTATCCCGCTAGCTGAAGTTTAGCTAAGTTTAATATAATAAAGAAAGAGTAAAAGAAAAGTATGAGTACATTAAAAGGAAAAGTAAAGTGGTTCAACGGTAAGAAGGGCTACGGGTTTATAGAAAGAGAAGACGGAGAAAAAGATTGTTTCGTTCATGCAAGCGCAGTTCGTGAAGCAGGACTTCGTTTTTTGAATGAGAACGACGCTGTAGAATTTGAAATTCAGGATGGAGACAAAGGTCCAAGTGCAGTGAATTTAAAGAAAACTTCTTAAAATTTATTTCATTTAAAATTTTGTATAGGAATAAAATTAGGTAAACCCTATTAATATTCCTATACAATACATACTTGCATTTAAAGTCTAAAATGCTATTTAACCTACATGATTAAAAATAGTAAAATTTTAGTATCTCAAAAAAGACATCATTTTCATGCTGGCTTGCAGCTAGCTATTTAACTATTTTAAAATTTAAATTTAACTCTAATTAGTATAAAACAATAATAGGCCCTGGTGGTGAAATGGTTATCACGAAAGTTTGTGGAACTTTAGTTTTTGGTTCAATTCCAAGCCAGGGTACCAAAAAATGAATAAAGAAAATAAATTAATACCTGGGCTACCCTCAGGATTTGAAGATCGTTGGAACAAGAAACTTCTTCTCAAAAAAAAGCTGTTATCAGTAATTGAGAATAATTTTATTAAGTTTGGTGCTGAACCACTCGAAA
>CACKUI010000029.1 GCA_902603305.1 uncultured Pelagibacteraceae bacterium | reverse complement strand
TCTATCAATTTTAATACCTGTTTTATTAAGGCCATTTATAAATTTAGAATAAGTTAATCCTTCAGATCTAACACCAGCATTTATTCTCTGTATCCAAAGTGATTTAAAATCTCTTTTTTTATTTCTTCTATCTCTGTAGGCATACTGCATGGCTTTTTCCATAGCCTGTCTTGCAACTCTAATAGTGTTTTTTCTTCTTCCCCATTGACCTTTAACAGCTTTTAAAACTTTCTTATGTTTTGCTCTACTTGTAACACCTCTTTTAACTCTAGCCATATTATCCTCTTAAGTTGTACGGCATATAAGATTTTACAATCTTACCATCTTGTTTTGACATTACCGTTGTACCTCTTTGCTTTCTAATCTGTGAATTTGTTCGTTTAATCATTCCATGTCTTTTTCCAGCCTGAGCAGTTATAACTTTTCCTTTAGCTGAGATTTTAAATCTTTTTTTAGCTGAACTTTTTGTTTTTAATTTAGGCATAATTTGAGGGGTTATACAAATATTGTTATTAATTTACAACTACAAATATAGCTTATAAAGGCTGAATAACCATTATCATTTGCTTTCCATCAAACTTTGGTTGTAGTTCGACACGACCTACAGACTCCATATCTTGTTTGATCTTATCCATTAACTCATTGCCCAAACTAGAGTGTTGTAGTTCTCTTCCTTTAAATCTAATTGTAAATTTTACCTTATCTCCTTTTGCGATAAATTTTTGTGCATTTTTTATTTTAAATGTATAATCGTGAACTTCCGTAACAGGTCTTAATTTAATTTCTTTTAATTCTATCTTCTTTTGTTTTTTTTTTGCTTTATTAGCTTTTTTTTGTGCATCATATTTATATTTTCCCATATCCATAATTTTACATACAGGAGGTTTTGCATTCGGTGCTATCTCAATTAAATCTAAACCTTCTTCTTTGGCTCTATTAATTGCATCTTGTAAATTTAGAATACCTAAATTATCACCATCACTTGCAATAACTTGAACATCTTGCGAAGTTATTCTTTGATTTGTTCTTGGGCCCCTAGGTTTAGTTCTTTTCTGAAAGTAGTTTTGTTTAAAATCTGCCACTAAATTGAAGGTGCTTTGTTAAGAGCAGAGTATTTTTGTAAGAATTTTTTTAAATCCATAGTTTCTTGTTTTTTAGAATCCAATCTTCTAATAGTTACTGTGTTGCTGTCAACTTCTTTTTTTCCACATATAAGTAGCATAGGGACTTTGGTTAATGAATGTTCTCTAATTTTATAATTTAAATTGTGATTTTTTAAATCTACTTCAGAAGAAAGTCCTACTTTTTTTAACTGACTGTTTACTTGTTTTGCATAATCATCAAAATCACTTGAGATGGGAATAACTATTGCTTGAATAGGACAAAGCCAAAAAGGTAATTTTCCAGAATAATTTTCAATTAATATTCCAATAAACCTCTCCAAAGATCCAAATAATGCTCTGTGAAGCATGACAGGAACTTTTTTGTTTCCATCACTATCTACAAATGAAGCGCCAAGTCTGTCTGGCAAATTTAAATCTACTTGTAAAGTTCCACATTGCCAATCTCTACCAATAGCATCTCTCAAAACGAATTCTATTTTTGGACCATAAAAAGCACCTTCCCCTTTATTTATTGAATATTCTAATTTCGTTGCTTTGATTGCCTCTAATAAAGCAGCTTCTGATTTATCCCATACTTGATCATCACCAACTCTTAATTCTGGTCTGTCAGAATATTTTAAAATTACGTCTTCAAATCCTAAATCTTTATAAATTTCTAAAATTAAATTAGTTACAGTTAAACATTCTTCGGTAATTTGTTCTTCTGTACAAAAAATATGTGCATCGTCTTGAGTAAAAGCTCTAACTCTCAATAATCCATGAAGCGCTCCAGACGGTTCATACCTATGAACCTTTCCAAATTCTGACATTTTTAGTGGTAAATCACGATAACTTTTTAAGCCTTGATTAAATACCTGAACGCAACCTGGACAATTCATTGGCTTAATAGCAAAAACTTTTTCATCAGGTGTAGTAGAGGTATACATATTGGCACCAAATTTTTCCCAGTGACCTGATTTCTCCCAAAGGGAGCGATCTAATATTTCTGGTGTATTTATTTCCTGATATCCTCCAATTTCTTGCTTCATTCTCATATATGAAATGAGCTTTTGAAACAAGCTCCATCCTTTTTGATGCCAAAATACAGATCCAGGACTCTCTTCTCTGAAATGAAATAAATCCATTTCTTTTCCAATTTTTCTGTGATCTCTTTTTTCGGCTTCTTCTATTCTATTTAAATAATCATCTAATTCTTTTTGAGTAGACCAACTTGTTCCGTAAATTCTTTGCAACATTTCATTATTCGAGTCACCTCTCCAGTAAGCACCTGAGACTTTTGTTAATTTAAAATATTTTCCAATTTTACCAGTTGAACTTAAATGAGGGCCTCTGCATAAATCATGCCAATCCCCATGAAAATATAGAGACACATCCTCTCCTTCAGGAATATTTTCTATTATCTCAGCTTTGTATATTTCTCCCTTTTTTTTAAAATGTTCAATTGCATCATTTCTTTTCCAAACCTCTCTGTAAGTTTTTTCATCTCGATCTACTATTTCTTTCATTTTATTCTCAATTTTATTTAAATCTTCTGTTGTAAAAGGTTCTTTTCTTGCAAAATCGTAATAAAAGCCATCTGCAATAACTGGCCCTATTGTAACTTGCGTCCCTGGAAATAGTTCTTGAACTGCCATAGCGAGTA
>CACKUI010000028.1 GCA_902603305.1 uncultured Pelagibacteraceae bacterium | reverse complement strand
AAATGATTTCAACTAAATATTATTTAATAGAATATTCTAAAGATGTAATTGGTGTTGAAATATGTTCAGCAATAAAAAATATTTATTCCATGATAATTGGTTCTGGTTTGAGTTTGAATAAATCTTCGAGTCTTTTTCAAAAATCACTATCAGAAATGAAATACATAACTAAACAATTAAAAGGAAAAGAAGAAACAGTTTTAAGTCTAGCCGGAGTTGGTGACTTGTACGTAAGTGCAGCGGGTGGAAGAAATAGCAAGATGGGAAACTATTTAGGACAAGGTTTTACTTTCAAAAGTGCTAAAAAAAAGTTTATGGTAAATGATACTGTAGAAGGCGAACAACTTGTGAGGGAAATCGCGCCATTTATTTTAAAAAAATTTAATTCAAAAAAAATTCCTTTAATGTTCAGTATGATTAGAGCAATTCTAAAAAATAAAAAATTTTTGATTTAAAAAATATTATATTTATTGACTTTTTGAACAGAAAAGCCTTTTTTAAATTATTGTCATTCATTTCTCTCGCTGATACATTTACTTTATTAATCAACGAAAAGAGGGGAATCAATGATTAAAAAAACAATAATAACCGTCTGTGCGCTTATATTTTTTATTTCAAATATTAGTTTCGCAGACATCACTTTTTGGACTACGGAAGTTCAGCCAGCTAGAATGGCTAAACAAGAAGCAATGGCTAAAGATTTTGAGGCTAAAACTGGCATCAAAGTTGAAGTTATTCCTGTTGAAGAAAAAGATTTAGGAACAAGAGCAACTGCAGCAGCAGCAGCGGGTGATCTACCTGATGTAATCTATCATACATTACAGTATGTATTACCTTGGGCAGAAGCTGGAATATTGGATGTTGATGCAAATAACGCTGTCGTAAAAGAACTTGGCAAAAAAACTTTCGCGCCAGGCGCTTTAAACATGGCTAAAAAAGGATCAAAAATAGCGGCAGTACCAGTTGATGGTTGGACGCAAATGGTCGTTTATAGAAAAGACTTATTTGAAAAAGCAGGTCTTGAGCCACCAACAAGTTATGAAAATATAACAAAAGCAGTTGAAGCACTTTCTGGAGATGGAATGTTTGGGTTTGTAGCTGCAACAAAAACTGACGAAAATTTTATGAGCCAGGTTTTAGAACATGTTCTTTTAGCAAATGGAGTAAATGTTGTTAAAAAAGGCGCAATAAGAAAACAAGGTAAAAAGTTAAAAGCTTCTTTAGAGTTTTACAAAGTTATTGCAAATGCAAGTCCTCCAGGAGAATTATACTGGAAGCAATCAAGAGAATTGTATTTTGCAGGAAAAACTCCAATGATAATTTGGTCTCCATTTATTATGGATGAACTAGCTGGTTTAAGAGACTCAGCTCCGCCAACAATAAATAGTGATCCAACATCTGGGGAGTTAGCTTCAAAAACTGGCTTTATTACAAACTTAAGTGGTCCTAATAATAAAAAAGGGGCTGCATGGGCTGATGTAAGATACTTTGGAATAACGGCAGATGCTGATACAGAAGAAGCAAGTGCATTTATCAAATATTCAATGGATGAAGGTTATACAAAGACACTTTCAATCGCACCAGAAGGTAAATTTCCTGTAAGAAGAGGAAACTCAAGCGATCCTGAGGCGTTTACAAAAGCATGGAGTAAACTACCTGTTGGAGTTGATAGAAAAGCACCATTATCAGACTTATATTCAGAGGATGTTATAAATAATATTGTTGCTGGATTAGATAAGGCTCAAAGATGGGGTGTAAAAGAAGGCGAACTTTCTAGAGCTTCTAAAATTATCAATAACAAGTTTATTAATAGAATAACTAGACTTTATGTTGATGGACAAATTGATATTGATCAAGCAGTAGATATGATCAATCAAAAACTCTCTCAATTTTAATCTTGTAATTTAAATTTAAATAAAAGCGGATTATATGTATTATCCGCTTTTATTATGAGTGATACACTTTCAAAAATAGAAAAAAGAACTGCATATATATTAATATTACCTGCAGTTTTCCTTGTTTTTTCAATTATCTTATTTCCAATATTTGCAAATGTATGGATAAGTTTTAAAGAGGTTGGTCTAAAAGATATTAGGATCCCTGAACCTAGAGCAAAAAAAATTGTAAAATCCATTAAAGATAATCCAGATCAAATAAAGGTTATCTATAAACTTAGAAATAGTTCATTAATTTTAGAAATAAGAGATGTTAAATTTCAAGATAAATTACCTAAAAATATCAAACCTATAAATTTAGATGAAAGATGTAGTTTCAAATCAAATAAAATTTATTGTGAATTTGGAAATTGGAAAGCTAAATATAAGGAAAATTTTCAAATATTATTACAGAGCTCTGATGGCAAACAAATAAACAAAAAAGAATTAAAAACTATTAAACCAAAATTAACAGGTAAATCAGACAATATTCTATTAAATACTAATTTTACATTAAAGAATTTTAAAAAGGTATTTTTTCAAAATGAATTTTTTGATTTATTATCAACTACTTTTTACTATACTTTTTTTGGCACTATCGGTTCAATTGTATTTGGAATACTCACAGCACAACTTGTGAACCAGAAATTTTTTGGAAGAACTTTTATGAGAAGTGTTTTACTATTTCCGTATGTAGGTCCTGTTGTTGCTTTAGCATATACATGGGAGTTATTACTAGATCCTTACAGTGGAACTTTAAACAATCTTCTTATGAATTTTCAAGTTATCCAGGAACCCTTAAATTTACTAGGTCAAAAATATTTAACTATAAATTTTTTTGGTTTTGACCTTAAATTAAGATTAGCGTTAACAACTGTAATAATTTTTGAAATTTGGAGATACTTCCCTTTAGCTTTCTTATTTATATTAGCTCGACTGCAAGCAGTACCTAAAGAATTATATGAAGCAGCTGAAGTGGACGGCGCTGGTCCTTTACAAAAATTTACTAATATCACTCTTCCTCAAATAACAGCTGTCATATCCATTCTCTTTATGATTAGGTTTATTTGGAACTTTAATAAATTTGAGGATATTTTTTTGTTAACAGGAGGTGCCTCTGGAACTAGAACCTTGCCAATAAATGTTTATGAGCAAGGATTTACTATTTCCGATATTGGTATGGGTTCAGCAGTATCAATTGTAATAGTTGCTTTGCTGCTATTATTTATGTTCGTTTACTTTAAATTAATAGGTAAGAGGGCCGATGAGAACTAAAAGTTTAATATACTACACATTAATATCCTCAATATTTTTGTTTTCTTTGGTCTCTATTTGGAAAATTTTAGTAACGTTGCAAGGAGTTGAGTTAAAAAAATTTAA
>CACKUI010000027.1 GCA_902603305.1 uncultured Pelagibacteraceae bacterium | reverse complement strand
ATATCTAATAAATGGTCATTTAGAACTGCAGTTAATTTATCTTCTTTAATGTCAGAACAAAAAACTGTTGAAAAAAAATTATCTAGAGCTGCAATCGAAACTCTTGCTATTATTGTCTATCATCAACCTGTTACAAGGTCTGAAATTGAAGAGATAAGAGGCGTAGCTTTTGGAACTAATACTTTAGAAATTTTAATGGAGTTAAATTGGGTTAAACATGAAGGTAGAAAAAATGTTCCCGGTAAACCAATACAATATGGAACTACAGATGAATTTTTAAGTCATTTTAATCTGCAAAAATTGTCAGATTTACCAACCGTAAATGAATTAGGTTCAGCAGGATTGATTGATACATCAAGTGTAGACGCATCAATATTTGGAACAGGCAAATTTTTTAAAGAAAAACAAGTCGATAAGAAGGAAAATATTTATTCTGATATTGATGAAATGTTAAGCAGTACCCTCAAATCTGACGAAACCTAAAAAATCACTTTTAATAAATCAATAATAAGGTTATAAATAATTTATGAGTATAGGATTTTGGCAAATAGCAATTGTAGTAATTTTAGTAGTGTTACTTTTTGGCAGAGGAAAAATCTCTAGCCTGATGGGTGATGTTGCTAAAGGTATTAAAAGTTTTAAAAAAGGTATGGCTACAGATGTTACTGATGAAGACCAAACTAAAAATATTTCAGAAAATCAAGACTCAAATAAAAAAGAATAACAAATGCCGTCAATTGGCTGGCTAGAAATACTAATTATAGTCTCAATAGCAATTATTGTAGTAGGTCCTAAAGATTTTCCTTACATGTTAAAAAAAATTGGTTCATGGATTGGTTCAGCTAAAAGGTATGTTCGTGATGTCCAAGGACAAGTTAGTGATTTAACAAATGAAACTTTAAATACTGATTTAGACGAAAAACCTAAGTCAGAAAATCAACAGAAAAAAAAAGATGAGTAAAAATAAAGAAGGTAGTTTCATAAGTCATTTAACTGAATTAAGAAAAAGATTAATAAACTCATTTATATTTTTAGCTATTTTATTTGTAATTTGTTATTATTTTTCTGAGTACATTTATGGATTTTTAGTTGAACCATATGCGAATGCAGTAAAGAATGACGATACAAATAGAAGGCTAATATTTACCGCTCTTCAAGAAACATTTTTAACATATCTAAAGGTTTCTTTTTTTGCTGCTTTTTTTATCACAAGTCCATTTATACTAATCCAAATTTGGAAATTTATAGCACCTGGACTGTATAATCATGAAAAGAAAGCTATAATGCCTTACTTGGTGGTAACCCCAATTCTATTCTTGCTTGGAGGTATGTTAGTTTATTACTTAATAATGCCTTTAGCTATAAAGTTTTTTTTATCCTTCGAGAGCTTAGGTGCAGCAACCAATCTACCAATTCAATTAGAAGCCAAAGTAAACGAATATTTATCATTAGTAATGAAGCTTATTTTTGCATTTGGATTAAGTTTTCAATTACCAGTAGTATTAAGTTTATTAGCTAGAATTGGGGTAGTGAATTCAACATTTTTAAAAGAGAGAAGAAAATATGTTGTTGTAATTATATTCGCAGCAGCAGCTATATTAACTCCACCAGATCCAATTACTCAAATTGGTTTGGGTATACCCTTATTAATTTTATATGAATTATCAATAATATCAGTAGGAATAATTGAAAAGAAAGCAGCAGAAAAAAATGCACAATATTAAAGATATCAGAAATGACTTCGAAAATTTTAAGGAAAGACTTAAAAATCGAAACATTGATATAAGTCTTGATAACATATTAAGTTTAGATGGTGAAAATAGAAAACTTATTCATGAAAAAGAAAAATTTGAAATGGAAAAAAAGTCTATTTCAAAATCGAAAGACCAAAGTTTATTCGAAAAATCAAAAGAGCTTTCTTTAAAAATTGAAGAAATTAATAAAAATCAAATAAAATTACAGAGCCAGATTACTGATATTTTATCTTCTATACCGAATATACCATTAAGCGATGTTCCAATAGGACAAGATGAAAATTCTAATAAAGAAATTGAGAAAAAGGGTAAAATAAAAGATTTTAATTTTAAACCCAAATCCCATTATGAATTAGGAGATAAATTAAATATGCTTGATTTTGACCTAGCAACAAAAACAACTGGTTCTAGATTTGTATTTGTTAAAAAAGAATTAGCTCAATTAGAAAGAGCAATATCAAATTTTATGATTGATACACATACTCAAAAAAACGGTTATACAGAAATATCACCTCCATTAATTGCAACTGCTGAAACAATGTTTGGCACTGGACAATTACCAAAATTTGAAAATGATCAATTTGAAATTAAACTTGATGAAGGTGAAGAAAGAAAGTTTCTAATACCAACTGCTGAAGTAATTTTGACAAATATTGTAAAAAATCAAATTTTAGAAAAGAATGAATTACCAATTAGAGTAGTTGCATCAACTCCATGTTTTAGAAAAGAAGCGGGTAGTTACGGTAAAGATACTAAAGGTATGATCAGACAGCACCAATTTTATAAAGTCGAACTAGTAAGTATTGTGGAAAACGATAAATGTTCAGAGGAGTTAGAGAGGATGTCTAACTCTGCTACAATGATATTGGATGCATTAAAACTTCCTTATAGAAAAATTATTTTATGTACTGGTGATATGGGTTTTAGTGCAGAAAAAACGTATGATATTGAAGTTTGGCTTCCATCTGAAAATAAGTATAGAGAGATTTCAAGCTGTTCATCTTGTGGTTCATTCCAAGCAAGGAGAATGAAAGCTAGATATAAAGGACAAAATAATTCAAAAGAATTTGTTGGCACACTTAATGGCAGTGGATTAGCGGTTGGTAGAACCATGATTGCAATAATGGAAAATTATCAAACTGAAGATGGATCTATTTTGATACCTGATGTTCTTAAGCCATATATGCCAAATATAGATAAAATTTCTATCAATTAAGAGTTGAGTTTGAATAATAGATAGGATAAATAGCCTTAACTTAATAGGATACGTTATGGATGCTGGAATTGGACAATTTATACCCTTAGTTTTAATTTTTGTTATTTTCTATTTTTTTCTAATTAGACCTCAACAGAAAAAAGTAAAAGATCACAAAGCAATGGTTGAAGCACTTAAAAGAGGAGACAAAGTCATAACCTCTGGAGGAATAGTTGGTACCGTTGAAAGAATAATTGATAACGAAAAAGTTGAGGTTCAAATTTCTGATAATGTGAATGTCGAAATTGTCAGAGCAACTGGAATTCAAGGTTTAGTAAGCTCTACAGAACCAAAAAAATAACATTATAAAAAAGTGTTATACTTTTCAAAATTACGAATAATTTCAGTAATTGTTTTTACAGTTATCTTTTCCTATTTCGCTCTTTCAAATTTTGTTAAATTTGATGATAAATTTTTTTCAAAAAATATAAAT
>CACKUI010000026.1 GCA_902603305.1 uncultured Pelagibacteraceae bacterium | reverse complement strand
CTGCACTTAAAGTATTAAAAGATGATTTCGCTGCAAACGGTGGTGAATGGTTAGACATGCCTGTAACAGGTGGTGGTGGAGATGCTGCCAACGTTGCACTTAAAGCAAGAATAGTTGCAGGAGATCCTCCTTCAGCTTCTCAAATTAAAGGTCCAACAATTCAAGAATATGATCAAGAAGGAGTAGTTGCTCCATACAACATTGATCCTATTGCTCAATCAGAAGGTTGGGATGGATTATTAGATCCTATGATTGCTGCAGTTCACAAATGTCAGAATAACAGTGGTCCATATTGTGCGGCTCCAGTAAACATTCATAGAATTGATTGGATGTGGGCTAACAAAGCAGTATTTGATGCTAATGGAATTTCAGTTCCTACATCTTGGGATGAATTAAATGCAGCAGCAGAAAAACTTCAAGCTGCAGGTATCATTCCTTTTGCACATGGTGGTCAAGCTTGGCAAGACGCAACAGTCTTCGAAGCAGTAGCTATGGGTATTGGTGGAAATAACTATTACAAAAACTGTTATGTAGATCTTAAAGAAACTTGTTTAAGAAGCGAGACAACTGTAAAAGTTTTTGATCAAATGAGAAAACTTCAAGGTTTCACTGATGAAGGTAGCCCAGGAAGAGATTGGAACGTTGCTACTGGAATGGTTATTGAAGGAAAAGCTGGTTTTCAGATTATGGGTGACTGGGCAAAAGGTGAATTTACTGCTGCTGGAAAAGTACCAGGCGTAGATTACTATTGTGCTGCAACTCCATCTAATAATGGATATTTGTACAATGTAGATAGCTTTATATTCTACAAAACAAGTGACCCAGACAAACAAGAAGGTCAAAAATTATTAGCTAAATTAATGATGGGTAAAAACTTCCAAAAAGTTTTCAACTTATACAAAGGATCAATTCCAGCACGTTTAGATGTACCAATGGATGAATTTGATAAATGTGCAAAAACATCTAATTCTGACATCAAAACTGCAGGAGCAAGTGGTGGATTAGTTCCAAGTTTTGCTCATGGAATGGCTCAAGGTAATACTATGAAAGCTGCTTTACAAGATGTGATTACAGAACACTTTAATTCTGACATGTCTTCAGTTGATGCAGCAAATGCTTTGGCTGATTCAGTATTAGATAATATGTAAAATACAAAAATTAAGGCCACCTAATTTTTAGGTGGCCTTTTTTTTTAATCAAAATTAGAAAATATTTATAATGCTCAAGTGGCTAGAAAAAAACCTACCTAAAATCGTAATGGCTCCAGCTGTTGGATTAATTGGTTGGTTTGTCTATGGTTTTGTACTTTGGACCTTATATATATCTTTTACAAATTCTAAAATCTTGCCCAAGTATGAACTTTGGGGAGTAGGTCAATATGTTAAACTTTGGGGTTCTAGAAAATGGCTTATTGCAGTTGATAATCTTCTTATTTTCACGGCTTTATTCTTAATTTTTTGTGTTGTGATTGGAATTATTCTTGCAATATTTCTAGATCAAAAAATTAGGGCAGAAGGTGTCTTGAGAACTATTTATCTATATCCTATGGCTTTATCATTTATCGTTACAGGAACAGCTTGGAAATGGATTTTAAACCCAACCCTTGGTATCCAAAAAATGTTTATCGATTGGGGATTTGAAAACTTTACTTTTGATTGGTTGGTCAATCGAGAAATGGCCATCTACACCATTGTGATTGCAGGTGTTTGGCAATCTGCAGGTTTTGTAATGGCATTATTTCTAGCTGGGTTGAGATCAGTTGAAGATGAAATCGTTAAAGCAGCTAAAATAGATGGCGCAAATTTATTTACAGTTTATTGGAAAATTCTACTACCAATGATGAGACCAGTTTTTTTTACAAGTTTTGTAATTTTGGTTCATATATCAATTAAAAGTTATGATCTTATTGTTGCGTTAACCCAGGGTGGTCCGGGTATATCTACAACCATGCCTGCATTATATATGACACAAACTGCATTTCACAAAAGTCAAGTTGGTTTGTCAGCAGCGAGTGCGATGATGATGTTTATGGCAGTAGCAGCTGTGATTATACCTTATTTATATTCTGAATTGAGGAGAGAAAATGCAAGATAAAACACATTCTTCATATAAACAGCTTGAACAAAAATCTAAATATACAAATATGTTTTTGAGATGGTTTTTATATTTTGTTTTAGTAATTTTTGCTTTGTATTTTATTTTTCCCTTGTATGTAATGGTTGTTACTTCATTAAAAACAATGGAAGAAATCCGTCAAGGAACACTTCTAACTTGGCCAAGTGGATTAAATTTTGACTCTTGGTTAGTTGCATGGGGTGGAAGAGGATATGGTGCAGGTGATACTTTCTTAAAACCATATTTTTGGAATTCAATTAAAATGGTTGTTCCAGCAGTATTCTTTTCTACTTTTATTGGTGCGATGGCTGGATATGTTTTAACAAAATGGAGGTTTAAGGGAGACAAATGGGTTTTCCTTTTCTTATTGTTTGGTTGTTTTATTCCTTATCAAGCTATCTTATTACCTATGGCTAGAACTCTTGGAGTTCTAGGAATATCGAATTCTGTAATTGGACTTGTTTTGGTTCATACAGTTTATGGTATTCCCTTTACAACTTTATTTTTTAGAAATTTTTATGTTTCTATTCCTTCTGAATTAGTAAAAGCTGCTAGAATAGATGGAGCAGGATTTTTTAAAATATTTTTTAAAATTTTACTTCCAGTATCAACTCCAATCATAGTAGTAACAATAATCTGGCAATTCACACAAATTTGGAACGACTTTTTGTTTGGCTCAACATTTTCATTTGGAGAAGCAGCTCCAATACAAGTTGCTTTAAACAATATGGTTTTATCAAGTACTAGTGTTAAAGAATATAATGTAGACATGGCATCTGCTATTATTGCAGGAATTCCAACACTTATTGTATATGTTCTAGCAGGTAAATATTTTATTAGAGGATTAACTTCAGGAGCAGTAAAAGGATAGGGATGAAAACATTAAAAATAGAGGAATTATCAAAAAACTTTGGATCAACTGAGGTTTTAAGGAAAATTAATTTAGAGATAGATGAAGGTAATTTCTTAGTTCTTTTAGGTCCTTCTGGATGTGGAAAATCAACCTTATTAAATATTATTGCAGGATTAGAAACTATTAATGAAGGAAATGTTCACATAGATGATTACAATGTAAGTAAAGTAGAGCCAAAAGACCGAAATATTGCAATGGTATTTCAATCTTATGCTTTATACCCATCTATGAATGTACGTGAAAATATGATCTTTGGTCTTAAACAAGCTAAAGTTTCAAAGGAGAAAATCGAAGAGCAATTGGAAAAAGTATCAAAATTTTTACAAGTAGATGCTTTGTTAGAGAGAAAGCCATCACAATTATCTGGCGGACAAAGACAGCGTGTTGCAATAGGAAGAGCATTAGTTAGAGAACCAAGAATATTTTTATTTGATGAACCTTTATCAAATTTGGATGCAAAGTTAAGAGTTGAGATGAGACGAGAAATTAAAAAACTTCATCAGCAACTTAAAACAACAGTAGTTTATGTAACGCACGATCAAACAGAAGCTATGAGTTTAGGTACAAATATTGCAATTATGAATCATGGTGTAATTCAGCAAAATGATACACCTGAAAATATTTATAATAAACCTAGCAATAC
>CACKUI010000025.1 GCA_902603305.1 uncultured Pelagibacteraceae bacterium | reverse complement strand
AAAAAAGTAAAGTTCTTCCAAAAGATCATCAACAACTTTTTAACTTTTTAAATAGTACAATGGAACCTTGGGATGGACCTGCTGCTATAGCTGCAACTGACAATGAATGGGTTATTGTAGGTAGTGACAGAAATGGACTTAGACCTCTTAGATATACAATTACAAGAGATAAACTTCTATTTGCAGGATCTGAGACAGGAATGATCGACCTAAATGAGAAGAAAATTGTTTCAAAAGGAAGATTGGGACCGGGTGAAATATTAGGAGTAAGAATTGAAAAAGGAAAAGTTTATACAAACAATCAAATAAAGAATTATTTGTCTAAAGAATACAAACACTTCAATAATCAAATAATTGAATTAGATAAATCATTAACTATAGAAAATGAAAAAAGCGAGTTTTCAGGTGCTGATTTAAAAAAGATTCAACATTGTTTCGGTTATAGTCTTGAGGACTTGGAGTTAATCTTACATCCTATGGCTGAGGATGCTAAAGAAGCAACCGGGTCTATGGGGGATGACACTCCACTTGCAGTTTTATCTGATAAATATAGACCTCTATATCATTATTTTAGACAGAATTTTAGTCAGGTGACCAATCCCCCTATCGATTCACTTAGAGAGAATAAGGTGATGAGCTTGAAAACTAGGTTTGGAAATTTAGGAAACATACTAGATTTTTCTAATCTTACAGAGGAAAATATTTATGTTTTAGATAGTCCAATTTTATCAAACACTCAGTTTGAAAAATTTATAAAGTATTTTGGTGATAATTATAAAATTTTAGATTGCACATTTAATACTGATCAAACTTTAGAGGAGGCTATTGAATTATTAAAAAATAACGCTGAAAAAGCAGTTAGAGAAGGAAATACTCAACTTATTTTGTCTGATAAAAATATATCTGAAACAAAATTACCAATGCCAATGTTGTTATGCATTGGTGCTATAAATACACATTTAATAAAATTAGGCCTAAGAGGCTATGCATCAATTAATGTACAAACAGGAGATGCTCTAGATACCCATTCATTTGCAACATTAATAGGTGTTGGAGCAACAACGGTCAATCCTTACTTAGCATTTGATAGTTTACATCAAAGATACTCAAAAAACCTTTTTGGGAATTTCTCATTTGATGAGTGCGTGGGTAGATATATAAAATCAGTAAACCTTGGACTATTAAAAATAATGTCAAAGATGGGTATATCAGTTTTAAGTTCATATAGAGGTGGATGTAATTTTGAAACTGTTGGGTTGAGCAGAACAATTGTAAAAGATTATTTTCCAGGAGTATTATCTAAAATTTCTGGAATAGGATTAACTGGTATTGAAAAAAAAATAAGATCTATACATAAAGATGCATTTGATATTCACTCAAACATTTTACCAATTGGTGGAATTTACAGGTATAGAAAAAATGGTGAAACACATCAATATCAAGGAAAATTAATTCATCTTTTACAAGCAGCTGTAGGCTCAAATTCGTATGAAACTTATAAAAAATATACTAAGGGTATTTATGGTTTAAAACCAATTAGTTTAAGAGATTTAATTGATTTTAAAAATCAGGAGGCAATTGATATTGACCAAGTGGAGCCAATTACTGAGATAATGAAAAGATTTGGAAGTGGAAGTATGTCTCATGGAGCCTTGTCAAAAGAGGCACACGAAACACTTGCTATGGGAATGAACAGAATTAAAGGCGCCTCATGCAGTGGAGAAGGTGGAGAAGATGAAGAGAGATTTAAAGTATTAGATAATGGAGATAGCGCAAATTCTAGAGTAAAACAAATTGCTTCTGCAAGATTTGGAGTAACTATTAACTATTTAAATAATTGTAATGAGATTGAAATCAAAATTGCTCAAGGAGCAAAACCTGGAGAAGGTGGTCAATTACCAGGATTTAAAGTAACAGAGGAAATTGCAAGACTAAGACATTCTACGCCTGGGGTAACCTTAATATCGCCACCACCACATCACGATATCTACTCAATTGAAGACTTAGCTCAACTTATTTACGACTTAAAGCAGATTAATCCAAAGGCAAGAGTTGGTGTAAAATTAGTTGCCTCTTCAGGTATAGGAACTATTGCTGCAGGTGTTGCTAAAGCAAAAGCAGATATAATTTTAATTTCAGGACATAATGGTGGGACTGGTGCCACTCCACAAACAAGTGTTAAATATGTTGGTATTCCATGGGAAATGGGACTAACAGAGGCAAACCAAGTATTAACTTTAAACAAATTAAGACACCTAGTTACATTAAGAACAGATGGAGGAATTAAAACAGGAAGAGACGTTGTAATAGCTGCAATGATGGGAGCCGAAGAATTTGGCGTAGCAACAACAGCGCTAGTTGCAATGGGTTGTATTATGGTAAGACAATGTCATTCTAATACATGTCCAGTTGGAGTTTGTACACAAGATGACGAATTAAGAAAAAAATTTACTGGCACTCCGGATAAAATAGTAAATCTATTTTCTTTTATAGCTCAAGAAGTTAGAGAAATTTTATCAAGTTTAGGATTTAAAAATTTAAATGAAGTAATCGGAAGAACAGATTTACTAAGACAAGTCAGTAAAGGATCATCAAACTTAGATGATCTAGATTTAAATCCTTTATTTGTTCAAGCTGATCCAGGAATAAATAAAAGATATTGTGAAACTCCTATAATAAATGAAGTACCAGATACTTTAGACCAAAAAATTTGGCCTGAGATAGAAAGTTTAATTAACAGAAAATTGCCGTTAGAAAATGTTTATTCAATTGAAAATACAGATAGAGCTGTTGGAACAAGAATTTCTTATAATCTCTATAAAAAATTTGGAAATAATAAATTAGGAGAAAATACTTTTGCTATAAATTTCAAAGGTTCTGCTGGTCAATCTTTTGGTGCCTTTGGTGTAAAAGGACTTAAATTGATATTAAAAGGTGATGCTAATGATTACGTTGCAAAGGGTCTATCGGGAGCATCTATCGTGATTAAACTCCGTGATGAAAGTAATTTAATTTCAAATGAAAATACTATTATAGGAAATACAGTCTTATATGGAGCAACATCAGGATATCTTTTTGCAGCAGGACAAGCTGGTGAAAGGTTTGCAGTTAGAAACTCTGGTGCTACTGCAGTCATAGAAGGATGTGATTCAAATGGTTGTGAGTACATGACAGGTGGGTCAATAGTAATATTGGGAGAGGTAGGCGATAATTTTGGAGCTGGTATGACTGGTGGTATGGCATTTATATATGATCCAAAAAGCCAGTTCGCAAAAAAAGCTAATCCTGAAACAATAGTTTGGCAAACGCCCGAGACAGAATACTGGAAAAACTATCTAAAAGATTTAGTTTTAAAACACAATCATGAAACTAACTCTAATTTATCAGCACAGATTATTAAAAATTTTGACGATGAAATTAAAAATTTCTTACAAGTTTGCCCTAAAGAAATGTTAAATAAATTAGAAAATCCTATTACAAACAAAAGTTTAGTTGGAAAAGCTAGTTAATTTTTTTGATTATAGATTTTAACTCTTTACAAATAATATTTAAATTTTTTTTCGAAGAAAGACTATGATCTCCATTTTTAATCACTAGTAGTTTTTTTTCTGCATTAGGAAAAATTTTTAAAACTTTTCTTGAATACATTACTGGAACCACCTCATCCTTCTGCCCATGAACCATGGTTACAGGATTTGTATTATATAATCTTCTGTTAAGAACTTTATTCTTTGTTTTTTTACCGTCTAGAATTAGCTGTTTTGTTATTAAATACTCATAATCACCATTTTTAATTTTTGAGATACCTTTTTTCAAAATTTCACTTTTTGTTTTTTTTGGAAATTTTTTCCACATAATTCTTGTAAGAAATTCAGGGGCGGATCCAATTCCTAAAAAACCTTTAATTTGTGAACTATAATATCTATGCATTAACAAAGAAATCCAGCCACCCATGCTGGATCCAATTAGTATAAAGTCATTCTTTTTAACTATTTTACTTATTGTAATTCTTGCATCATTGGACCATTTAGTGATGTTACCCCTTGTAAATTCTCCTGATGATCTTCCATGACCAAAGTATTCTAGAGCTAAAAATCCAAGTTTATTTTGAATGGCATATTTTAAAAATTTCTTTGGTTTATCGCCATCAATATCGGATGCAAATCCAGGCAAAAAAACTACGTAAAGATTTTTTTTATAATTATTTGCTATATATCTTAGTTTTTTATATTTAGAAATTCTTAGAAATTTATATTTTTTCATATAAAGTAATTATTTTGACTAAGTATATAATATTATTACCATATGCAGCCTAAATTAAAAGTCCTACAAGTAATTCCTAAACTAGGTTACGGTGGCGCTGAAACTGGTTGCTATGATATTGCCCATTATTTGCCAGAAAAAAATGTTGGTTCATATTTAATAACAAGTGGTGGTGAATTATTAAAATATATTGATAAAAAAAAAGTTAAAATAATCAGGCTCCCAGTTCAATCTAAAAATCCAATACTTGTTCTTCTAAACTCTATAATTATTTCAGTTATTATTTTAATAAATGGGATAAACATCGTCCATGCCAGAAGTAGAGCTCCAGCTTGGTCATGTTTAATAGCAACAAAGATTACTAGAAGAAAATTTGTTACCACTTTTCA
>CACKUI010000024.1 GCA_902603305.1 uncultured Pelagibacteraceae bacterium | reverse complement strand
AATCAAGGAATTAATGTTACATTAGTAAGATATAGTTGCATTCTTTATGGAGGTGCAATGTGTGGATTGGCTGGTTCATACCTGTCATTAATATACACTCCCCAATGGATTGAGAATATGACAGGGGGTAGAGGATGGATTGCACTAGCTTTAGTAGTTTTTGCAACTTGGAGTCCGATTAAAGTTCTTATTGGTGCATTAATATTTGGTGGAATTACAATTTTACAATTACATATGCAGGCAATGGGTTTAAGAATTCCAGTTCAATTATTAAGTGCATTACCTTACATCATGACAATAATAGTTTTAGTTGTAATTTCTCGTGATAGTAGAAAAATAAAACTGAATACACCAACTTCGCTGGGACAAATCTTCTATAAGGAAAAGTGATGTTAGCTATTCCAAAATAAATATTTTTTTTTATTAGAATATTGAATAGTTTGTAGTATCACAAAATTAAATTTAAAGGGGAAATCAAATGTATAAACTATTTTTAAGAAGTTTAATTTCTGTATTATTTATGCTTGGCTTTAGCTTGAATGCAAATGCAGAATTTAAAGTTGGTTTTGTTTATGTTGGTCCGACTGGAGACCATGGATGGACATACCAACACCATGAAGGAAGAAATGCAGTGGAAGCTTTGGGAATAAAAACTACTTATGTAGAAAGTGTACCTGAAGGTGCTGATGCAGAAAGAGTTATAAGACAATTAGCACAATCTGGTCACGACCTAATCTTTACGACTAGTTTTGGATATATGGATCCAACAAATAAAGTTGCTAAAGATTTTCCAAATGTAAAATTTGAACATGCGACTGGTTACAAAAGAGAGCATTCAAATGTCTCAACGTATTCAGCAAGGTTTTATGAAGGTAGAACTTTATTAGGACATATGGCTGGAAAGATGACAAAGACAAATACTATTGGATACATTGCTTCTTTTCCAATTCCTGAGGTTATAAGAGGAATTAATGCAATGACATTAGCTGCTCAAAAAGTAAATCCTGATATTAAGACTAAAATTGTTTGGGTTTTTACTTGGTATGATCCAGGAAAAGAATCTGAAGCAGCTCAAGCTTTGATTGATCAAGGTGCAGATATAATTATGCAACATACTGATAGTACAGCTCCGGTACAAGTTGCAGAAAAAGCAGGTGTTTGGTCTTTTGGTCAAGCAAGTGACATGCAAAGATTTGCTCCAAAATCCATATTAACGTCAATTATAGATGATTGGGCGCCTTACTATGTAGAAAGATCTATTGCAGCAAGAGATGGTACTTGGAAACAACAAGATACTTGGCATGGATTAAAAGAAGGAATGGTAGCAATGGCACCATATAATTCTGCAATGGGAAGCGACTTAGTAAAAGAAGTGGAACAACTTCAAAAAGACTTAGCTTCAGGAAAAGTTCACTCATTTACTGGTCCAATATATGATCAAAAAGGAAATATTCTTGTAGCCGAAGGTGCTGTAGCAGACGATGGAATGCTAGCCGGAATGAATGTTTACGTTAAAGGAGTAGAGGGAGACATTCCACAGTAAGAAATTTTATCAAAAGATTAAAATTAAAGGCCAGCTTAGTCTGGCCTTTTTTTATTTAGAATACTTTTTTTTCAAACCATCTATATCAATTTCATCATAATACTCAGATGGTTGAACAATCCATGGATCATTATCTAATAAAATTGGACAGAAATCAGGTGTAAAAGTGGAAGATTTTTTTTTCCAAAGACACGCTGTTTTAATTTCACTTATGTGGTCCTTAACAGGTTCATATTCTTTAAGCCACTCAATACTTTTATTTAAGGTAAGTCCGGTGTCTGAGAGATCATCTACTAACAGTACTTTTTTAAAATCTTCGTTAGTTGCAATTGCACTTATATCTCTTGCAAATATTAGCTCCCCTTGTTTATCTTGAACCGTATCACCGGAATAACTTTGAATTACAACATAAGCAGTAGGTAATTTAAAAATTCTAGATAAAATATCTATAATTGGAGCTGCACCTCTCATGATACCAACTAATACTGTTGGCTTATATTTTTTTTCAATTTCTAAAGCAAGTTTTTCAACGACCTTTTTATATTCTTCATAAGAAATTATTAATTTATCAGCCATAAAAATTTGGTATCATAAATAAAAATATTAAAAAAGGATAAATATGAAAACTTACTGGATAAGTCTATACTTAGAAATCTCAAGCCAGGACAACTTAAAAAAATATGGAGAAAAGGCTGTTCCTATAATAAAAAGTTACGGAGGAAAACCAGTAGTTAGAGGTGGAAAATTAAAGTCATTTAGCGGGCCAAACATTTTGCGTACTGTAATATGGGAGTTTCCAACTTACAATGATGCTATTTCATGCCATGATTCAACTGAATATAAATCTGCTTGGACTCATGCAGAGGATACAACTAAGAGAATAATGTTTATTGTTGAAGGAGTAGAACAAGAACAAAATTGATAAAGTAAAAATTACAATATACAATGGGTGCAAAGGAGAATTATGAAAGGTTACATAGTTTGTGTGTGGGAAAAAATTAATAGTGAGGAAAAATTAAAAGAATATGCATTAAAAGCCAAGATAGCTGCAGATAAATACTCAGGGATATTTATAATTAGAGGCGGAAAAAATAGAACAAATGAGGGAATAAACTCTCCTAGAACAACTGTAGTTGAATTTCAAGATTACAACACAGCAATAGATTTTTATGACTCTCCAGAATATCAGGAAGCACTAGACGTTATTAAAGGCCATGCTGTAAGACATCATCAAATAGTTGAAGGCACTTAATATTGTATAGGCTCATCGTCTATGGAACGCCATAAATACCAAGTAGCTACGGAACAATACGGAGAAAACCTCTTTTTCAATCGATTTACATAGCTCATAGGTGGTAAATAGCTTTTCCTATAATTGTTTGAAATAGCTCTAAGTAAACCAATATCTTGAACGGGCCATATGTTAGATCTATTGTAAGTAAATAGTAATATCATCTCTGCAGACCATCTACCTATTTGTCTTAACTCAGATAAATAAAGAATTGCCTCCTCGTCTCCCATTTTTTTTATAACTCTTGGATTAAATGTTTTATTTACAAATTTTTTTGCCAACTCTTTAATTCCTCTAACTTTTTGTCTGCTTAAACCACATTTTTTCAACCGACTTGGGGTAATGGCATTTACTACTTTTGGATTTATTTTTCCTTTACATTCTTTTTTAAACTTTAAAAATACAGAATTTGCTGCTGCAACACTTATTTGTTGTCCTATTATACTTTTACATAGTGATAAAAAAATATCTTTTCTTGTTGTTAAGGTTTTATCTTTGTATTTAGAAATAAGTTTATTCATTATCTTATCCTTAGAAAGAAACTTTACTGCCTTTGACCAATAAATTGGAGGTTTACTCATTTTTAAAAATTAAGTTTGGTTTTTTCAAATAGATTTCTCTTCTAAAAATAATTAATGAAGATAACACTACAAGCAATGAACCCAATAAAGTTTTATAAGAAGGTATTTCATTCCAAATAAGATAACCAAATACAATTGCAAATACTAAGCTTAAATACTTGAGCGGAGTAACTAAAGAAACTTCTGAAAGTTTATAAGATTGTCCAAGTAGTAAATTAGCAATACCTCCAAGCAAACCAATCATACACAAAAGAATAAAATCTATTAATGAAGGCATTACCCATCCAAATGGAATTGTAAACAAACCTAAAATAGATATCGCTACTGAAAAATAAAAAGAAATAAGCCAAATTGGTTCAGATGTAGATAACTGCCTGATAGCAATTGCTACATATGACATTCCTAAACAAAAAATTATTGGATAAATATAATAAAAATTTAAATTAGAAATACCTGGTTGTGTAATAATTATTACTCCAAGAAAACCAATTAAAACTGCTAACCAACGATACTTTCCGATTTTTTCTGACAAAAAATAAATAGATAAAATTGTTGCAAAAATCGGTGCTGCAAAAGAAATACCTACTACAGTTGCAAGTGGCAAATTTCTTAGTGCAATAAATACTGATACTATTGCCATTAATCCCGCGGCACATCTAAAGAAATGTAATTTAGGTCGATCTGTTTTATAAAAATTTGAGTAGTTTTCTTTTGGTATTAAAAAAAATATAGGTATTAGTCCACAAATTCCTCTAAAAAAAAGAACTTGACCAACAGGATAATTATCAGACCACTTAACAAGTACATCCATCATTGAAAATGCACACACAGACAAAAACATGTACAAAAAGCCTAATTGATTTCTAGATAACATGGATTAGATTATATTAGTATTATAACATTAATCTATGGAAATAGCAGTTTTAGCTTTGGGATGTTTCTGGGGTCCAGAAAAAAAATATGGACAGTTAGATGGAATCTATAGAACTGAGGTTGGATATTGCGGAGGAAACAGTCCAAATACAAATTATAGAGAAGTTTGCACAGGAACAACTAATCATGCGGAAGCTGTAAAATTAGAATTTGATCCTAAAATTATTACATACGAGCAAATAATTAAGAAATTTTTTGAATTTCATGATCCAACTACACTAATTAATGTTAGAAAAATGGCTAAAATTGGTGTTAAAAAGTAAATTGATCGAGATACATCGTTACGCTTTTCAATTTTAATCAATTGAACCTCCTCCCATCAAAATTCCTAATTTTTCTGCAGTAACAGTATCT
>CACKUI010000023.1 GCA_902603305.1 uncultured Pelagibacteraceae bacterium | reverse complement strand
TAGTTTTAATAGGTGTTGTTGAAAGTGTAAGCCCATCAATGGAGGAAGCTTCTCAAACATTGAGAGCTTCTAAGTGGCAAGTTTTTAAAACTGTTACTTTACCGTTAATGAGACCAGGTATAGCAAATGCATTTTTACTTGGCTTTATAGAAAGTTTGGCGGATTTCGGTAACCCTTTAGTGCTAGGGGCTGAATATGATGTTTTATCCACTGAAATATTTTTTGCAATTGTTGGAGCGCAATATGATGAGACAAAAGCTGCAATATTAGCTATGATTTTGTTATCAGTTGTCCTAGTTGTATTTTATCTACAAAATCAATGGCTAGGAAAAAAATCATATATTTCAATTTCTGGTAAAGGGGATAGTGGAGTTCATCCAGAACTACCAAAAAAAACAAAATGGGTGATATATTCGACCGTACTTCCATGGGCATTATTAACATTCATTATATATTTGATGATTATGTTTGGAGGTTTTGTTGAAATGTGGGGAGTTGATCATAGTTTTACTTTAAGGCACTACATTGAGGCTTTTAGTATTGATTGGGTAAATGATAGAGGACTTTTATGGACTGGTACAGCCTGGAATTCATTCAATACAACATTCACGATCGCATTAATTTCAGCATTACCAACAGCTGCAATAGGAATTTTAACAGCATATTTATTAACAAGACATAAGTTCAGAGGAAAAAATGCTTTTGAATTTGGTACGATGCTAAGTTTTGCAATTCCAGGAAGTGTTATAGGTGTAAGTTATGTCTTTGCATTCAATGTGCCACCACTTGAAATTACTGGAACTGGAATTATCCTAGTGATTGCTTTTGTATTTAGAAATATGCCAGTTGGTGTAAGAGCAGGGATAGCCGCAATGAACCAACTTGACCCTCATTTAGACGAAGCTTCATCAACTCTAAATGCATCTAGCTCTCAAACTTTTAGAAATGTAATTCTCCCTTTACTTAAACCTGCTATAACAGCATCATTAGTTTTTAGCTTTGTGAGAGCAATGACAGCAATTAGTGCTGTTATCTTCTTAGTAAGTGCAAATTACGACTTAGCTGTTTCGTATATATTAGGAAGATTAGAAAACAATGACTATGGTTTAGCAATAGTATATTCATCTGCATTAATAGTTGTTATGTTATTTACAATAATGTTAATGCAATTAATAATAGGTCAACGTAAATTAGGAAGACGGGATGAAAATGCAGGTATTTTACAAGGAAATTTTGGATAATGAAAAAAGCTGAAGTAAAATTTGAAAACATAACAAAAAAGTTTAATGAAACAGTTGCTGTTGATAATGTTAGTTGTACTTTTGAAGCTGGAACTTTGACAACTTTATTAGGACCCTCAGGATGTGGAAAAACTACATCCCTAAGAATAATTGCAGGACTTGAGCGAGCTACAGATGGTAAAATTTCAATAGATAATGAAGATGTAACTATTTTACCAGCAACAGATAGAGATGTATCAATGGTATTCCAATCTTATGCATTGTTTCCTCATATGAGTGTAATTGAAAATGTTTCTTATGGTCTAAAAATGATTAAGGTAAACAAAGAAGAATATACTGAAAAAGCTTTGGAAACTTTGAAACTCGTTAATTTAGAGGGATATGAAAACAGAATGCCTTCTGAATTATCCGGAGGACAACAACAAAGAGTAGCGGTAGCAAGAGCTATTGTACTTAAACCAAAAGTATTACTATTTGATGAACCTTTATCAAATTTAGATGCAAAACTAAGAAGACAGGTAAGAGAAGATATAAGAGAAATTCAACAAAAATTAGGTGTTACAACTATTTATGTAACTCATGATCAAGAAGAGGCATTGGCTATATCAGACAAAGTAATAGTAATGAATAATGCTGTTATTGCTCAAGAGGGAAGTCCAAAAGATCTATATAACTTACCAAAAAATAAATTTGTTGCTAATTTTATTGGTGATGCAAATGTTGTTAAAGCTGAAATAATAAATAAAAAATCTGATATTTATGAACTAAAACTAGGAGAAATGAGTATAAATATTGAAAGTGAAAGAGATTTAAATGGATCTGTTTCTGTTGCACTGAGACCTGAAAAAATAAATATTAGTAAAGAAAAAACTTCAAACTCTATTTTAGCAAAAGTAAATAATGCATCTTTTGTAGGAAGTAATTACCAATATATATTTAGTTCATCCCTTGGAAAGTTGTATGTAGTATCGGGAGATACGAATAATATATTTAAAGTCAATGAAGAAGTTTGTTTAACGATTGATGCTGAAGAAATAAAAATTCTTGAGGATTAAAATTTATAAAGATCCACCTATACCATTGTGAGAATATGGGTTGTACTTAAGACTTCTAAGAAATTTTCTTAAATCTTTCACTAATATATCTGGTTGCTCTAAAGCTGCAAAATGTCCACCTCTTTTCATTTCTGAATACTGATAGATTTTAAAAATTCTTTCTATATATGATTTTGGAGGCCATTCTGACATTTCTTTTGGAAACTTGGCAATACCCGTAGGTACATTAATTTTCTTAAAATTATTTGGAAAGTTTCTTCCTCCTTCCTCTCTTCTGCCAAAGTATATCCAGCTAGCTGAATTAAAAGTATTGGTAATTAAATAAATCATTATGTTGGTTAATAAAATATCTTTCGTATATACGCTTTCTATATTTTTGTTTTTAATATCTGACCATGAGTAAAATTTTTCTAAAATCCAAGCCGCCACTCCAACAGGACTATCGTTCATGGAGTACGAAAGTGATTGTGGTTTTGTTGCCTGAATTGTTCTGTACCCTTCTTGCATAATTTGATCATTGATAAATTTTTTTTCCCATTCAATTTCTGATTTATTCTGTGGTCCTTTAGGATGTCTCATTGTTAAACAATTTATGTGTATTGCCTTACAGGATTTAGAATGATCATATGCTAACCAATTACAAATCGTTGCTCCCCAATCTCCTCCTTGAGCAATATATTTTTTATATTTTAATTTTTTAGTAATTAATTCATTCATTATTTTTGCAATTTTTCTAGGACCTATTGGTTTTTTTGGTGCTCCAGAAAAACCAAAACCTGGAAGTGAAGGAACAATTACATCAAATGAATCTTCTGCATTGCCTCCAAATTTTTCAGGATGAGCTAATTTTTCAATTACTTCTAAAAATTCAACTATACTGCCTGGCCACCCGTGTAATATTAATAAAGGAGTTGGATTTTTCCCACTTCCTTTTTCTTTAATAAAATGAATTTTAATTCCTTCAATATTGGTTGTAAAATTATTGAATTTATTGATTTTTTTTTCCTGAAGCTTCCAATTAAATTTTGATGTCCAATATTTAGAAATTTTTTTAAGATAATCATGATTGGTACCATGTAGCCATCCATCCATCTTTTGAATGTTGTTCCAAGGATAATTTCTTACTTTTTTATAGATGTTATTAAGCGTGCTTTTAGGCACACTTATTTTGTATTTTTTGATCATTAACTAATTATGACTTATCCAAATTGTTTTAGTTTGAAGAAATGAATTTAGAGCCTCAGTTCCTTGATCTCTACTAAGTGATCCAGATTGCTTATAACCTCCAAATGGAGTTTTGATATCTCCCTCAGAAAAAGTGTTTACTGATACAGTTCCACAAGGCAAACTTTTAGCTAAATGAAAAGCTCTATTAATGTCTTGAGTAAAAACACTAGCGTGTAATCCATACTTCGAATTACTAGCAATTTTCAAAGCCTCCTCATCATTTTTAACTGTTAAAACACCAAGCACTGGTCCAAAAATTTCCTCTTGAGCAATTGTCATATTTTCTTTTAATCCATCAAATAGTGTTGGTTTTGCATAAAAACCTTTTTGCTTTTTACTTGAAACACCTCCAGATAAAAGTCTTGCTCCTTCATCTATACCTTTTTGGATATATCCATCAACAGTTTGCAAATGTCCTTTTGAAATCATTGATCCCATGTTTGATTTTAAATCTAATGGATCTCCTACTTTTAGCTTTTTAACCTTTTTAATAACTTTGTCTAAAAATTCATCTTTAACTTTTTTATGAACTATCTGTCTCATATTTGCTGAGCAGTTTTGTCCACCATTCCAAAATGCAGAATTCATCGCATTATCAATTAAATCATCTGTAATTTTAGCATCTTCTAAAACTATAAACGGACTTTTGCCTCCCATCTCTAATGCGACAGGTTTTAGATTACTTTCACTAGAGTATTTTAAAAAATAACCACCAACTTCAGTTGAACCTGTAAATGAAACTGCATCAACATCTTTGTGTCGACCTAAAGCTTCGCCAACATCACCATAACCAGGGAGCACATTCAAAACCCCATCTGGTATTCCAGCTTCTTTTCCAATTTGAGCAACTCTAATTGCTGTAAGAGGCGTATCTTCTGCTGGTTTTATAATTACTGAACAACCAGCTGCAAGGGCTGGTGCCATTTTCCATACTGCCATCATTAAAGGAAAGTTCCATGGAACAATTCCAGCAACAACTCCTATTGGTTCTTTAACAATTAAACTAGTTATAGATGGTTCTGTCGGACCAACTTTTCCAAATACTTTATCAATTAATTCTCCATACCACTGAAAATGCATTGGAGCATCATTTGCAACTTCATTAATACAGTCGGCGATAAGTTTACCTGTATCTATGCATTCTAAAACTGAATTTTCATCACCATGTTTTCTAAGTAATTCAGCAAATTTTAATAAAACCTCTTTTCTATGTTCGGGTGAGCTCTTAGACCAAACTCCGCTGTTGAAAGCTTTTCTTGAAACTTTTACCGCCAAATCAACATCTTTATGATTACATTTTGCAACTGCACAAAGTTTTTGGCCAGTTGCTGGGTTGATTGTTTCAAATTTTTTACCATCGATAGCATTT
>CACKUI010000022.1 GCA_902603305.1 uncultured Pelagibacteraceae bacterium | reverse complement strand
CCCCTTTCATAATTTCTGATTTTTTTTGAGCGTCAGCTAGAATAACTGTGACTTCTTTATCTGCCGTTGATGTTATAGTGACTGCCATCTCAGCACCTTTTGCTCTAAATTCTTTTGCTTCTCTCTCCCTCTCAGTTTGCATTCTTCTAAAGATTGCATCACTATTTGCTTGAGGTAAATCAGCTCTTTTAATTCTTACGTCAACTATCTTAATACCAAAGTTTTCAGCTTCATTGTTAACACCTTGTTGAATTAAAGCCATTTGCTTTGATCTATCCTCAGATAATAATGTTTGAAGTTTTTGTTGACCCAACACATTTCTTATTCTTGAATTAATAATTGTTGCTAATCTGGATCTTGCAACTCTTTCGTTTCCTACAGAAATATAAAATTTTAATGGATCAATAATTTGAAATCTTGCAAATGCATCAACTATTAGTCGTTTTTGATCAGATGCAATAACCTCTTCTGGTGGAGTATCTAAATTTAAAACTCTTTTATCTAAAAACACTACATTTTGAATAAAAGGTAGCTTAAAGTTTAAACCTGGCTTTAAAATTATTCTTTTTGGATCACCAAATTGTAGAACTATAGCTTGATTTACCTCTTTAACTATAAATATTGAAAAGAATAAAGTTGCTCCTATCAAAATTATAATGGGTAATATAAATTTTCCAGCTTTCATTAGTTTGTCCCTGATTTTAATTCTTGTAATGGTAGATACGGCACAACGCCAGATCCTGAGTCTTTATCAATTATAATTTTATTAATATCAGCAAGAACCTGCTCCATAGTCTCTAAATACATTCTTTCTTGAGTTACCTCTTTAGCTTTAGCGTATTCAGTATAAATTGATAAAAACCTACTAGCTTCACCTTCTGCTTTTGCAACAACCTCTTTTTTATAAGCTTCAGCAGCTTGTAAAATTTTGGCAGCTTCTCCTCGAGCTCTTGGAATTACATCGTTAGCATATGCCTCTGCTTCGTTTTTTGATCTCTCCATATCAGCTCTTGCAGCTTGTACATCTCTAAAAGCATCAATTACCTGGTCTGGTGGGTCAGCTTTTTGAGTTTGCACTTGTGTAATTTGTACACCACTTTCATATTCATCAAGTATTCCTTGAATAATATCTTGGGTATCTCTCTCAATCACTGCTCTTCCCTCTGTCAAAATTGGTTGAATATTAGATCTTGCTATAACTTCTCTCATGGCAGTTTCCGCTGCAGCTTTTACAGTTCCTTCTGGATCTTGAATTTTAAAAAGAAAGTTTCCAGCATCTTTTATTACCCAAAATACTGAAAAGTCTATGTTAACAATATTTTCATCACCGGTTAGCATCAAGCTTTCCTCTGGAACATCCGCAACACCGCCGCCTTGACCAAATCCACTATCTCTTTCTGATCTAAAACCGATGTCCATTCTATTAACTTTTGTAACTTTTGGAGTTAACACACTCTCAATTGGGAATGGAAAATGATAATTTAATCCTGGTTGAGTGGTATTTACAAACTTACCAAATCTTAAGACTACACCCTGTTCATCAGGTAAAACTCTATACAAACCACTCAATGCCCAAATTACAACTAAAATGATCAAACCTAATATAATAGGTTTTTTACCACCTGTGCCACTTCCAGTAAATTTATTTATAGTGTCTTGCAATTTTTTAATAGCTTCATCTAAGTTAGGAGGTGTTGGGCCTCTTCTGAAACCTCCACCATTTCCGCTTCCTCCACCACTACCTGGAGGGCTTCCCCATGGACTTTGATTCTTGTAAATCGTCATTATGACATTCTATATAGTGTCTTTATATTCAAAAACAAGGTAAGTGTATTTTTATGAATGATAAAAAAGTAGGTCTTAGTGACACAATGAAGGCAAAAACTGAGCCAAAAACCTTCAAAAGAAACCCAATTCCAGGGACTAAATTTACAATTGCAATATCTAGTGCAAAAGGAGGTGTTGGAAAATCTACTTTTGCAACAAATTTAGCTTTAGCCCTTAAAACTGTTGGATGTAAAGTCGGGATTTTAGATGCTGATATTTATGGACCTTCTTTACCAAAACTATTCTCTATAAATGAAAAGCCAGATAGCGACGGTCAAACTTTAAAACCAATTGTAAAATATGATGTTCAATGTATGTCCATTGGATTTCTGACAGATGAGCAAACACCGATGATCTGGAGAGGACCAATGGTTACTAGTGCCATTAAAACATTTACTCAAAAAGTTGGTTGGAAAGATTTAGACTTTATTATTGTTGATATGCCCCCAGGTACAGGTGATACTCAACTCACATTTGCACAAGAAATTAGTGTAGATGGCGCAATCATTGTATCAACTCCTCAAGAGATAGCACTCCAAGATGTAAAAAGAGGAATTAGAATGTTCGAAAAATTAAAAGTAAATATTATTGGATTAATTGACAATATGAGTCACTTTATTGGCGATGACGGAAAAAAATATGCAATTTTTGGAGAAAATGGTGTTGAAAGAACCGCAAAAGAATTTGAGAAGAAATTTTTAGGACAAATACCAATAAACTCTGATGTTGGAAAATATGGAGATATGGGAATTCCTATTGTTGAAAAAGATCCAGATCATGAAATTACAAAAATTTATTTAAAATTTGCTGAGGAAATTAAACAATCTTATCTGTAATTTCAAAAGCTTCCATAAGTTCATTCCACTCTCTTTTTGAAAGTCCAGATTGTTCTAAATTTATTTCCTCACCTTTTAATAATTTTTGAATAGTAACTTTTCCTTTAGCAGAAACTTCCGTACCACCTACTCTATAATCCATAAATGCATCAAATGTTATTGGAACCCATCTTTTTAATGTATCTAACATTATATCCGCATAAACTCTTATTTCATATTGAGCATGATGATCAGCACGTAATCTTAAAAAATTCATTAGATTTAATAAGTCTGTTTTCCAATACCATTGGGTATAGGTATTCAAAGTAAGGTTCATTCTTGCTAACTCTCTAGCTAATCCTTTTTTATTTTCATCAATTGTAGATCCATCAAATTTTTGATTAAGCATGGTTTCATAATTATCATATGTTCTCTCTGCATCATTTTTTAAAAGTTTTAAAACTTCTTTTGCCTGCTCTCCCTCAATTACATCACCTCTACCTTGTCTATTCGATATTGATTGAGCTGCTAAATTTTGTGGATCAGGTAAATAAAATTCTTTATCTAAAATTGAATATCTCGCTGAGTATTCATTGACGTTTGCTGTACGATGTCTAATCCATTGTCTTGCTATAAATATTGGAAGTTTTACATGATACTTAATTTCACACATCTCGAATGGCGTACTATGCCAATGACGCATTAGATATTTTATTAGCCCGCTATCTGTTGAAACTTGTTTGGTTCCTTTTCCATAAGACACTCTTGCAGATTGAACTATAGAGGTATCGTCGCCCATATAATCAATTACCCTTATAAAGCCGTGATCTAAAGCTGGAATAGCTTCATACAAAATTTTTTCCAATTCTGGAGCTGTTACTCTTTTAGTTTTACTTTCTTGAGTTTGCTGCTCTTTTATGTTCTTTAATTGATCGTCAGTAAGTTTCATTATTTTAAAATATTTTAGTGATTTATACATTTATTTAACTTAAATTTTAAAAATTAATATTGTTTATTTAAAAATTTTAATATTCAACTGTGTATAGAAAAATGAGTAAAAATTTAGGAAAAGCAACATCTGCTAACCAAATATCGATAGGCGAAAACGTTGATGAAAAAAAAATAATTTCCTTCGTATTTTCAATATTGGAAGTTTTTAAAGATTACGCAATAAATAAAAATGATCCCTACCTTGATGATATAATAAGAAATTTAGAAACAAATAAATCATTAGGTTTTCCTTTAAATAAGCATATTGAATTGTATATTTACAAGCATTTAGAAGATCCTATAAAAGTAATAAAATATATTCTATTTAGGTATAAGTTTTATTTAACTGGAACAAAAAAAATTAATTTAGGTTTCCCTCCTTATATATTAATAGAGCTTGTTTCATCATGTAACTTAAAATGTCCTTTCTGTTTCCAAACAGATAAATCATTCACTAGAAAACCATATATGGGTGTAATTAATTTAGAGTTTTTTAAAAATATTATAGATCAAGCAGATGATCTTGGTGTGGGAGCAATAACTCTAGGAAGTAGAGGAGAACCAACAATGCATAAAAAATTTACTGACATTTTAAATTTTATTTCTACCAAAAAAAACATTATGGAAGTTAAGTTAAATACTAATGGATCATATCTAACAGAAGAAATGTGTCACTCGATTTTAAAGAATAATTTAACTCAAATTGTTATCTCGTCAGACCATTATATTAAAAAAGATTATGAAAGATTAAGATTAGGAAGTAATTTTGAAAAGGTTGTGGCGAATGTTGATATGCTGTTTAACATAAGAGCTAAAAATTACCCAAACTCGATAACTGAAATTAGAGTGTCAGGCGTAGATAACGATAAAAATTTAGATAGAGAAAAATTCAAAAATTTTTGGATTAAAAGGTGTGATCATGTCAGTGCTAGTTTTCCATTGGAAAGATGGGATACCTATAATAATAAACCTCATCCTGAAATAAATGATCCTTGTGAAAATTTATGGGATAGAATGTATATTTGGTTTGATGGAAAGGTAAATCCATGTGACGCTGACTATAAAAGTTTATTAAGTTACGGAAATGCAAAAGATAAAACTATTCAAGAACTTTGGAATAATAAATTTATAAAAAAAAATCGAGAAATTCATTTGTCAAATAAGAGATGTGATATAAATCCCTGTGACAGATGTGGGGCGACATATGTATGAAAATTGGAATAATTGGAAATGGTGTTCATTCAAAAAGAATCCAGAAAATTCTAAAAGATAAAAAATTAAGTTTTTTTATTTATAAACCTGAGAGGCCTAAATACTTTAAAAAAGAAGATTATATCAAACTTTTAAAATGTAATGTAATATTTATTTTAACTCCTAATAATTCACACTTAAAATATATTAAGGAACTTTATAAAAACAGATACATTTTTTGTGAAAAACCACCAGTAAATAACAAAAAAGAGCTTTTTGAATTAAAAGGTATAAAATCAAGAAAAATTTATTTTAATTACAACTTTAGATTCACTAAATTAGCTGAATTAATACAACTAAGAAAAAAATTTAATTTAGGTAAGCTTGTTTATGCAAATATTATTAGTGCGCACGCATTAGCACAAAAAAAAATTTACAAATTTAATTGGAGATCAAATAGAAAATATTGTCCAAAGGGAGTTTTTGAAATTGTGTCAATTCACTATATTGATATGCTCAATTATTTATTTGATGTATTAAAAATATATAAGCCTAAACTCTCAAATTTATCTAAAGTAGGCAACAGCTATGATACTTCACATATAGAATTAAAATTAAGAGATAAAAGCAATGTCAATATATTTACGACTTATAACTCAGCTTACTTAAGAAGTATTTTTTTTTTATTTGATAATGGTA
>CACKUI010000021.1 GCA_902603305.1 uncultured Pelagibacteraceae bacterium | reverse complement strand
AGTTTTTTAAAAATGGATCAATGTTTAGACTCAAATTCAATAGGAACTAATGAAGTTTTCAAATTTTGTCTAAAAAATAAAATAAGATGTATTTACTCAGCAACTTCCGCAAGTTTAGGTAATAATGGAAATGATAAAAATTTATCTCCATATGCTTTTACAAAAGCAAAAAATCTTGAAATGTTAGAAAATTTAAATAATTGGTTTAATTATAAGTATGAAGTAATTTACTTTTATAATGTATATGGTCCCAAACAAATTTCTTCTGGACCAATGGCAACTGTTATAGGTATATTTGAGGAACAATTTAGGAAAAAATTCCCTTTAACAATCGTAAAACCTGGAACACAATCTAGGAAATTCACTCATATTGATGATACAATTGAAGCATGTTATTATGCTTGGAAAAAAAACAAATGTAGGCATTACAGTATTTCAAATAAAAAAAGCTACACAATTCTACAAGTAGCTAAACTTTTTGGGAGTAAAATTAAATATTTGCCTCCTAGAAAAGGAGAGAGATTTGCCTCTGCATTAACAAGTATGAACTTAACTAGAAAAGTTTATAAAATTAATGGGAAAATAGAATTAAAAAATTATATAAACTCAATAAAAAAACATTATAATTAGGAACTATTTCACTGTTTACAACAAATTTTATTAATGTATAAAACGTTTGCCGGTGATTATTGCGAAGGAGTTATACCCGATCCCATTCCGAACTCGGAAGTCAAGCCTTTCTGCGCCGATGATACTTTGTCTTAAGACATGGAAAAGTAGGTCATTGCCGGCATTAAATTTATGAAAATAAAAAGTTCATTAAAGTCATTAAAAAAAAGAGATCTTAATTCTAAGTTGGTCAGAAGAAGAGGAAGAGTCTATATAATTAATAAGACTAATCCAAAATTCAAAGCTAGACAGAAATAATATTTTAAAAATATTATGATTATTTCATCTATTATAGAAAATAAAAATAAAGAAAAAAGAATTGCAATAACTCCCGAAATTGCAAAAAAATATATAAACTTGGGATTTGATGTACACTTATCTGAAAATTATGCAAATCACCTAGGTATTAGTGACGATCAGTATAGCAAATTGGGTGTAAAAATTAACAATGACGATAATAATATAATTAAAGATGCTAATATAATTCTACAGCTTGGTTTATTAGATGAGGAAAAAAGTTTATTACTCCGTGAGAAACAAATATTAATAGGTGTTCTCAACCCTTATGATAATAAGGAAAGAATAGAAAATCTAATAAAAAAAAAAATTAATTTTTTCTCCTTAGAACTTTTACCTAGAATAACCAGAGCACAATCGATGGATATATTATCATCTCAAGCAAATCTTGCAGGATACAAATCTGTCATAGAATCTTTTGCTAACTTTGAAAAAGCAGTTCCAATGATGATGACTGCAGCTGGAACTATACCTGCAGCTAAGGTTTTAGTTGTTGGAGCTGGAGTTGCAGGTCTTCAAGCAATCGCGACTGCGAAAAGAATGGGAGCAGTTGTGTTTGCAACAGATGTTAGAGCGAGTTCAAAAGAACAAGTAGAAAGCTTGGGAGGCAAATTTTTGATGGTTGAGGGTGAGGAAAATCTTGAAACTGAAGGCGGTTATGCAAAAGAAACTTCTGAAGAATTCAAGAAAAAACAAGAAGCACTTTTAGCTGAAACTCTAAAAAAAATTGATATTGTAATTTGTACAGCTTTAATTCCTGGAAAGAAAGCACCTATTATCATAAAAGAGAATATGATTAATAATATGAAATCTGGTTCTATTATCTATGATTTAGCAGCAGTGCAAGGAGGTAATACAGCTCATACGGAGGTTGACAAGATAGTAGATAAAAAAGGAATCAAAATTATGGGAGAAAGCAACATTCTTAATAAACTTCCAACATCTGCATCAAATTTATATGCAAAAAATGTGTTTAATTTTGTTGCAAACTTATACGATAAAGAAAATAATAAAATTAATATAAACCTAGAAGATGAAATTATTGAAAAAACCCTTCTAAAATAACATTATGGAAATAGACCCTTTTATATTTAGATTAAGTATATTTATTCTCTCGATTTTTATCGGATATTATGTTGTATGGAGTGTAACTCCTTCCTTACATACACCTTTGATGTCAGTAACTAATGCAATCTCATCAGTAATAATTGTTGGAGCAATTATAGCTGGTCTATCTGGTAATTCTTCGAGTATATTTAATATTTCAAGTTTATTTGGGTTTTTAGCAATATCATTAGCCGCGATAAATATTTTTGGTGGTTTTCTAGTAACTCAAAGAATGCTTGCAATGTATAAAAAAAAGAAAAAAGATAAATAATGATCTCAGCAAATCTCTCTGCAATTTTCTATCTAATTTCGGGAATTTTATTTATTCTTGCACTTAGAGGTTTATCATCACCTGAAACATCAAGACAGGGTAATTTGTTTGGAATTTTAGGAATGACAATTGCAATTACGGTTACTTTTCTCTCTATTGGAAACTTTTCAAGTGGATTTGTAGTAGTTTTAATTTTTCTGTTAATTGGTGGTTTAATCGGTGCTTTTATTGCTTATAAAATTCCAATGACTGCTATGCCAGAACTTGTAGCCGGCTTTCATAGTCTTGTAGGACTTGCTGCAGTTTTTGTTGCTATATCAGCTTTTTTAAATCCTGAGGCTTTTAATCTAGGATCACCAGGTAAAATTAAACTTGGAAGTTTAATTGAAATGTCAATTGGTGCAGCTGTAGGCGCCATTACATTTTCAGGATCTATAATAGCTTTTTTAAAACTTCAAGGAATAATGTCGGGATCACCAATTACATTCAGAGGTCAACATGCTCTTAATGCTATCATACTAACCTTAATAATAGTTATTACTTACATGCTCTGTTCAACACAGTCCCCAAATTTATTTTGGATTTTATTAGCTATATCATTTTTAATTGGTTTTTTACTAATCATTCCAATTGGAGGTGCAGATATGCCAGTTGTTATTTCAATGCTAAACTCATACTCAGGATGGGCTGCTGCTGGAATTGGATTTACTTTAGAAAATACAGCTTTAATAATTACTGGAGCTCTAGTTGGTTCTTCAGGCGCTATCTTGTCTTATATAATGTGCAAGGGTATGAATCGCTCTTTCTTTAATGTTATAATGGGCGGTTTTGGAGCAACAGATCAATCCAATTTATCTCAAAGTAAAGAACAAAGACCTGTAAAAAGTGGTAACGCTGACGATGCAGCATTTTTGATGAAAAATGCCTCCTCAGTAATAATCGTACCAGGTTATGGAATGGCTGTAGCTCAAGCTCAACATGCGTTAAGAGAGATGGTAGATACATTAAAAAAAAATGATATTAAAGTTTCATATGCAATTCATCCAGTTGCCGGACGTATGCCGGGACATATGAATGTATTATTAGCTGAAGCAAATGTTCCTTACGATGAAGTATTTGAACTAGAGGAAATAAACAATGATTTTGCTAATGCAGATGTTGCATTTGTAATAGGCGCAAATGATGTGACCAATCCAGTTGCAAAAACAGATCCACAAAGTCCAATATATGGCATGCCGGTTCTAGATGTTGAAAAATGTAAATCAGTATTATTTGTTAAAAGAAGCTTATCTCCAGGGTACGCTGGCATTGATAATGATTTATTTTATAAAGAAAATACTTTAATGTTGTTTTCTGACGCGAAGAAAATGACAGAAGATATTACTAAAAATCTGTAGGATCAAATTGAAAACCAAAATATATTGTGACATTGCAGAGCTGAAATTAATTAAAAAATTCAATAAAAAAAATCTTGTAAAAGGGTTTACTACTAACCCTACTTTAATGAGAAAAGCAGGCGCAAAAGATTATAAAATTTACTCAAAAAAAATACTGAGAATTTGTAAACATAAACCAGTTTCACTTGAAGTTTTTGGAGACTCTACCTCTGAGATAAAAAAACAAGGTAAAGAAATAAATTCTTGGGGTAAAAATGTTTTTGTAAAAGTACCAGTTGTAAACTCCAAAGGTTTATTTATGGGACCTGCAATTAAAGAGCTTAACAACCAAGATATAAAACTTAACATAACTGCTATTTATACTGCAAAACATACTGAAAAAATCTTAAAAATAGTAAATAAAAAAACAAAAATTATAATATCTATATTTGCTGGTAGAGCTGGAGATGTAGGAAGAGATCCAATACCTGAACTTAAAAAAAGTTTACAACTAGCAAAAAAATATAAAAATGTTGAAATACTTTGGGCGAGTGTAAGGGAACCTTATAATTATTTACAAGCTAAACAATTAGGTTGCCATATAATAACAATTCCTCCATCTATAATCGAAAAAATTGAAAAATTTGGTAAGACTTTTGGGCAATTAACTGCAGATACTGTCAAAGCTTTCTTAAATGATAGCAAAAAATCAAATTTTAAAATTTAACCTAGATTGGTTGCGGGGGACGGATTTGAACCGCCGACCTCAAGGTTATGAGCCTTGCGAGCTACCAGGCTGCTCCACCCCGCGATAATTATATTCTATTTTTGAGCTTGTTAAGCTTTTTAACTCTTTTTATATTTTCTTGAAGAATTCTTTTCTTTTTCTCGGAAGGTTTTTCATAAGTGTTTTTAAGTTTTATTATTTTAAAAAAACCATCTCTTTGAAGTTTTCTTTTTAAAACTCTTAAAGCTTGCTCAATATTATTATCTTTTACTTCTATTTTAATAACTACCTCCAAAAAGTGGATTAGGTAACACTTTATAATTTGTTTGTCTATTATTTTTCACTATTTTAATTTGATAGCTGTGATTTTTCACTTAACTTTTTCTCTCTTTTAACTCGTCTTTCTGCTTTTTCTAAAGCTTCCATAAGATCTTTTTGTGTAAATAATCCCATTGCCACGGGATCTTTAGCGGTCAAATTATTATAGTTCCAATAACTTTTATTTCTAATCGATGTTGCAGAATTTTTTGTAATCCCAACTAATTTCGCAATTTGAGAATCTTTCAAATTCGAATGTTGCTTGATTAACCACAATGCAGAGTCAGGTTTGTCTTGCCTCTTTGACAGAGGTATATATTTTTTTGATTTTTTTTCACTGCCCTGTATCTCTATCACATTTAAATTTAAGCTTAGTGGTCTATTTGGTTCTTTTGAGGAAAGATTTATTTCCTCTTTTGTTAATTGTCCCGCAATAATCGGATTGTAACCAACTATCCCTTTTGCAACCTCACCATCTGCTATACCTTGAATTTCAACCTCATGTAACTTACAAAAGTCAGCTATTTGCTTAAAAGTTAGAGACGTATTTTCTACTAACCAAACGGCTGTTGCCATTGGCATTAATGGAGCATTACTCATTATTTATTTTCAGATTTAAAGTTTTGGAATTTTTTGTTGAATTTGCTTACACGGCCTTTATCAAGTATTTTTTGTTTGCCCCCAGTCCATGCCGAATGAGATTTTGGATCAATCTCAAGTTTTAAAATTTCTCCTTCAGCCCCCCAAGTGGATTTTGTCTCAAACCGAGACCCGTCTGTCATTTCGACTATGATATTATGATAATTTGGATGTAAGTTTTTTTTCATAGCCGGCTTTATAGCAAAAAGTTTTATAAAAACAATTAAAAGTTAACTAATTTTTCAGTCATTTTTGCATATATAGCACTGCTTGCTGCTCTTATATCGATATTATTTTCGTCATATTTGCTAATATCATTAATAGTTCCTCCTGCCTCACTCACAATTAATATGCCTGCTGCCACATCCCATAAATTAATTTTATTGTGGAAAAAACCGTCAAGTCTTCCTGATCCGACATAAGCCAAATCTAGAGCAGCACATCCTGAATTCCGCATATTTAAACTTGGGTAAATAATTTTTAAACCCTCTGGATTTGAGGAGAATAAACAATCCTCAATGTTGCTTTTATTTGAAACTCTGACCCTATGGTTATTGAAATATGCACCGTTGTTTTTTTCAGCAAAAAATATTTCGTTTTTTATTGGATCATGTATTAAAGCAGAATTTATTTCATTATCTATTTTTAAGGCAATTGAAATTGCGAAATGAGGTATTCCATGTAAAAAATTTGTTGTACCATCTATTGGATCAATAATCCAAATTTTATCTCTGTCATTATTATCAATTTTTCCACTTTCCTCAGTTAAAAATGAATAATTTTTTTTTGCTTTAGTCAATTCCTCAATAAGAATTTCTTCAACTTTTTTATCAGTTTTAGTTACAAAATCTCTTGGTCCTTTTTTAGCAACTTGTAAATTTTCTACTTCTCCAAAGTCTCTAATAATTACCTTTGATGCCTTTTCACATGCTTTAATCATTATATTTAAGTTGGGTGAAATGGAATTCATGTATTAAATCTTTTTTACGTATTCTAATGTTCTTGTATCTAAAATAATATTATCCTCTACTTCTATAAAAGGTGGAACTTGTATTTTAATTCCACTATCGAGAATAGCAGGTTTATAAGATGAAGAAACTGTCTGACCTTTAAGCGCTACATCAGTCGAAACAATTTTACAATTTACTTGATTTGGAAGTTCTACTGAAATAGCTTTCTCATTATAAAAACTAATTGAAACTTCAAGATTTTCTGTCAATAGTTTGCCTTTTTCCCCTATAATATTTTTTTTTATTTCAATTTGTTCAAACGTTTTAGAATCCATAAAAAAATAATTATCTTCATCACTATAAAGGTAATTAAAATTTATATCATCTAATGATGCTTTTTCTACAGTTTCGCTTGATCTAAATCGCTCATTCAATTTTGTATTTTTACCAACGCTCTTCATTTCTACTTGTGCAAATGCACCACCTTTACCAGGTTTTACATGTT
>CACKUI010000020.1 GCA_902603305.1 uncultured Pelagibacteraceae bacterium | reverse complement strand
ATAGCAAAGCCAGGTGTTTATGCTGTTAATGTAAGAATTAATGATAGAAAAAAATACTTTAAAGGAATTGCAAATTTAGGTTATAGACCCACATTTAACCAAAAAAAAATACTTTTAGAGGTAAATATTTTTAATTTTTCAGGAAATCTTTATAATAAGAAATTATCTGTAGAATTTTTAAAATTTATAAGAGGAGAAAAAAAATTCAAAGGTATCAGTGAGTTAAAAAATCAAATTAAAAAAGATATTTTAAAAGCTAAAAAAACATAATGAGCAAGGAACATTTAAACTTACCTAAAACTGCTTTTTCTATGAAAGCAAATCTACCAAATAAAGAACCAGAATATTTAAAATTTTGGGATAAGATTAATTTATATGAAAAACTAAGATCTCAAAGTAAAGGCAAAGAAAAATTTGTCTTACACGATGGACCTCCATATGCAAATGGGAATATTCATATGGGTACTGCATTAAATAAAATTCTAAAAGATATAATAATTAAATTTCATCAAATGGATGGCAAAGACTCAGTTTATGTACCTGGATGGGATTGCCATGGATTGCCAATTGAGTGGAAAATTGAGGAACAATACAAAAAAAACAAAAAAAATAAAAACGATGTACCTATTATTGAGTTTAGAAAAGAATGTAGAGATTTTGCAAGTAAATGGATTAATATTCATAAAGATCAATTTAAACGATTAGGAGTAATTGGTGATTGGGAAAACTATTACTCAACTATGAGTTTTGATGCAGAGGCCCAAATTGTAAGAGAACTTGGAAAATTTTTAAAAGAGGGTAGTTTGTACAAGGGTTACAAGCCTGTTTTATGGTCAACAGTTGAAAAAACAGCATTAGCAGATGCAGAAGTTGAATATCAAGATCATGTATCCGATACAATCTATGCAGCCTTCAAAGTTAAAAAATCTAATATTAATGAATTAATTGGCTCGAATGTTGTTATTTGGACAACAACTCCATGGACGATACCAGCTAACAAGGCATTAGCATATAATAAAAGTTTGGATTACGTTTTATGCGAGATAGATAACAAAGATATTTTAGAAAATGAAAAAATAATTATTGCAAAAGAGCTATTGGCGTCTGTTGCAAAAGATACTGATTACAAAATTGAGATATTAAAAGAATTTAAAGGAAAAGAATTTAATGGAACTATTTGTAGCCATCCATTTCATAAAATTGGCTATGACTATGATGTTCCAATGCTCGAGGCAAGGTTTGTAACAACTGAACAAGGGACAGGTATTGTTCATTGTGCACCAAGCCATGGACCTGATGATTTTAATTTGTGTATCAATAATGGAATAAAAGCTATTGAAACAGTTGATGATGATGGAAAGTACACGAAACACATACCCATATTTGAGGGAACTCATATTTTTAAAGCAAACGATATTGTTATTGAAAAGCTCAAAGAACTAAAAGTTCTTTTAAATAAAGGAAAACTAACTCATTCTTACCCACATTCTTGGAGGTCAAAGGCTCCTTTAGTTCATAGAGCAACACCCCAATGGTTTATTTCAATGGAAAGTCATAAGCTAAGGGACAAAGCGCTTAAAGCAATAAATGATACTACTTTTTATCCTAGCAAAGGAAAAGAAAGAATTAAAGCAATGATTGAGACCAGACCAGATTGGTGCGTCTCCAGGCAGAGAGTATGGGGAGTTCCACTTCCAATATTTATTTCAAAAAAAAATGGAGAAATTCTTATTGATGAAGAAGTTTTTGAAAATATTGCAAAAATTTACGAAAAAGAAGGCTCAGACTGTTGGTTTGAAGATGATTTTCAGAGACTGCTTGGAGATAAATATAAAGCAGAAGATTTTGATAAAACTAGTGATATTGTAGAAGTATGGTTTGATAGTGGATCAACGCATTCTTTTGTTTTAGAAAAAAGAGAAGATTTAAAATGGCCTGCATCAATGTATTTAGAGGGTTCGGATCAACATAGAGGTTGGTTTCACTCTTCACTGTTAGAGTCTTGTGGAACAAGAGGCAGAGCACCATTTGAAAGTATTTTATCTCATGGGTTTGTTGTTGATGGAAAAGGACTAAAAATGTCTAAATCAACTGGAAATGTAATAGCTCCAGAAGATATTCTAAAAAAATATGGTGCTGACATACTTAGAATTTGGGTCGCCTCATCAAATTATGCTGAAGACTTAAGAATAGACTATTCAATTTTAGATCAACACTCTGAATCGTATAGAAAAATAAGAAATACTTTCAGATATCTTTTGGGAAATATACAAGACGAATACTCAAAAGTAGACTTTGATAAAGTTGATTTAAATAATATTCCTGAATTAGAAAAGTATATACTGCATAGATTGCATGTTATTGATGAAAGTTTTAATAAATACTTTAAATCCTATAATTTTCATAATTTGTATAAAGAGTTACTGAATTTTTGTACAGTTGAACTCTCAGCATTTTATTTTGATATCAGAAAAGATCTTCTTTATTGTGATCCAAAAGACTCAAAAAAGCGTTCTGATTGTATTTTGATATTAAAAGTAATCTTAGAATGCTTATTAAAATGGTTTGCACCGATCTTATCATTTACCACTGAGGAAATTTATCATTTAATTCACAAGGAAGATAATAATGGTAGTATTCATTTACAAAAATTTGTTAAAATTCCAAATCAATGGAAAAACGAAGAATTAAATAGTAAATGGGATAAACTTAAATTAATCAGAGATGAAGCAAACATTAGTATTGAGAGTAAAAGAGCTGATAAAATTATTGGTTCAAGTTTAGAAGCAAATATAGAGATAAAAATCAAAGATAAAGACATGTATAGTTTAGCCCAGAACCATGATTTCTCTGAGATTTGCATAACATCATCTGCTTCAATCTCAAATGATAACAATTTAGAAAAAGAAATTGAGATAACCAGTTCAAAAGCTGTTGGGAATAAGTGTCCAGTTTGTTGGAAAATCAGAGAAAATATTTGTGAAAGAGATGGTAACTGTCATCTTTCATGAAAAGTGAAAATTTAAAAAAAATAGTAATAAGTATTTTCATTATATTATCCATTTTCTTATTAGATAGAATATCAAAAATACTTATTCTAAACGTGCTAGAGGAAACTGGACGAGTAGATATTTATATAAACTCATTTTTAAATTTTTATTTAGTTTGGAATAAAGGAATAGGTTTTGGTTTGTTATCGTCGGACCAGGATTTTTTTTATAACGTAATAACTATTATAATTATTTTAATAAATTTTGTGATAATTTATCTATTATTTAAAGAAAAGGGACTAAAGTATTATTTTTTAATTATTATTTTAGGAGGCTCATTAGGTAATTTATTTGATAGAATATATTATAGAGCTGTCCCAGACTTTTTTGACCTTAATTATAATGGATATCATTGGTTTATTTTCAATGTGGCAGATATATTTATAACAATTGGAATTATTTTACTTATTGTGGCTGAATTAATAAGTTATAAAAATGCAAATGAACGAAATCTTTAAAATTTCCAAGTTATTATTCATCTTAATTTTTTTATATTCATGTGGTGTGGGAGAAGCTTTACAAGGAAAAAAAAGATCAGATCAGGGTGACGAATTTTTAATCGACAAAAAAAATCCATTAGCCATGCCTCCAGATTTTGATAAATTACCAAAACCAGGAGAAGCAAATATAAAATCTACCAAAGATATTGAAAGTGATCAATCAAACATAAAAAATTTACTTAAGAAGAGTGATATTGAGGAAGATGCTTCATCTTCAAAACAATCTACATCTATTGAAAGTTCAATATTAAAAAAAATTAAATAAGTAAATGTTTTCAAAAAATATTATTTTTAAAAATTTTCAACAAAAGAAAAATATAAATGTAAAAAAAAAAATAAATAATATTTTAAAAAAAGAATTAATTAAAAGTAAGGCACTATTAAATTCGTTTAATAAAAATTATAAATATAGCTATAAAAAAAAATTTCTAAATAAATATAAAGACTTTGCTATCATCAATCTAATTGGCATGGGTGGTTCTATTTTAGGAACAGAGGCAATATATGATTTCTTAAAGCTTAAGATTCAAAAAAAAATAAATTTTTATAATGATCTTGATGGGAATATTAATTTTAAAAATAAGAGAAAAACTTTAAACTTGATTGTATCGAAATCTGGTAACACACTTGAAACTATATCAAACTTTAATGTAATTCTTAATTCTCAAAAAAAAAATAAAAATATAATAATTACAGAAAAAAAATCTAGTTTTCTCACAGAACTTGGAAATAAATTAAAGGCAGATATCATTGAACATAAAAATTATATTGGAGGAAGATATTCAGTTTTATCTGAAGTTGGGATGTTGCCAGCAGAATTGCTGGGACTTAATGAGAGGAAATTTAAAAGGCTCAATTACTTAATAAAAAATAAATATTTTCTAAATCAATTGATTTATAATGTAAATTTCATATTTAACTGTGCTTTAAAAGGAAAAAAAAATTCAGTAATTCTTAACTATGATGAAAGTTCCAATAATTTATTTAAATGGTACCAACAACTCACAGCAGAAAGTTTAGGTAAAGATAATAAAGGTATTTTTCCTATTATTTCATCTATGCCTAGAGATAATCATAGCTTGCTTCAACTTTATTTAGATGGACCAAAAAATAATTTTTTTACATTTTTTGGAATTTTAAATGAAAAAACAGTTAGATTATCGAATAAAAATTTATCTGATAAATTTTCAATTTTAAAAAACAAAAATTTAAATCAAATCATCAAAGCACAAAGACAGGCAACTCAAACGATTTTTAAAAGAAACAAAATACCTTTTAGAAGTTTTGAAATTTTGAGTAAAAATGAGGAAACTGTTGGAGAATTATTTACTTTTTTTGTTCTAGAGACAATTTTGTTGGGAAGACTAATGAAAGTCAATCCTTTTGATCAACCTTCAGTTGAGTTAATTAAAACTGAAACGTCAAAATTACTAATTTAAACTAATTTACAGAATAAAACTTTAGATAAACCATAATTCTTTTCATCCAAAACATTTAAAAACCTAGAAATATTATCCACCGATTTTTTATTCCGATGTATAATTATTATTGTATTGGCATCAGCAATCTTCAATATTTTGATTTGATTTATTAAAATATTTATTTCTTTGTCTTTAAAAGGTGGATCTAGAAAAATTACATCAAAAATTTTATTGTTTAAATTTGAATCTTTTAAATTATATGCATTACTCTCGTATACTTTAGTTTTGCTCTCTAATTTTAAATTAAATATGTTATTTTTTAAAACTTTTATCGAATTTGAATAATTCTCAAAGAAAATTACCTCTTTAGCTCCTCTAGATAAACACTCAATTCCAAATGAGCCGGTACCAGAAAATAAATCCAACACTTTAGAGTTATTTATATCTTTAGGCACTTTACTTGAATGATCTAAAATATTGAAAATCGATTCTCTAACCATATCTCTCAACGGTCTTGTAGATTTATCTAGAGGAATTGATAATTTTTTTCCTTTAAGACTTCCTCCAATGACTCTCATATATCTATAATTTTATATCCAATATCTCTACGATAAAAACCGTTGTCCCAATTTAGATTTTCAATTTCTTTGATTACTTTGTCTCTTGAGGACTTAAAATTATCAGAGATACTAACAAAATTCAGTACCCTCCCTCCATTAGCATATACTTTGTTATCCTTTTTTTCTGTGCCCGCATGGTAAATAAAAAATGAATCATTATTTAAAATATTTTCAATGTTTGGTATTTCGACATTTTTTTTGTAAATATCTGGATATCCATTAGAGCAAAGGACGATACACATACTTTTTTTTTCCTTCCAATGAATATCTTGGCTCTCTAAAGTTTCATCACAACAAGATAAAAATAGCTCTAATAAATCAGTACCTAAAAGTGGCAAAATTGTTTGACATTCTGGATCTCCCATTCTCACGTTATATTCAATAAGATAAGGATTGTTGTCTTTAATCATTAGACCAACATATAAAAATCCTTTGTAATTTTCTCCCATGTCTTTAATAGCCTGAAAAGTAGGATTAACAATTTCTGAAATTATTTTTCTGTCTAATTCTGCATTTATAAGTCCAGAAGGTGAATATGCACCCATCCCTCCTGTATTCTTTCCTTTATCTCCCTCACCAACTCTCTTATGGTCTTGAGCAGTATTAAATCTTTTATATGTTTTTCCATCTGAAAGTACGAAGTAACTCATTTCATCTCCTTGCAAAAATTCTTCAACAAGAACTTGTTCAGCTAAACCAAATTTTCCATTAAATATTTCTTGCACAGCTTTATTTGAACTTTCTAAATCTTTACAAATATAAACACCTTTACCTGCAGCTAACCCATCTGCTTTAACCACTATAGGCATATTTGCATTTTTTAAATATGAGTAAGCTTCTATAGCAGTTCTAAATACTCCAAATTGTGCAGTAGGAATGTTGTACTTTTCACATATTTTCTTTGTAAATATTTTTGATCCTTCTAATTGTGAAACTTTTTTGTTTGGACCAAAAACTTTTATATTTTCTTTTAAAAGAAAATCAACAACACCATCAACTAGAGGTTTTTCAGGTCCTACGATTACTAAATCAATTTTATTTTCTTTTATAAATTGCAATAAACTTTCAAAATTGTAAAAATCAATTTCTACATTCTCTGCTATTAAGTCAGTGCCAGCATTTCCTGGTATACAATATAATTTTTTAAGTTTAGGGGATTTTGAGATTTTGCTTGCTATTGCATGTTCTCTACCACCATTTCCAAGAATTGCAATTTTCATATATTCAAATATATATCCTATAAATCATGAACAAGTTAGCAAAATTAAAATATCTACCAAATAATTTTGATATTATCGAAGAAGGTGATCATGTTATTTGTGCAGTTTCAGGAAAGAAAATTTTACTACAAAATTTGAATTATTGGAATGTTGATGAGCAAGAGGCTTACTTTTCTTATGTTGAAGCTTCAATAAAAAAAGAAAAAGATACTAAATAATTATTATTTTTTCCATCTATTGTGTGTCCAAATCCATTGATCAGGATTCTTTAATATCATTTTCTCTAAGATAGTATTTAAATGTTCAGAAATTTCCTTTTGAGACTTTTCTGAATTGATTGCTATTGGCTGAGACACATACATTTTAAATTTAAATTTCTCAAATCTTTCAATATAAATTGGAACCAAATCACATTGATATTTTTTTATAATTTGAGCTGGTATTGTTGTGGTAGATGCTAAGTTTCCAAAGAAATCAATTTTTATACCTTCTGTAACTCTTTGATCAATCATCAAGGCTATTGAGTTACCTTTTTTTAAATTTGCTAAAATTTGTCTAGTGCCTGATCTTCCTTTCCTAATTTGATTTCTACAAATATATTTACTTCTTATCCTTTCCATTGTTTTATTTAAAAAAACGTTATTAAGTGGTCTATATATTGCTGCTAAATTTATTCCATACTTCTCAATTTGCATAGCCATGAGTTCAAAGTTGTTAAAATGTCCTGAGATAAAGACAACAGGCTTCTTGTTAATCTTAATTTTATCTAAATTTTCGATACCATCTATTCTAATAAACTGCTCTAACTTATTTTTTCTAAAATCTTTTAAAAACGGATATTCTGCTAAAATTCGCCCATAATTTCCTAGAATATTATTTACAAATTGGTTATCAGAAATATTAATTATAATTT
>CACKUI010000019.1 GCA_902603305.1 uncultured Pelagibacteraceae bacterium | reverse complement strand
ACCACATTCTGTAGATATTATACCTTTGATGCCCTCGTACTTTTTTTCGTCCCAAAAACAGCCAATACCGCCAATAAATGTTTTCATTATTTTTAAATATACTTTAGTTTTTTAAAATTGAAATTGCTTTTATTTCGTCTACTCCGATCCCACAACATCCACCAATAATCTGAGCTCCATTTTTAATCCATGACTTAACTTCATTTAAATATCCAGCTGGCGTCATATCATCTACAAATCTCCAGTGTGGTTTTTCATAATAACCTTTATTTGGATATGCTCCTAATATTCCATCATAATTCTTCCTTGCAGTTTCAATTGCTTTTCCTGTAATATTTATATCTGAATGAGCAACCAATATTGGCCCACTGTGTAAATTTTTAAAATTATTTATGGATGTCTCAAAGTTTTCATAGACATGTGTATCAGAGTCAATTGTATCATTATATCCAAGCATTATGTTTTTTTGATCATCCATTACGCATGATACAGATAACCAAACAGGTATATTTACTTTTGTGGAACAATTTAGCATTGTTTCAACTATGTCAGCTTGTGAAGACATAGCTTCTAAAATAATTAAGTCTACTCCAGCGTCAGATAAAATTTTTAATTGTTCATGAAAACCAGGTATCATTGCTTTGATACCAAGTTTATAAAAGTTTCCAAAAGTTGATACACTTCCAGCTAATGCAGTTTTGTTATTAGTATTTTCTATTGCTTCTCTTGCAACCTTAACACTTTTTTGATTGAATTTTTCTATAGAGTCTTCATAACCATATTGTCTCATTGATATTGGAGTAGTGCTATAAGTATTAGTTGTAATTACATCGGCTCCAGCATTTATATAATCCTCATGCACTTTTCTAACTAATTCAGGATGATCAACAGAACACTTCCCACACCACATATGCTTATCCATCTCAGCACCATTTTTTTCTAGTTCTGCGCCCATACCTCCATCTAAAATAATAATTTTATTGTTTTCTAATTTTGTCTTGATTGGGTCGTATGACATAAATTTATTCTTTACTATTTGTAAAGGCGCAAATTTTATTTCCATCTAAATCACGGAGATAAGAATAATAAACTCCTGAGCCTTTTGGTCTTTCACCACCAGATCCCTCACTAGTTCCACCAGCTTTTAAACCTACCTCATGAAATTTATCTACATGAGATCTTGATGAAGTTAAAAATGTGATTTGTGTTCCATTTCCAAAGGTAGCATCTTTTTTATTGAAAGGTTTAGTGACGTAAAACTCAATATCTTTGGTACCTTTTGCTCCATATGCAGCATAATCATCTTCTATTGTCTCGTTTCTATCTAAACCAATTACTTCTAAAACTTTGTCGTAAAATGTAATAGCATCATTTAAATTATTAGTACCTACCATTACATAACCAATCATATAAACCCCTATTAACTAATTCTGATTATAAGTTATTTAAGCTCTTAATTCCAACCGGTAATTGCTTTAACTTCTAAAAATTCAGTGAAACCCCAGACACCACCTTCACGACCATTACCAGATTGTTTATAACCACCAAAAGGCATTCCAGTATCAGTGGCTTGACCATTTATATAAACTGTCCCAGCTCTAACTTTTCTAGCAACTCTTTTAGCTTTTTCTTTATCTTCAGTCTGTAAGTAATTACCAAGTCCATAAGATGTATCATTTGTAATTGCTATTGCTTCTTCCTCAGTTTCAAATGGTATAATTGAAAGCACAGGTCCAAAAATTTCAGTTCTTGCAATTTTCATATCATTATTTACATCTGAAAAAATTGTTGGTTTAACAAAATAACCTTTGTTAAGTCCATTTGGCAAATCTGGTCCACCCGCAGCTAACGTTGCACCTTCTTTAATTCCTTCATTAATAAGATTAACAACTTTATCGTATTGCACTTTTGAAACTACAGGTCCAATGTGATCACCTTTTTTAGATGCAAGATCAACTTTAATTTTGTTTGCCTCATCAACAGCTTCTTTAACAGCTCTTTCATAAATTGGTTTTTCTACTAACATTCTTGTTGGAGCATCACATGACTGTCCAGAGTTACTCATTATATTTCTTACACCATCTCTAACAGCATTAGGGTATGAATCTGCAAAAACTATATTTCCACCTTTACCACCCAATTCAAGAGTCACTTTTTTTATAGTATCAGCTGCATTTTTCTGAATTAGTTTTCCAGCTCTTGTCGATCCTGTGAATGAGATCATATCAATGTCAGGATGACCAGACATATGATTTCCAACAACTTCTCCATTTCCATTCACTAAATTAAAAACTCCAGCAGGAAAGCCAGCTTCATCAATCATTTCAGCAAACAATACTGCTGATACCGGAGCAATTTCAGACGGTTTTAAAATCATTGTACATCCAGCAGCTAAAGCTGGAATAACTTTTAAAATAATTTGGTTCATTGGATAATTCCAAGGTGTAATTAATCCACAAACTCCAATTGGTTCATATCTAATGTGGTTATTAGATTTAGGATCAAATTGATGTTCAAAATTAAAATCTTTTAAAATCTCAATGTTATTTCTACAAATATCAGCTCCCATTTTAGTATGAGTTTCTGATGCAAAATCTAGTGGTGCTCCCATTTCTTTAGACTGAGCCCCAACCATTTCGTCCCATCTTCTTTTATAAATTTCTTCAAACTTTTCAAGTAAAGCTAACCTTTCCTCTTTTGTGGTTTCTCTCCAGGTCTCAAATGCAATATTCGCTGCTTTTATCGCTTTATCTGCGTCTTCTGCAGAGCCTAAAGATATTATTGCAAAAGCTTCCTCAGTTGAAGGATTAATTACCTCAAAATCATTTGGCGCAGCAGGTGAAACCCACTTTCCATTTATATAAAAATTTTTCTTTTCAATCATAAATTATTGTAGCATAAAATTTAAATTTCATAACCTTTTTCTTCAGGCTCAATATCAGTTAACTCCTCGGGAAACCCTTCAGCTCTAAAATCAATTTTATTTAAATCTTCCATTCTTTTTACTATCATCGAGGACCAAGCTCTTGATCCATATTTTTTTTGACCATCCTTAAATATGTCAACAATTTTTGGAGAAATTTCTAAAGGTGCATTTAATTTTTTTGCTAGCTCATCAAATAGACCTGTATCCTTTAAAACAAGATCCATTGTAAAATTTATATTATAAGAGCCATTTAAAATAACTTGGCTCTCAGTTTCATGAACAAATGAATTACCTGAAGAAACTGCAATTCCTTTATATGTTTTTACTAGATCTAGTTTTGACTTTTTGGCTACTGTCCATGCCTCCCCAAGGGCAATCAAATGTGCAGAGGCTAAATAATTTGTAATTACTTTCAATACTGAAGCAGTTCCTAATTCACCTGTGTGTAATATTTTTCGCCCCATTACAGTTAAAGCAGGTAAAATCTTTTCAAATGCCTCCCTTTCTCCACCAACAAATATTGCTATATTTCCAGATGCTGCTCTATGGCATCCACCGCTTACTGGACCATCTAAGGGTATTGCCTTTTTTTCAATTACTTTTTTCCCAATCCTTTTTACCTCTGCCTCATCAGTAGTGCTCATTTCCAACCATATTTTATTTTCAGAAATGCCTTCTAGAATTCCGTTCTTTCCCTCCATAACTTCTGCACAAATTTTTGGAGAAGGAAGACAAGTTATTATTAAATCAACTTCCTCAGCCAGTTCTTTAGCAGAGTTTGCAATTTTAGCGCCAGAATCTTTAAACTGTTTTGTTAAATTTTTATCTAAATCTCTAACTGTTAAATTAAATTTATTCCTCAATAAACTTCCAGCTAGTTTTCCTCCAACATTTCCTAAACCAATAAATCCTATATTCATTAATTTACCTCCTCTTTCTTTTTATATAATATCATTATGACACCAAATATTATTACCACTCCTCCAATAAATAATTCACTTGTTGGTTTTTCACCTAATAAAAATATTGCTGCAAGTAATCCAGTCGGTGGTATACCCATAGTCACTATTGGTAATACTTTATATAATGGATTATTTTTTAGAACATAATAAAAACAACCATAAGTAATTGGCTGCATTATAAATCCTATATAAAATGCTATTAACCAGTGATTAAATTTAGCAGTTGATAAATATGATATGGTATCACCTTCAATTACCGCAGAAATTAAAATTAAAGTGGGTCCAGAAAATAATGCAAGCCACGCAACTAAAGCTAAAGGATTAATTTCTTTACTCAAAGGTTTAACAATTACTTGGCCAAGTGCCCATATTGCAGAACCTAAAATTGTAAGAGCGATCCCAAATATTTTTCCATCTAAATTAGGTGAGCCAGTTAAAATATAAACTCCTACAAATGCAATTCCTATCCCAATCAAAGCTCTTAAAGTTGGTTTCTCTTTCAACATGAAAAAAGCAAATATTACTCCAAATGGAACTTCTGTTTGTACTAATAATACCGCTGCAGATGCATCAATAAAATTTAAACCAGTATAGGTAATACTGTATTGCAACGTGTTTGCTATAAACGATGCGATAAAAATTTTTTTTAAAAAACCTTTTGGAATAGGAAACCACCAAATTAAAATAGAAGCAGCAAAAATAAATCTTAATCCCATTAGAAGTATTGGAGGAAAAGATTCAAAAGCAGGTTTGGCAATTACAAAACCAAAACCTAAAAAGATAGGAACAAGTGATGCAACTAGAGTGTCTTTAAAATTCATTCAATTCATTTAATATTAATGATTATTTAAGAACTTATGATATATTCACTTTTTTAAAATATGAATTCAACAAAAATAGAACCAAAATACATAAGTAAATCAAATCCACGAGTCGGCCTTATTGCTCTTGCAAGTGATTTTATGATTGAGAGAGATTTTATTAATGTAATTAAGGATAGAGAAATAGATTTTTTTGTTAATAGAATAGAGTGTTATAATCCTTTAACCAAAGAAAATCTGATTAAAATGTCTGATAAAGTAACCAGTGTAACAAAAGATATTTTACCAGATCAAGATATTGATTGCGTAGTCTACGGATGTACTTCTGGAACTATTGCAGCAGGCTATAACTCTATTAAGCAAAAGGTAAAAGCAGCAAAACCAATGGCCCAGGTTACGACGCCAAGCACAGCTGCAATAAAAGCATTAAAAAAGTTAAACATTAAAAAGCTTTCACTATTTACACCCTACAGCAAAAAACTTAATGACGAGGTTATGGAATATTTTAAGTCAGAGGGATTTAAGATAACATCCAATTCATACTTTGATATAGAGGCAGATTACGACATAGGCAAAGTAGACCAAAATTATTTGTATGATGTCTTATCTAAAATAGATTTAAATGGAGCAGATGCATTATTTGTATCTTGTACCGCTCTTCCGGTATTACCAATAATTGATAAACTTGAAAAAAAACTTAACACGATTGTTTTATCAAGTAATCAGACATTAATTTGGGATACTCTGGTCCAAATAAATAAAAATAACCTTGTAGAAGGTTTTGGTAAATTATTTAGATAGAAATTCATGTCATTTACTAAAGACGAATATAAACAAAGATTAAAAAAAGTTCAGTCGATGATGCAGGATAAAGGAATTGAACTATTAATTTCTCACGACACAAATAACATGAATTATTTAACTGGTTATGATGCATGGTCTTTTTATTATGCTCAGTGCGCAATTGTTCATGTTAACGCTGATGAACCTTTATGTTTTGTAAGAGCTCAAGATTCAGGAGGTGCGTATATAAAAACGTATCTCAAAGATGAAAATATAATTGTGTATGATGAAAATTATATTCATACATGGCCAAAACATCCTTACGATTATTTAGTACAAATTATTAAAGACAGAAATTGGGATAAGCTTTCAATTGGAGTTGAGATGGATGCTCATTATTTCACCGCTTTTTGCTATGAAAAGGTAAAACAAGGTTTACCGAATGCAAAAATAATAGATTCAGAAAGATTAGTAAATTGGGCAAGATATGCAAAATCTGATGCAGAAATTAATTACATGAAAACTGCTGCACTAATTTCAGAAGAAGGAATGAAGACTGCAATGGAGGTAATTAAACCGGGTGTCAGACAATGCGATGCAGTAGGTGATATACAAAAAACTTTATTTTATGGGACACCTGAGTTTGGTGGAGAGTATTCTAGTATCGCAACACTCTTACCAACAGGAAAAGGAACATCTGCATCTCATTTAACAGCAACCCAAGATAAGTTTGTAGAAGGTGAGGCGACAATCGTTGAGTTATCCGGAGTTTATAAAAGATATCATGCACCAATGGCGAGAACAGTCTTACTTGGAAAGCCTGATCAATTAAAAATAGACACAATGAACAAAACTATCGAGGCTTTGCAAGCTGGAATAGATGCCACTAAACCAGGAAATACAGCAAATGATGTAGCGCAAGCTTTTTGGGGTATTTTAGATAAATATGGGATAGAGAAAAAATCAAGAACTGGTTACTCAATTGGAATAGGTTATCCACCAGATTGGGGTGAGCATACTCTTAATATATATAAAGGAGAAATGACTGAACTTGTACCAAATGCGTGTTTTCATATGATAGCTGTAATGCAATTTGGTGATTGGGGAGTTGAAGCTTCGGAGGCTATAAGAGTTACAGAAAAAGGGTGTGAATTATTCTGCAATTTTCCAAAAGAGTTACACATTAAGAGCTAATTAACTGTTGCAAACTACTTAACTAAATGTTTTAAAAACTAATCTATGTCAAAAAAAGAAGATTTCGTAAAATTTGATAAAGTCGACAAAAGTTACGATGGAAAAGTATTAGTAGTTAAAGATTTAAATTTAGATATCGAAGAAGGTGAGTTTGTCACAATGCTCGGACCCTCTGGTTCAGGAAAAACTACATGCTTAATGATGCTTGCAGGTTTTGAAACTCCAACTAATGGAGAAATTTATTTAGATAAAAATCCAATTTCAAATATTCCTCCACACAAAAGAGGTATTGGAATGGTTTTTCAAAATTATGCCCTTTTTCCTCATATGACAGTTTTTGAAAATTTAGCATTTCCATTAAAGGTAAGAAAAATGTCTCAAATGGAAATAGAAAAAAAAGTAGATAAAGCTTTATCAATGGTTTCACTCGGTGGATTTGCAAACAGAATGCCAGGTCAGTTGTCTGGAGGTCAACAACAAAGAGTAGCAGTTGCAAGAGCATTAGTTTTCGATCCATCTGTTGTATTAATGGATGAGCCTTTAGGTGCCTTAGATAAAAATTTAAGAGAAAGTATGCAGTACGAAATTAAACACATTCATGAAAGTATTGGTGTAACAGTAGTTTATGTAACTCATGATCAAGGTGAAGCTTTAACTATGTCAAATAGAATTGCGGTATTTAATGATGGTAAAGTTCAACAACTATCAAGTCCTGATAAGTTATATGAAGAACCTGTAAACTCCTTTGTTGCAGAATTTATTGGAGAAAATAACACCTTTGGAGGAGAGGTTTCTGAAATTTCAAATGGAACATGTAGAGTGAAATTAGAAAAGGGTGAAATAATTGCTAATCCGATTTCAGTTAAATCTGTTGGTGAAAAAACTACTGTATCAATTAGACCTGAGAGAGCATTAATTAATCCTAAAGATAAAATGGATAACAATCAAAAAGGAAAAATCGAAGAGGTTATTTATCATGGGGATCATACCAGAGTTAGATTAAATTTACTTGGTAATTCAGAATTTATATTGAAAGTTCCAAACAGTTCTCAAAATTTAGATATAAAACTTGGCAATGAAATTAATATCGGCTGGAACAGTCATGATGCTCGAGCTTTAGACCCAAAATAAGCTAAATTACTACATTTTCGCCAAAATCACCTGTTGACTCTTATATTCTATGTTGCTGTACTTCTTTTTTTATAAAAAAACGTTTAAACGGAGGATAAATGAGAAAATTAAGTAAATTATTACTTGCTTTAACATTTGCAGTTTCTGTATCTACATCCGCTTTTGCAGTAGTTGTTGCATCATGGGGTGGAGCATACACAGAAAGTCAAAAGTTAGGATATGGTGATCCAACATCTAAAGCATTAGGTGTACCTATTGAGTGGGTCGACTATTCAGGTGGACTTTCAGAAATTAAAGCGCAAATAGAGGCAGGAGCAATCACATGGGATATTATAGACGTATTCGCTTATGATACTATTAATGGTTGTGACGAAGGAATTTTTGTTGAATTTGATTTTGACAAAGATTTCCCGCCAGCACCAGATGGTACACCAGCTAGTGAAGACTTCTTTACTGATATGCCAAGTAAATGTGCGGTAGGAAATATCTTATATTCTTGGAACTATGCTTACAACAGTGATTTGTTAAAAAGTACGCCAACGACTTTAAAAGATTTCTTTAACACAAAAAGATTTCCTGGAAAAAGAGCTATTTACAAAAGCGCATTAACTAACTTAGAAATTGCATTAGCAGCAGATGGTGTAAAAATGGGTAAAGGTGGAGAATTTATCTACAAAAAATTAGAAGAACCAGGATATGTTGACAGAGCAATGAACAAAATCAAAGCGCTCTGTGAGGATCCAAATGGCGGATGTGTATTTTGGTCAGCAGGAGCTCAACCACCAGAATTATTAATGAGTGGTGAAGTTGTAATGGCTACTGGTTGGAATGGAAGATTTTTCAATGCAGCAGTTGGGGAAGGTGCTCCAATAGTTCAAGTTTGGGACGGACAAGGTCTTGACTATGAATATTTTGCATTAGTAAAAGGTGGACCAAACCAAGATGACGCTATGAAGGCTTTAGCAATGATGACAAGTACTGAGATGTTAGCAGGAAGTGCAAAATATATTGCTTATGCTCCATGGAGAAAATCATCAATTGCAGTTATGCAAGCAGGAGAGCCTTGGTATAAAGATGGAAAAACTAATATGGTTCCACATATGCCAACAGCACCAGCTAACCTTAAAAGATACTTCTTAGTAGACGCTGAGTACTGGGCTGATAATGGTACAGAGCTTGGTGAAAAATGGGAAGCTATGAAAGCTAGTATTAAATAATTAAAGTTTTAAACACTTTAATTTTATATTA
>CACKUI010000018.1 GCA_902603305.1 uncultured Pelagibacteraceae bacterium | reverse complement strand
AAGTCTAAATTAGTTATAACAGACTCAAATTTAAAAAAAATCGTTCCTAATAAAATTAAAATAATTGAGGTTAATAACATTTTATTGTCTGTAAGCTTAGTTTCATCATTATTTTATCCATCAGCTTTAGATGATGAATTTGATAATGATGTTCTACCTATCAAAAAAAATAAATTTAAAAATTTAAAAAGTGGACAAAATGTTTTGCTAGGAAAAAATGTTAAGATAGGTAAAAATTGTTCAATAGGCCATAATTCTATAATTGAGAAAAATGTTATAATTGGAACAAACTGTAAAATAGGCTGTAATGTAATAATAAAGAATGCCATTATAGGTAACAATACAAATATTCTTGATGGAGCAATTATTGGAAAAAAGGGTTTTGGATTTATGCCTGCAAAAAAAAATATTAGATACCCACATATTGGAGCAGTAATAGTAGGAGATAATGTTGAGATCGGATCTAATAATACGATAGATAGAGGTTCCCTATCCAATACTGTAATAGGTGATGGTACTTTTTTGGATAATCAGGTTCATATAGCGCATAATGTTAAAATTGGAAAAAATTGTATAATAACTGGCCAAGTTGGTTTTGCAGGAAGTTCATCTATAGGTAATAAAGTAATGATTGGAGGACAAGCCGGTATATCTGGTCATTTGACAATAGGAGATAATGTTAAAATTGGTGGAGGAAGTGGAGTAATTAAAAATATCCCTTCAAATACAAAGGTTATGGGATATCCTGCAAAAAATATAAGAGATTTTTTAAAAGAAAATAAAACAAATGACTAATTTAAATAAAGAACAAATTAAAGAATTATTACCACACAGGGAGCCTATGCTTCTTATAGATGAGTTAAAAAATATTAAAAAGCTTTTTTCAGCAACAGCAATTGTTAATGTAAAAAAAAATAGCTTTTTTGTTAATGGTCATTTTCCTGGAGAACCAGTAATGCCCGGTGTCTTAATAGTAGAAGCTTTTGGACAAGCTGCTGCTGCTTTGACAGCTAATGGATTAGATAAAGCAACTTATGAAAATAAATTAGTTTTTTTAATGACAATTGAGAAAGCAAGATTTAGAAACCCGGTAATACCTGATTGTGTCTTAGAACTTAATATTGAGGCTATTAGATCACATGGAAGAGTCTGGAAGTACAAGGGTACTGCCTTCGTTGGTGAAAAAAAAATGGCTGATGCTCAATGGTCAGCAACAATTGTAGATAGAAAGTAATAATCAGTAGTAATAGTTGATAAGAAATAAATTTTAAATTTGTTATTTATTGTAGGTGATCCATAAAACAGCAATAGTCGACTCAGAAGCAAAAATTTCAGATAATGTTGAGATAGGACCCTATTGCATTATAGGTCCAGAGGTGGAGATAGGAACTAATTCAGTTATACATTCGCATGTAAATATAGTTGGTAATACAAAGATAGGAGAGAATAATCAAATATACCCTTTCTCATCTATTGGAACTCCTCCACAAGATCTAAAATATAAAGGAGAAAAAAACTCATTAGTAATTGGTAATAATAATAAGTTTAGAGAGTATGTAAATATAAATCCTGGAACGGAACAAGGTGGTGGAATAACTCGAATTGGTGATAATAATTTATTTATGGTTTATTGTCATGTGGCACATGATTGCTTAATATCAAATGACACTGTCTTAGCTAACAACGTTCAAGTAGGTGGACACGTTACTATTCAAAATAACGCAATAGTTGGTGGAAGCTGTGCGATACATCAATTTTCTAGGATTGGGGAGTCTGCAATGATAGGAGGAATGACTGGAGTTTTGAGTGATGTCATTCCATTTGGACTATCAATGGGAAATAGAAACAATTTAATGGGGTTAAATCTTATTGGATTGAGAAGATCGAAAGTTTCAAATGATGATATAAAAAAAATACAATTAGCTTATGAAATAATATTCAAAACTTCAAGTTTTAGAGAAAATATAGAACAACTTAATAATGATCTTAAAAAAAATGAATTTGTAAAAAAAATACTTAATTTTATAAATTCAGACAAAAAAAGACCAATATCACTTCCACTTAACAAATAATGATAGGGCTTTTTTTAGGAGAAAAAGATCTACCAAATGAAATTATTAAAAAAATAGAGAAAAGGAAGATAAAATATTTCATCATAGATCTTACAAAAAACAATAAATTTAAAAAAAATAAGAATAGTTTTTTCATTAACATAGGTAAATTTGGCGAGATTCTAAATCTTATTAAATCACAAAAATGTAAAAAGGTAATATTTGCTGGGAATATAATAAAACCTAAAATATCTAAACTAAAATTAGACTTAAGAGGGTTATTTTACATCCCAAGAATAGTTAAAGCATCAAAAAAAGGTGACGCAGCAATATTAAAAGTTTTAATTAAAATTTTGTCTGAAAATAAAATTAAAGTTATTAAATTAAATGCCTTCAACCCAGAGTTAACATTAAAGAAAGGAATTTATACAAAAACTGGACCAACTTTATTTGAAAAAGAGGAGATAGTTAAGGGAATTAAAGAATTAAAAAAGATAAATTCGCACAATCATACACAAGCAGTGATTATAAGAGACAATAAAATCATTTCTAGAGAAACAAGAAAAGGCACAAAAGAAATGATAAAATCTGTTACTAAATCCAAAATAAAAAAAGGTATTTTAATAAAAATACCTAAAACAAAACAAGATTTAAGGGTAGATTTACCCACAATAGGAATTGATACATTTAAAGATTGTAATGAAGTTGGCATCAAGGGAATTGTTATTAAATCAAATCAAAATATTATATTAAACAAAGAAGCCTGTATTAAATATGCTAATCAAAATAAACTCTTTCTCATCGCTATATGAAAAAAATTTTTGTTCTTACAGGTGAACCTTCGGGGGATAAATTAGCTTCAGAAGTAATATCACAAATAAAAACAAAAAAAGCTGATTTAGAGTTCTTAAGTGTTGGTGGAACAAACTTGGAAAAATTAGGTATAAAGACAATCTATGACCAAAAAGAAATAACCTATATAGCTTTTACCGATATATTATTTAACTTTTTTAAAATAAAACGTAAAATAAAAGATACAGTTAATGAAGTCTTAAAATTTAACCCAGATATTTTATTTAGTGTTGATAGTCCAGATTTTACACTAAGAGTGGCAAAACTAGTAAAAGAAAAAAGCCCAAAAATAAAAGTAATTCATTTTATTGCTCCTAAAGTTTGGGCATGGAGAAAGGGTAGGGTAAAGAAAATGAAAGAATTTTTAGACCATATTTTATTACTTTTTAGGTTTGAAAAAGAATATTTTGACAAAGAAAAACTAACCAATACTTTTGTAGGTCACCCATTGTTAGATAAAAAAATTAATGAAAATATCCAAATAGACCAATTTTTAGATAAAAAAAAAATTATATCAATTTTTCCTGGAAGTAGAACTTCAGAAATAAACCATCATATGCCAATTCTAATTAATTTTATTAAAAAAATGAATACAAAGGATCCAAGTTATAATTTCATATTTCATGGAACTGATAAAAATAAAGAACTTATATCAAGTTATATTTCAAAAGAACACATACAAAATCTAGAAATTATTAATGATGATAAAATCAAAACTGCAGTTTTAAAAAAATCAATTTTTGCGGTAGTAAAATCTGGAACAGTTTCTTTGGAAGTTTGTAAGATGAATGTTCCATCAATAATTATATATAAAATGAATTTTGTTAATTTTTATTTAGCAAAATTTCTATTAAATATTAAATTTGTTAATATGATAAATATTATCAATAATAGAGAAGTTATTCCAGAGTTGATACAATCTGAATGTAATGCTGAGGAAATATTTAAAAGTGTTTACTATTTTCTAAAAAAACCAGATTTAATTGATAAACAAAAGGATGAAATAAAAAAAACTCTTGAAACTCTGACCTCTCCTAGCTCTTCGTCTGAAGAAGCATCAAATATTATCTTATCCTATATTTCCTAATCTTTTTATTACCTCGTTTTTTCCAAGAGATAATATTATATCATATATGCCTGGACCAAATTTAGATCCTGTTAACATTATTCGTAATGGCTGCCCAATACCCTTAAAATTTGTATTATTCAATTTTATTAACCCATTTATGATTTGTTCTAAATTCTCTCTATCAAAAACTTCTAATTCTGAAATCTTCTCTTTAAATAAATGTATTATTTTTTTTGCTTCATCGTTTATCAGCTCTTTATCATTTTCGTTAAAAATAACTTTATCATTTAATATGTATTTAGAATTGTTAAATATATCCTCAAGTGTTTTTGCTTTATTTTTTAAAAATGTTAAAGAGCTCTTTATCGTATTTTCTTTATCTTCTTTAATTCTATCTTTATACATTTCACAATATTCTGATAACTTTTTGTACAATATATTTTCTTCACTATTTTTAATGTAATATTCATTCATAGAAAGAATTCTACTCATATCAAGTTTTGAAGGTGATTTACCTATTCCTTCTAAATTAAAAAGTTTAATACTTTCATCTAAGTTAAAAATTTCCTTATCTTTATAAGACCATCCTAACCTTAGTAGGTAATTTCTAAGTGATTCAGGTAGAATCCCAATTTTTGAGTAATCTTCTAATGTTGAGGCATTGTCTCTTTTTGATAATTTCTTACCATCTTTTGTATGAATAAGAGGTATATGAGCAAATTGTGGAATATCCCATCCTAGTGCTTCATATATCTGTATTTGTTTAAAAGTATTAATTTTATGATCATCTCCTCTTATAATATGTGTCATTTCCATATTATGATCATCAACTGATGCAGATAAATTATATGTTGGCGTTTCGTCATTTCTTAAAATAACAAAATCTTCAATAGTATTATTTTCAATCTCCACGTTTCCTTGAACTAAGTCTTTTAGCAGAGATGTACCTTCTATTTTACTTTTAAATCTTATAACTGGTTTAATATCCTTTGGAGCTTGATCTTCAGAAATATCACGCCACTTTCGATTATACACATAAGGAATTTTTTTTTGTTTAGCTCTTTTCTTTTGTTCTTCTATTTCCTCTGCGCTACAAAAGCATTTATAGGCATTTCCATTTTCTAATAGTCTTTTAGCAATAGTTACGTGTTCACCAACCATTTTTGATTGAATATACTCTTCACCATCGTGTTCAATTCCCATCCATTTTAGAGAGTTAATTATTTGAATTTTATGTTCTTCCTTAGATCTTTCTTTATCAGTATCTTCTATCCTTAAATAAAATCTACCTGATTTATTTTTTGAATATAACCAATTAAATAGAGCTGTTCTTACCCCACCAATATGAAGAGGACCGGTAGGAGAAGGAGCAAATCTAGTTGCTACTTTTTTCATGGAATTTATTTAGACTATTTTACTGAAAGTTTCTATATAAAGATACAAGAATTCCTTGAACTTTCACTCTATCTGGACCAAAAATTTTTGTTTCGTAATTTCTATTTGCACTTTCTAATGCAACAGTCTTACCTTTCCTTCTAATTCTTTTCAACATAGCCTCATGATCATCAATTAAAGCTACTACGATTTTTCCATTATCTGCAGTATCTGCTTTTTTAACAATAACAGTATCACCATCATTAATTCCAGCTTCAATCATAGAATCTCCTTGAACCTTTAAACCAAAAAATTCTCCATCTTTTTCAATGTTTGCTGGTAGTGGAATTCTTGAAACTTCATTCTGTATAGCTTCAACTGGAGTTCCTGCAGCGATTTTTCCTAGCACTGGTATTTCTGTATCATTAGAATTATTTAAATTTTCCTCATCTAGCCCTCCCTTAATAATGCTTGGAGAAAAACTATTATAAATATCGTTTGCAGATGCTGTTTCAGGTAACTTAATTACTTCTAATGCTCTAGCCTTATGGGCTAATCTTTTTATAAAGCCTCTCTCCTCTAATGCACTGATAAGTCTGTGAATTCCAGATTTTGATTTTAAATTTAACGATTCTTTCATTTCCTCGTATGAAGGGGACACACCTGTAGATCTCAATTTTTTATTGATAAAGAGAAGCAGGTTTTTTTGTTTTTTAGTTAACATAGAACAAATTAAGTACATCGATGTTCTATAAAAGTTCTTCAATTTATACAACAGCTAAAAAACATTATAAATTCTGGAAAATTTCTATAAAAGAGAAAAAATATTATTATTTTCTAAATCTTTTAAAAGTGATTCACCAATTAAAAAAGTGCTTATTGAGGTCCTTTTTTTTATATCAAGCAATTCATCTTTTGTTTTTAGACCACTCTCAGAAATTAGAGGGGAAGAGTGATTTGAAACAACATCATATATATCATAAGTTGTATTTATCTCAGTTTTAAGAGTTTTTAGGTTTCGGTTATTTATACCAATTAAAGCATCCGGATATTTTAGTGATTTTTCTGCCTCTTCAACTGTATGAACTTCAACAATTACACTCATATTATGCTTTAAAGCCTCTTCGTAAATTTCATCAGCAGTTTTTTCAGAAATACCAGCTAATATAATCAGGACTGCATCAGCACCGTAACTTTTTGCTAAAGGTACTTGAAATTTATCAACAAAAAAATCTTTACAAAGAATGGGTAATTCAATTTTTTTTTTAATTTCAGAAATATGAGATAGATTTCCTAAAAAAAAATCTTCTTCAGTTAATACAGACAAACATGTGACATTCTTAGAATTATATATTTTTGCAATTTTAACCGGATCATAGTCATCTATCAAAATACCTGCAGACGGACTTGCTTTTTTTATTTCAGCAATTATGGATATTTTATTTTCTGAGTTTTTTGTTTGTATTTTCTTTTTAAAATCAAAAAAAACTTCCTTCTCACTTATTGCATGCAATAAGCTGTTTATATCATTTTCAAGTTTTAATTTTTGAATTTTAGTTTTCTTTTTATCAATTATTTTTTGAAGGATATTTTCAGACACTTTGTAAACTTTTTATATATTTGAATGCTGCTCCAGACTTAATAAAACCTCTAGTATAATTATAAGCAATTTTAAAATTATCATATTTTTCAGAAACTATTAATCCTGCCGCAGCATTTAGACATACCGCTTTTGAAAAATCATTATCTTTCCCTTGAAAAATATTTAAAACTTTATCAGAATTAAATTTAGCATCATCTCCAATTAAATTTTCGAATTTATCAGCATTAACATTTAATTCATTTGGATCAATTGTAAACTCAGATATTTTATTATTTTTTAATTGCACAACATTAGTTTTGGCGTAAGGTGATATTTCATCTAGACCATCCTCACTATTTACAATCCACGCAAATTTTAAATTTAGATTTTTTAGTGCATTTGCAAAAACTTTTAAAAGTTTGTTATCAAAAACACCAATTACCTGCCTTTCAACAAGTGCTGGGCTGCTTAATGGACCTATCATATTAAAAATAGTCCTTTTTCCTATTTTTTTTCTTGTTGGACCAACATATTTCATTGCAGAATGATAATTTGGAGCGAACATGAAGCCAAAATTGTCATTTTTAATCTGTTCTTCGATTTGATTTGGTTCTAAGTTGATATTTATATTTAAGGCTTCAAGAACGTCAGCTGACCCACATTTTGATGAAACTGCTTTATTTCCATGCTTTGCTACTTTAACACCCATACTTGCTAACAACAGCGCTGATGCTGTTGAAATATTTAGAGTATCTTTTCCGTCTCCACCAGTACCACAAGTATCAATGCAGTTTTCAACTTTTACTCTTTTTGACTTATCTCTTAATATATATACACCACCTGCTATTTCATCTGAAACCTCACCTTTATTTGATAATAAAGTTAAAAAATCATAAATTTGTTGATCACTAGCTTCACCATTCATTAAAATCTTAAATGCATTTTTACTCTCATCAAAATTTAAATTTATTTTATTTCTGAGTTTTTCTAAAAAATGGTCCATTTCTAATCTTTTACAAAGTTCTCTAAAATTTTTAAACCATATTTTGTTTTGATACTTTCAGGATGAAATTGAACTCCATGGATTTTGTATTGCTTATGCATAACACCCATTATTGTCCCGTCTGATGTACTAGATGTAATTTTTAAATCTTTAGATAAGGATTTTCTATCAATTACTAAACTATGATATCTTGTAGCTGAGAACTTTTTTGGTAAATTTTTTAAAATACCAATTTTCTTATTTATAATATTACTTGTTTTTCCATGCACAAGTTCTTTAGCTTGAATTATCTTAGAACCAAATATTTGACCAATGATTTGATGACCTAAGCAAACACCAAGTATTGGCATTTTTTTATACAAATTCTTTACTATCTTTAAACAATTTCCAGATTGATTAGGATTTCCAGGACCTGGAGATATTACAATTTTATTATATCCTTTTCTTAAAATGTAACGATGATCTACCTTATCGTTTCTTAAAACATCAACTTTAGCATAGGATGAGAGATAGTGATATAAATTGAATGTAAAGCTATCATAATTATCAATTAAAATTATTTTCATACTTTTTACTCCAAAGCCTTAATTAAAGCTTTTGCTTTGTTAACTGTTTCATAAAATTCATTAATAGGTTTACTATCAGCAACAATTCCTGCACCTGATTGTACATAAAATTTTTTATTTTTTGAAATTGCAGTTCTAAGTGCGATGCAAGTATCAAAATCACCATTTGCAGAAAAATAACCAATACCACCAGCATAAACTTTTCTTCTAGTCGTTTCTAATTCATCTATAATCTCCATAGCTCTTATTTTAGGAGCACCTGATACCGTTCCAGCAGGAAAACCAGCTAATAACGTATCAAATTTCCCAAATTTTTTATTAAAATCACCTTCAACATTTGAGACTATGTGCATTACATGCGAATACCGCTCTATCTTAAAACTTTCGGTTACTTTAACAGAATTAATTTTAGAAACTTTTCCAGTATCATTTCTTCCAAGGTCAAGAAGCATTAAGTGTTCAGAAAGCTCTTTTTTATCCTTTAAAAGATCTTTTTCATAAAATTTATCTTCTTTTTTATTTTTACCTCTAGGTCTTGTGCCAGCAATAGGTCTAATAGTTATTTTATTATCTCTAAGCCTCACAAGTATTTCAGGGCTCGCACCTATAATTTGAAAATCTTGAAAATTAAAAAAATACATAAAAGGAGAAGGGTTAGTAATTCTCAATTTTTTATAAATATCCAATG
>CACKUI010000017.1 GCA_902603305.1 uncultured Pelagibacteraceae bacterium | reverse complement strand
GTCTAAGTTTTCATTAAAAGATATTTCTATTAAACCCTCAGAAAATGAAACTAAATTTATATTAGTTTCAAGCTCATATTTAAGCTTAGCTTCTTTTCTTTCCATACATAGATTTATCAAACTTTCAAATGAACCTATTTTAAGTTCATTAATTACTTCATCTTTATTTAAATTTGGTTCAATTTTTTCTTGTTGTGAAACATTTTTGATTTGATCTATTGTTTTACTTGTAATTTTTTTTTCAGGTCCTTTAATTAAAGTATCAGGATTTTTTCCAGTAAAGCTTTCCTCAATATCTTTCTCCTTAAAACCTTTTATTCTCATTAATCTGAAAAGGAACATTTCAACTGATAAATTTGGATTTGAAACTATGTTAATTTCCTCAATTGTATCAAGTGTAAATTGCCAAAAAAGGATTATGTCCTTAGAATCTAAATTTTCAGATATTGCGGAAAGATTACTAAAATCTTGATCATTTAAAGAAAAATTATTTCCGTCTAATTTTATAAAATTAATATTTTTTAGGTAATATAAAACCTCAAGAAAATCATTCAAAAAAATTTTGGGATCTACACCAGAATTATAAATTTTTCTATACAACTCAAATACATTCTTTTCATCACCACTAAACAGATTTTGTATTAATTCTATCAGAGAACTTTTATCAAAATATCCATAAATGCTTTGCGCTTTATCTAGATTTAATTCCTCATCATTTTGATTGGCTACAAGTCCACGATCTAACAAAGATAATGCATCTCTAACAGATCCTTCTGAAATTTTAACAATTAATTTTAAAGCTTCATCAGAAACTTTACCACCTTCTTTGTCTTTAATCATTTTTATATAATTGAAAAGCTCTTCAGATTTCACTCTAGAGAGATCAAAACGTTGACATCTCGATATTACTGTTACAGGAATTTTTTTGATTTCAGTTGTTGCAAAAATAAATTTTAAATATTTTGGTGGTTCCTCCAATGTTTTTAAAAGTGCATTAAATGCTTGTTTGCTTAACATATGAACTTCATCAATAATGAATATTTTATATTTAGCAGTTGTTGGTCCATATCTTGAAAATTCAATAAGCTCTCTTACATCGTCAACACCTGTTTTGCTTGCAGCATCCATTTCCAAAACATCAATATGATTTGAGTTTGTAATTGCATCACAGTTGCTACATTTTTTCTTACACATGTTTTCAATTCCATGCTCACAATTTAATGACTTTGCAACTATTCTTGCGAAAGTTGTTTTTCCTACTCCCCTAATACCTGTAAACAAGAATGCGTTAGGTGACTTGTCTGAAATTATTGAATTTTTAATTGTTTCAGCAATAATCTCTTGACCAATTAAATCCTCAAATACTTGAGGTCTGTATTTTAAAGCTAGTACTTTCGAATTTTCTGTCATTTTTAAGGAGACCAACCAACCTGGAAAATACTCACTACCCTTGCTATCTTTCGATCCTGGGGGATTTGTGGTAACACCACCTGATTGGCCTCCAACTTTATTATATCAATAAAAATTTCTATTCTACAAGAAAGTTATAAATTTATTTTTGTCTAAATTTATCGGATTTATAAACACCTAGAACGTGCATATCTTGGCAATGGAGACCCAATTCCTCAAGTGAGTTTTTGATTTTAGGAGCCTCAATATGTCCGTCAATATCACATAGAAAAAAATATGAGGAAAATGAGTTCTTTTCAGGAAAACTTTGTAGTTTACTCATATTAACTCCATTTATTGCAAATCCAGATAGTGCAGAGTAAAGAGCAGCGGGTTTACTTTTTAACTTAAATAATATTGATGTTATATGATTATCATCAGTAAAATCTGGCTGAAAAATATCTTTACCAAGTAATAAAAATCTAGTCACGTTATCTTTATCATCTTGGACATTTTCTTGTAGAATTTTAAGACCATATATTTCTGCACTTAGACTAGAAGCTATAGCAGCTTTAGATTTGTCTTTACTTTCTGAAACAAATTTTGCTGAACCAGCTGTATCTGCTCTAACATTTTCTGTGAATTTTTTTTTCTTAATAAAACTTGAAGATTGACTTAATGCTTGTGCGTGTGAATAGACATCTTTTATGTCCTCTATTTTGGAATCTTTTAATCCTAAGAGATTATGATTAATTGGAAAAAAATGCTCTGCATAAATATTTAGTCTGTATTTAAAGATTAAATACTCAACACCAATATTTCCAGTTGTTTTATTAGACTCTGGAATTAAAGATTTTATTGAATTATCTTCACTAGACCTTTCAAAGCATTCATCAAATGTTTTACAGGGTATTGTATCACTCTCTGGATACATTTTTTTAGCACAACTTTCGCTGTAACTTCCTGCAACACCTTGATAAGCAATTTTCATAATTTAATTTTTATATTCCATAATTTTTTTTATTTCTAGATAATCTTCATCTGTATCTACGCCAATTGGTTTGGTTTTTGCTAATCCTACGTCTATTTCAATATTGTTATCCATTAATCTTAATTGTTCTAGTTTTTGCGATTTTTCATTCTGAGTTTGCTCTAATTGAACAAACCTCTCTAAGTATGTAATATTATAAATATATATCCCAATATGGTGGTAAATATTATTTTGAGTATTTTTAATTTCTCTTGTAAATGATGTTGCTGTTGATAAATTGTTCTGAAGAAGTTCCTCTTTTGTGATTACTTTTACAACATTTGTGTTTAAGAAAAATTTTTCGTCTTCAATTTGACATGCTAATGTTGAAATTTTAGATTGTTTTTTAATAGTTTTTTTGAGGAGATTAGTAACATCCTCAATATCAAGCATTGGTTCATCTCCTTGAAGATTTATTACATATTCAATATTATCATCTTTTATTTCTTGATAAGCTTCAAAAATTCTGTCAGTTCCAGTTTTATGATCTTTTTTGGTTAAAATACATTTTCCTCCAAACTTGGTAACCTCTTCAAATATTTCTTTATCACCGGTTGCAACATAACTTTCTCCAATAAGAGATGATTTTGCAATTTTATAAACATGATTGATAATTGAAATATTATTGATTTTTAATAAAGGTTTATTTGGTAACCTTGTTGCAGCTAATCTTGAAGGAATTAAAATTACTGTATTGCTCATAAACTAAGTATTATGCGTCTTTCAGACGCAATAATTAAATTTAAATTTAGTTTTTTTTTTGTTTAACATGTTATACGAGGATAATAATTAAAAATCATGGACTCATTTGAAATTAATAAAATTATAGCAGCAGTAGTTATTATTTTTGTTGTTATATTTGGAATAACTAAGATTTCAGACATTATCTATTACGTAGAGAAGCCGAGTCAATCAGCTTATAAAGTTGAATTTGCTGAAACAGATGGCACGACAGCTTCTGCAACTGTTGAAGCAGTTGATATTTCTGCTCTATTAGCCATGGGAAGTGTTGATCATGGAAAGAAAGTATTTAAGAAATGTAGCGCATGTCATTCAATTAAAAAAGGTGGAAGAAACAATATTGGGCCAGCACTTTATAATGTACTAGGTAGAAATATGGGGGCTCTGGAAGATTATAAATACTCTAAAGCTTTAGTGGCATTTGGAAAAGATTGGACTTTTCAAGAGATGAATAGTTTTTTAATAAAGCCTGCTTCATATATAAAAGGTACAAAGATGGCTTTTGCAGGATTGAAAAAAGAGAAGGATAGAGCTTCAGTAATTCTTTATATGAATGCTAATGCTGATAGCCCCTTACAACTACCTTAGCTTATCAAAACAATATAACAAAATACTCTTTTGGACATAAACTCTGTTTAAAGCTTGTTGCCAAACTTTAGATTGTTTGCCAAGAAATACTTCTTCTGTAACTTCACTTCCTCTTGGAAGACAATGCATAAATATTGCATCTTTCTTAGCTAAATTCATTGTTTTTGTATCCACTTTAAAATTTTTAAATGATTTAAGTTTCTTTTTCTTATTTACCTTATCATTCATAGAGATAATTTTATCAGTAATAACTACATCAGAATTTTTAACCGCTAATTCTTTTTTGTTATAAATTTTAATTTTACCTTTCTTTTTTTTAATTAAGGCAATTAAAGCTTTATTTGGTTGATATGACTTAGGGCAAGCAATATTTAAGGAAACTGAAAATTTTAAGCACGCCTCTATAAGGCTATTCATCATATTATTATTCGCATCTCCTATCCAACATAAATTAAGTTTTGAAATATCCTTTTTTTTAATTTCCTGGATTGTAAAAATATCTGATAAAACTTGTGTTGGGTGAGATGACGGGCTTAATCCATTAATTATTGGTATATTTGAATATTTTTTAAATTCTTCTAACTTTTTATCAGAATCAGTTCTTAACATAAAAGCATTTCCATAAGTTGATAAAATTTTAGATGTATCTGCTATACTTTCTCCACCAATCCCTAGGTGCAATTCCTCTGGTCTTAAAGTCAAAGATCCCCCACCCAATTGTTTAATAGCTAAGTAAAAACTTAATCTAGTTCTTAGGCTTGATTTTTCAAACATCTGCAACAGAATTTTACCTTTTAAAGGTATATCTTTGTCAGGATCAAGAGTATTAAATTTTTTTCTTTTAGCTTTTCTATTTTTTGCATCAGAAATAATTTTTTTTAAGTCTACTACAGAAATATCTCTAATATGAAGAAAGTTTTTCATTATTTTTTATACCTCTCACAAACTTTATTTATTATTTTTAAAGCTAAATTAATTTCATTTTTCTTTACATTTAATGGAGGCAAAATTCTTATAACATTTTCGGCCGCTCTAATTGTTAATAATTTATTTCTCATTAAACTTTGGATAAATTTTGTCTGGTCGTGATGTAACTGTATACCCAAAATTAATCCTACTCCTCTGATTTCTTTAATAATATTTGGAAATTTAAATTTAATTTTATTTAATTCCGAAATAAAATATTTTGAATTACCCCTAACTTTTGCAAGAAAGCCTTTTCTAAAAATTTCATCCATAACAGCATTACCAATTGACATTGCTAAAGGATTCCCACCAAAAGTAGATCCGTGTGTGCCAGGAACCATAGCCTTAGAAACTTTTTTTGTCATTAACACGGCTCCTATTGGAAATCCTCCTCCAATTCCTTTAGCAATTGGAACTATATCTGGCTTTATATTTGCGTATTCATATGAAAAAAATTTGCCAGATCTTCCAATTCCACACTGAACCTCATCTAAAATAAGTAGAATTTTTTTCTTTTTACAGATCTTTCTTATTTCTCTTAAACACCAAGTAGGTATTACTTTAATTCCACCCTCACCCATTATTGGCTCAATCATTATTGCTGCAGTTTTATTTGTAATCTTTCTTTTTAGCTCCTTGTGGTTACCAAATTTAAAATGATCAAACCCTCCTACCTTAGGGCCAAATCCTTCAACCATTTTTTTTGATCCGCTAGCATTTATTGCTGCAATAGTTCTTCCATGAAAAGAATTTTTTATACATAAAATTCTATTTTTTTTTGGTTGACCTATTGAATAAAAATATCTTCTAGCAACTTTTATTGCAGTCTCTGTAGCTTCTGCTCCACTATTTTGGAAAATTACGGCTTCAGCAAAAGTCCTTTCTGATAATTTTTTTGCTAATTCCTCTCCCTCTGGAATTATAAAAGAGTTAGAAACATGCCAAAGTTTTTTGGATTGTTTCTTTATTGCTTTTACTAAATTTGGGTTTGCATGACCTAAAGAGTTTACAGCAATACCTTGAACAAAATCTAAAAACTTTATTCCACTTTTTGTATACAAAAAAGATCCTTTGCCTTTATCAAAGGATAAGTTTCTTCTTTTATAATTATTAGCTAAGTAACTCATGTATACTATGATTTAATTTTGTAACCTTTGTGTACTAGGAAGTATGCAAAATAAGTAATAACCAAACTTAAAAAGGCTAACAATGAAATACCAAATATTAACGAACCATCTAATTGACCAATAAATGAATATCTAAATCCATCTATCATATGAAAAAATGGATTATAGTTGCTTAGAATTTTTAAAAAATTAGGTAATCTATCAATACTGTAAAATGTACCACTTAAAAAACTTAACGGTACTATTATAAAGTTAGTAACAGTACTCATTTGATCAAATTTATCTGCATATAGTCCAACAATTACTCCTAAAGAACCCATAAATAATCCACCCAAAAACAAATAGACAAACCACAAAAGGAAGTTTTGTATTGATAAATCTATAAACAATACAAATATTAAAGTTGAGGCTGATGCAATCAATATACCTCTTGCAGCTGAAGCTAATGTTATTGCAAAAACTACCTCTGACGAAGACAAAGGGCTATGAACAACATCAGTGATTGTACCCATCATTTTACCCATCATCAGTGAAGAACTAGAGTGTGCAAAACTTTGCTGAATTACTTGCATCATTATTAAACCACTAGCTAAAAACTTTATATATGGAACTCCTAATACATCTGATCTTTGGTCTCCAATAGCCAAAGAAATAACTGTTAAAAATAGTATACTCGTTAAAATCGGACCAAATAAGGTTTGGCCTGATACTGTTAAAAATCTCAAAACTTCTTTTTTAAATAAAGAGTATGTTCCAACCCAATTAATAAGTCCAAATCTTCTAGTTCCAATTTGATATTTTTTCTGTAATTCAACCATAAGTAATTATTAATAAACTTTTTTTTTAATAATTGTTAAAAAACAGAAAAAAAAGCTTGTCATAAAGTACCAACTATGATTTCAAGATAATGTTGTATATAATCTAATATATACTAAATATAGTAATATGGGTTGGACAGAAGAAAAGGTAAATAAATTAAGAGAACTTTGGGGTAAAGGCCAGACAGCAAGTCAAATAGCTGAGATAATTGGGGGAGTTAGCAGAAATGCTGTTATTGGAAAAGCTCATAGATTAAACCTATCAGCAAAAATTAAATCAAGAATAACAAACTCTCACAATAACAACAAAATTTTAGCATCTAGCCATAATCACATTAAAAAAAATACAAGAAAACAAAGATTTAAATCATTACTTTTAGATAAAAATTTCGAACCAGCAAAAAATCTAAGTTTAGAGGATTTAAATGAGAATACTTGTAAATATATGGAAGGTCATCCCGATGAAAAAGATTCATCATTTTGTGGAAGAAAAACCATTGAAAAATTTTCATATTGTCCATTACACCTTATGATAGTTTTTCAGCCGAAAGGTAAAAAAGATGAAACTATAGACAAGGATGAAGATGTTCCAAAATTTATAGAAAAAAAAGTAAAGTCTGCATAAATTATTTTAGTATTTTTTCTTTAGCTTTTTTAAATTCTTCATCATTAATTACACCTGAGTCATATAAATTTTTTAATTCTTTTATTTGATTTATAACTTCTAAATCCTTTTCTTTGTTTTCTTTTTTTAGTTCTAAATTTTTTTCTTCTTTAATATTTTGTTTTGCTTCAACACCACGAGTTATTGCCTTTACAGCAATAGATAAAACAAAAGCAAGAATTAGAAATACTGTGAAATAAATAATGTTTGTAAGCATTAATTTTTTTTGTTATTTTTTTTTGAGAATTGGCCTCCGCTAGTCCAGTTATAACTATAACGGTAAATCTCCTCATCGAATTTTTTTGTTGCTTTCATTTGAAAGTCAAAATTTGTTTTATAATTTTTAGAAATAACATTGTCATATTTCAATAATTTAAGTTGATCAGTGGTGAGTAGTGGCTTAGGCATCATTTCAAGTAATTTAGCATTAATCTTTGCTAAAGGCAAAGGAAGTGGTAAAAGAATCCTTTTTTTATTAATTGATTTTAAAATTTTCAATATTATTTCTTTGAAAGTAAGAACTTCAGGTCCAACACATTCAATAGTTTCGCCTTTAATTCCTTTTTTTACAATTTCAAAGATAATATTTGTCAAGTCTGAAACATGAATAGGTGTAAATTTTGTTTTTCCTTGATAATATAATGGCATAAATGGAATTTTGCTTAATAAGCTCATAAAATTAGTAGTAAAGTTATCATCTACTGAATATACAATAGAAGGTTTCAAAATAACTGAGTCTATAAAACTTTGTCTAACTTTTTTTTCACCATTTAATTTACTTATTGCATATTTACTATCTTTAGCTGACTCAACTCCTAGGGCAGATAAATGAATAAATTGTTTCAATCTTTTGCTCAAAGCTATTTTTGAGAGTAAATAAGGTAAGTCTGAATGTATTAAATTAAAGTGATCCTTTTTTTTTTCATATAAAATTCCAATCAAATTTATGCATATAGAAGACTTTTCCATTAATCTTTCTATATTGTTTTCTGTGAATGAATTAATCTCCTCTAACTCTAAGTATCCATAATTTGATTGTGTTCTAATTTGGTAACCTTTTCGATGAATACTTCTAGTTACCGCTATTACTCTATAGTTATTTTTTGTAAATTTTCTTATTAATGACTTACCAATCTGACCAGAAGAGCCAAATATTAAAATTGAATCCTGATTTTTCATATATATATATCTATTAATGAATCCGGATATTAAATTACACAAAAAAGATTTACCAGATGAAATAAAGTTCAGTGACAAGATAGCCATAGATTGTGAATTTACTGGACTTAATATTGAAAGAGATAGACTATGTTTGATACAGCTATCTTCAGGAATAAATGATGCACATATCATCCAATTGGATAAAGATACTTACAATGCTCCAAATTTGAAGGGTATTTTATGTGACAAAAAAATAAATAAATTATTCCATTTTGCAAGAGCAGATCTTTTATTCATTAAAAAATATCTTGAAGTTGACGTAGATAATGTAAGTTGCACAAAAATTATGAGTAAAATTGCTAGAAGTTACTCAGATAAACATGGATTAAAAGATTTGATTAAAGAATTTGTTGGGATTGATGTCAGCAAACAGTTACAAACATCAGATTTTGGTGGAGAATTATCAGAAAAGCAGTTGAAATATTGCGCAAACGATGTGCTATATTTGCACAAGATTCATGATTCTTTGAAAAAAATTTTAATAAGAGAAAAAAGAATTGGTCTTTACGAACAAACGATTAAATTTATAAATACAAGAGTTGATTTAGATTTTGCGTCATTCAAAGAGGATATCTGGTCTCACTAAAATGAAGGAAAGAAAAATATCAAGCATTGGAAAAGAAGTTATCAGAGTTGAGCTTGATTCTTTAAAAAAACTTCATTCTAGCTTTAGTAATTCATTCGAAACATTAGTAAAAACAATATTAAACTGTAAAAATGGTAAAATTATTATTTCGGGTGTTGGAAAAAGTGGAATAATTGCAAAAAAATGGTGCGCTACTCTATCCTCTACAGGTACTCCATCTTTTTTTTTAGACGCTTCGAATGCTAGTCACGGTGATATGGGTCAAATAACTTCAAATGATATTGTAATATTGATAAGCTTGAGTGGTCAAAGCGACGAATTAAAAAATATAATTCAGTATACATCACGTAATAAAAATATTAAATTAATAGGTATTACCTCAAAACAAGATTCGATCCTTTACAAAAACTCTGATGTAAAATTTTTATTACCTACGGTTAAAGAAGCTGGGCCTGATAATTTTGTTCCAACCTCATCAACTACTGTACAAATTGTATTAGGTGATGCAATTGCCATATCATGTATGAAATATAAAAAATTTGGCAAAAAAGATTTCAAAAAATTTCACCCAAGTGGGTCTCTTTCGGTTCAACTTAAAACGGTTGAAGATTTAATGTTAAAAGGAAATAAAATTCCATTTGTAAAAGATAAAATTAATATGACAACTGCTTTGAAAATTATTTCAAAAAAAGGTCTCGGAGTTTTAGTCATTAAGAATAATAAAAATTTTACAACAGGTATTTTGACTGATGGAGATATTAAAAGACTATCATCTATGAAAACAGACTTTCAAAATCTAAAAATTAAGAATGTTATGAAA
>CACKUI010000016.1 GCA_902603305.1 uncultured Pelagibacteraceae bacterium | reverse complement strand
TATTAGGCACTTTAAAAGCTGCTTAATTCAAATTTTTGGCTCTTGCTGTGTCATGCAATGAATGGCTCCAAAGCCCCAAATTAAATCACTACAATCAATTCCAATAACTTTTCTTTTTGAAAAAAATTTTCTAAAAATTTTGATAACTTTTTTGTCTTCTTTTACATTAAATACTGGAACCAAGACTGTTTTATTGCTTATGAAAAAATTTAAATAACTCGCAGGAACACGAGTTTTGCCAATGATAACTGGGCTTGGCATAGGAATCTTTATAATTTTAAATTTTTTTCCGTTTTCGTCATAACTTTTACTTAATATTTTTAAATTTTCTTTAAGAGATTTGTAATTTTTATCTGATCTATTCTTTTCTTCAGCAATCATAATTGTACTTTTTGAGACAAATCTTGCAATATCATCGATATGCCCGTGTGTGTCGTCTCCAACAATTCCTTTATTAAGCCAAATAAAATTTTTCGCATTCAAATATTTTGAAAACAGGTTTTCGTAGTCAATTTTTTTGAAGCCTTTATTTCTCTCTTGTTTACTACTTAATAAGCACTCTCTTGTTAGCAATATGGATCCCGATCCATTATTATCAAATGCACCTCCTTCCATTACTACTCTTTTAAATTTATTTGAATTTACTTTTTTAGGTAAAATACTCTCAATATTTAAGAAACTACTAATATGATTGTTGATTTTGTTATCATTTTTGAAATTTTTATATTTTGACCAGGCATTAAATTTAAAATCAAGCATGGTCTTTTTTCTATTTTTGTTGTTGACCAAAAATATTGGCCCAGAGTCTCTTAACCAAAGCCTGTCTGTCTTTAGTTTATGAAATTTAATGTTACATATATTACAACCTATTTTTTTTAAATATATTCTTATGGTATCAATGCTTTTAGTATTATTGACTAATAAATCTATTCTTTGATGTTTTGTTAAATATTTGATTATTTTTCCAACTACATTTGGAATCTTTTCAAATAATCCAGGCCAATCATTTTTATTATGAGGCCAAGCCATCCAAACTGATTTTTGAGGCTCCCATTCTGCTGGCATTCTAAATTCATTTATTTTTTTATTCATCTTCAGGATTTTTGAGAATATCTTTATAAAATTCAGTTCTTCTGTCTCTTAAAAAAGGCCAGTGCTGTCTAGCAGTATCTATTTTTTTATAATCTATTTCACAAACTAAAATATCATCTTTTTTATTTCCTGCTTTTGCAATTACTTTTCCACTAGGATCTATCACCATTGAATTACCCCAAAATTCAATTTTTTTCTTACCTTTTGTTTCTATCCCAACTCTATTTATAGCAGCCACATAAGTTCCATTAGCAATAGCATGAGATTTTTGCATTGTGATCCAAGATTCTAATTGAGATTTTCCAAACGTTCTTTTTTCTTTTGGATGCCATCCAATAGCAGTAGGATAAAAAATAATTTGAGCCCCTTTTAAAGCTGTTAATCTAGCTGCTTCGGGGAACCATTGATCCCAACATATGAGTGGACCTATCTTGCCAAATTTTGTCTTAACACTTTTAAATCCAAGGTCTCCAGGGCTGAAATAAAATTTTTCATAATAACCGGGATCATCGGGTATATGCATCTTACGATATTTAGATAAAATATTTCCATTTTCATTAATAATGATACTAGTGTTATGATAAAACCCAGATGTTTTTTTTTCAAACATCGTAATATTCAATACAACACCAAGTTCCCTTGCTAAATCACAAAATATTCTAGAGGATGGTCCTGGAATTTTTTCAGCTAATTTAAAGTTTGAATGACTTTCTGTTTGGCAAAAATAATTAGACAAAAACAGCTCTGGAAGACATATTATCTTTGCCTTTTTTTTTGCAGCTTTTTTAATATTTTTTATAGCTAAATCAATATTAGATTGAATTGTACCTAAAGATTTACTTTGTATTAAACCGATTTTGATTTTTTTGATCATTAATCAAAATATCTTGGAAAAATTTTTTCTCTTTCTATTTTTCCATTCACCTTTATGATAGGCATCACTTGCTATTAAGGGTAATACACTTGTTGCTTCTGCAAAAACCATTTGCTCTTTGGCAATATCTACTTTGCCCCATGAGCTTGCTTCTTTTAATGTTGAGCTACTGCATGCTCCATCTCTAGAATCAGCAACTGTTATTTGAATAGCATATTTATGCATATCTACATTTTTACCTAAAAGTTCTGCACATATGACAGTATCTTGAATAAAATTTTTTGGCACACCTCCTCCAATCATAAAAAGTCCCGATCCTTTAGATTTTACTTTAATTTCAGTTAATTCTCTAAACTCTCGTATTGAATCAATTGTAATATGATTTTTTGGGTTTCTTTCTTGATGCATCACAAGTCCAAATCCAGCACTTGAGTCAGTAAACGCAGGACAGAAAATTGGAACATTATTGTCATAGGCAACTTCAATTAATGAGTCTTTCTTTTTTGCATTAGTTTTTAGATATTTACCAATCTCTTTTATAAATTCTCTCGATGTATAACTTTTAGGCTCCAATTGATCTGCAATTTCTCCAATAGTTTTATCGCACATCTGAAGCTCTTCTTCATCAATGTAAGTATCATATATTCTATCAACGTAGTTATTTCTTAACTCTGTATCATCTTGATATTGGGATCCCTGGTAATGTTTAAAACCAAGTGCTTCAAAGAAATCCATATCAATAATTGAAGCCCCAGTTGCTACTATTGCATCTACCATATTATATTTAACTAAATCTCTATAAATATGCATACATCCTGCAGCAGATGTTGATCCTGCGAGTGTTAAAAATATTGTACAATCTTTATCTTTTATCATCTCAGTATAAATATTTGCAGCATTTGCAGTCTCCCTTGAAACGAAAGACATTTTTTCCATTGAAGAAACTATTTTTCTAGCATCGAAAGAAGTTATATCAATATGTTCTACTTCTTTACTAAGTAAATCTCTTTTTCTATTATTTGATTGGTTTTTATTATCTGACATTAAGCAACAAGAAACTCTTTATTTGCTTCTTTGTCATACATCGTCATAATTGGACTATCTTCAACTTCATAAATTTCATCAGAGTAAAATCCATTAAAATTAGTTCTAAAAGTTAATCCATATGCTCCAAGCTGTCCTAGTTCTATATAATCATTTTCTTTTATATTATTTGGCAAAATAAAAGGGCCTTTCATATAGTCCATGCTATCACAAGTTGGGCCATAGAAATCAAAAGATGTTAATTTCTTGGAGATTACTCTTCCATCAGTTATCATTTTTGATGGATAAACTATGTTAGGAACTCCAGCATCAAACAAAGTTCCATACGTTCCATCATTTATATAAAGTTTCTGTTTTTTTCTTAAATCAACTCTTACAATTGTTGATCCACTTTCTGCAACAATTGCTCTTCCAGGTTCACAAATAATTTCTGGAAGCTTATCCAATTTTAAATTACTTAAACCTTTTTTAATTTCGTTAAAATAAGCATCTAAAGATTGAGGAATAAGATCGGGGTAAATAGTAGGAAAGCCTCCTCCAACATTAATCACATCAGGTATAATTTTAGTTTTTTTAATTATATTATTAATTTCAAATATTCCTTTTGAATAAGATATTGGGTGCATACATTGTGATCCAACATGAAAACTAAGTCCAATTTTTTTACAATATTGTTTTGTTAACCTGAGAAGTCCAGCCGCTTCGTTATTAATTGCTCCAAATTTTTTTGATAAATCAATTTCTGCATGTTCATTAGATACAGAAACTCTTACAAATAACTCTAAGTCTTTTGCATAATTTGTACTTTCTAAAATTTTTATTAATTCATCTTTAGTATCCAAAGAAAAGGCCTTAACATTATATTTAAAATATGCCTCTTTAATGCTTTCTCTACTTTTAACTGTATGCATATAAGAACAATTTGCATTTGGACTTATTTTCCTTATAGCCTCTATTTCTTTTATAGATGCTACATCAAAATGATTAATCCCACTTTCAACAATAGTTTTAAGAACTACTGGATGAGGGTTGGTTTTTAACGCATAAAGTATTTTTCCAGGGAAATTTTTTTGAAAGTATTTAGAAGCCAATTTGATTGACTCTTTTCTAATACAATAAACAGGTCCTGTCGGTCTCAGTTGATTAACTAATTCTTCAACTGACTTAAATTTTTGCATATCTGCACCTCTAAAAAAAATTTACAAAAAAAACCTGCATATCACGTATGCAAGTTTCATAAATGCAGCATTTATGGGAAATAATTAATAATGTAAAGTAAATAATGCTATTGAAATATTAAAATTTACTTCCATATAAGGGCTATGATTAACCAACCAACACTTCAAAAATTAAGTGATTTTGAGGATAAATCGCTTTTAATCGTAGACGATGATAATCCATTTAGACAAAGATTGGCCAGAGCTATGGAAAAAAAAGGTTTCACAGTCACACAAGCTGAGAGTGTAAAAGTTGGTATTGATACCGTAAAATCAAAAAGCCCAGCCTTTGCTGTTGTTGATCTTAGATTGAATGACGGGAATGGACTAGAGGTTGTAAAAGAAATCCAAAAGGGAAACCTAAAAAGTAGAATTATAATGTTAACTGGATATGGTAATATTCCAACAGCAGTTGCTGCAATTAAAGAGGGAGCAATTGATTATATTGCTAAGCCTGCAGATGCAGATGACGTTGAAAAAGCACTTTTAGCTGATCCAAATCAAAAACCAGCTCCGCCTGAAAACCCAATGTCGGCGGATAGAGTGAAATGGGAGCACATTCATAGAGTTTTTGAGTTATGTAACAGAAATGTCTCTGAAACTGCAAGAAGACTAAAAATGCATAGAAGAACTCTTCAGAGAATACTGTCCAAAAGATCTCCTAGATAATTTAATTTTTCGTAAGTCTTAAAAATACATCTTCAAGATCTCCATCATCAGTTGAAATATCTTGTATTTTTATATCTTGTTTTTTAATTTCTGAAATTATTGAGTCTATGCTTATTTTACTTTTCTCATAAGACAAAACTAACCTGTTTCCATCATTAGATATAACTTTTAATGACTCAAAAGTATTGTCGTTAATATTCGTTTTTTTATCTGTGGTGACATACACAATTTTTGTTTGAATTCTCTCTAAGAGATTTTTAGTCGTATCCAAAGCTACTAATTTTCCTCCACTTAGAATACCAATTCTATCACACATTTTCTCCGCTTCCTCTAGGTAATGAGTTGTTAGTATTGTTGTTACCCCTTGTTTGTTCAAAGATTTCACATTTTCCCATAATGTATTTCTAAGCTCCACATCAACTCCTGCGGTAGGCTCGTCCAAAATTATAATTGGAGGTTGATGCACCATCGCTTTTGCTACAAGTAATCTTCTCTTCATACCACCAGATAAGGCTCTAGCGTAACTGTCAGCTTGTTCCTCTAATGATACCAACTTCAATATAGTATCTGTAATTCTATCTTTTTCTCTAATTCCGTATAGACCTGCTTGAAGCTCTAAAAGTTTTCTGGGACTAAAAAATGGATCAAAGTTTACTTCTTGTGGAACAATCCCAATAGAGGCTCTAACTTGTCTAGGGTTTTTATCTAAGTTAAACCCCCAAACATTTACTTCACCACCAGTTTTTACAACTGATCCACCTAATATGTTTATAAACGTACTCTTTCCAGCCCCATTTGGTCCTAATAGACCAAAAATTTCACCTTCTTTCACCTCTAAGTTTAAATCACTAAGCGCATGAGTTTGTTTCGAACCATTTTTAGAATAAACTTTATTCAAGTTTTTAACAGTTAAAACGTTTTTTTTATTCATATGAGGGCATACATTTATTACATTTATAAAAATTAAGATATCATTACATTATGGAGAAAATTAAAAAAAGTGACCATTTTTACTTAATAGATGGTTCGGGATACATTTTTAGAGCGTATTATGCCCTTCCTCCTTTAACTAGAAAAAGTGATGGATTACCAGTTGGTGCTGTCAGCGGTTTTTGCAACATGCTTTTTAAATTATTAGAAGACTCTAAATCAGATGATAATTTAGAAAAACCAACACACTTTGCAGTAATATTTGATTCAGCAAGAAAAAATTTTAGAAACGAAATATATTCAGAGTATAAAGGAAATAGATCTGATGCACCTGACGATCTAATTCCTCAATTTGAATACATTAGGAAATCTGTAAAAGCCTTTAATTTACCCTCAATTGAGTTAATCAATTATGAGGCAGATGATTTAATTGCAACATATGTAGAAAAAATTTTAGACTTAGGTGCAAAGGTAACAATTGTTTCTTCGGACAAAGATTTAATGCAGCTTTATAAAAAAGGGGTGAGAATTTATGACCCAATGAAGAACAAATTTATAAATCAAGAAGATGTTCATAATAAATTTGGAGTTACCCCAGAAAAAGTAATAGATGTACAATCTTTAGCTGGTGATAGCACAGATAACGTGCCTGGTGTACCTGGTATAGGAGTTAAAACTGCTGCTGAATTGATAAATCAATATGGAACTTTAGAAAATTTATTAAAAAATGCATCAAAAATAAAACAAAATAAAAGAAGAGAAACTTTAATAAATAACAAGGACGATGCAATTATAAGCAAAAAATTAGTTACATTAAAAAAAAATGTACCAGTAAAAAATAAAATTGAAGAATTCATACTGAAAAGTGTTGATCAAGATAAGCTTTATTCTTTTCTAAGAGAAATGGAATTTAATAGGCTATTAAGTTCTGCTATCTCAAAGTATGGAGATACAAATAATCTTGTAACTAAAGATATTGATAAAAATTCAGAAAAAACAATAGAAATTACGAAAAAAAATTATCAATTAATTAAAAATGAGAAGGAGATTGAAGATTGGATGAAACAATCTGAGGAAATAGGTGAATTTGCAATAGATACTGAAACAACTTCACTAGACCCCCATACAGCAAAGTTGGTTGGTATTTCAATCTCTAACAGAATTGGATATGCATGTTACATTCCATTAAATCACGTTAGTGGAAACAATCTTGACGAAAAAAAAGTCTTAAGTATTTTAAAGAATTATTTAGAGGATGGGAGCATTAAAAAAGTAGGACAAAATATTAAGTTTGATTTTATTGTCTTTTATCACCGTGGAATAACTTTAAATTCCATGGAAGATACTATGCTTATGTCTTACACACTAGATGCTGGTAAAAATAGGCATAATATGGATACACTTTCAGAGATCCATATAGGTCATAAAACTATTAAATTTAAAGATCTAGTTGGGACAGGAAAAAAACAACTTAATTTCTCTGAAGTGGAAATATCTGAAGCTAAAGATTATGCGGCAGAAGATGCAGATATTACATTTAGATTGTACAAAATTTTTTTAAAATCATTAAAGGCAGAAAAATTATTGAATATTTATGAGTTATTTGAAAAACCATTAATTAAAATACTAGCAGAGATGGAGATAAAAGGTATTAAACTTGATAAATCTTCACTCAACAAACTGTCTTCAAAATTTTCAACTAAAATCGAAAAATTAGAAAAATCTATTTTTAAGATTTCCAAGAAAACATTTAACATTGGATCAACTAAGCAACTTGGTGAAATAATGTATAACGATTTAAAAATCGCAGCTTTAAAAAAAACAAAAAAAGGAAGTTTTGCTACTAGTGCTTCAGTTTTAGAGGATCTAGCTTTTAAAGGTTATGAATTTCCAAAACTCATCTTGGAGTGGAGGCAAATTAGTAAACTTAAAAATACCTACTCAGATGCATTACCAGAACATATAAATCAAAATACTAAAAGAGTTCATACATCTTTTTTGTTAGCAGCTACTTCAACAGGTAGACTTGCATCTAGTGATCCAAATTTACAAAATATACCAATAAAATCAGATGATGGTAAGGATATAAGAAAAGCCTTTGTTTCTGAAAAAAATAATAAATTGATTTCAGCAGACTACAACCAAGTTGAAATGAGAATTTTGGCAGACCTAGCAGATGTAAAACAGTTGAAAAAGGCGTTTTTAAATAATGAGGATATTCATACTTTGACAGCTAGTCAGGTTTTTGGAAAAGAAATTAATAAAATTGATTCAGAAACAAGAAGAAAAGCAAAAGCAATCAACTTTGGAATTATTTATGGCATATCACAATATGGTTTAGCTAAACAAATTAATGTTTCAAACAATGAAGCAGAAGAATTTTTAAATTCTTATTTTAAAAAATTTCCAGAAATTAAAGATTATATGAAAACAACTGTAAATTTTTGTAGAAAAAGTGGTTATGTAACTAATATATTTGGAAGAAAAACACATCTCACTGGAATTAACGATAAAAATTTCAATGTAAGAAATTTTCAGGAGAGGGCAGCGATAAATGCTCCAATTCAAGGGTCAGCATCAGAGATAATGAGATTAGCAATGATCAGAATAAATAAAGAAATCTCTAATAATAAAAATAATAGTCTAAAAATGTTGTTACAAATACACGATGAGTTAATTTTCGAAGAAAGCTCTAAAGAATCAAAAAAAAGTATTAAATTAATAAAGGATTTGATGTTGAGTGTTAAAGATAGTGAACTTCACTCATTCTCAATACCTCTTTTAGTCGATATGAATATTGGAGAAAATTGGGGCGAACTTCATTGAAAACAAACAATTGCCCTAATCTGAACAATTTAGTATTTTTATTCTAATTTATGTCACAAACAATTGCGTTAGTAGATGATGATCGAAATTTATTAACATCTGTCCAGATGGCTTTAGAAAAGGAAGGTTTTAAAGTTCAAACTTATATTGATGGTGAAAATGCTCTTGTTGGATTATCAAGAACACCACCAGATCTTGCTGTAATTGATATTAAAATGCCAAGAATGGATGGCGAAGAACTTCTAAGAAAACTTAGAAAAAAAACTTCTATGCCGGTTATTTTTTTAACTTCTAAAGATGAAGTAACCGACGAGGTTAGTGGTTTAAAACTCGGAGCAGATGATTTTGTTGGTAAAACTGGAGGATTTTCAACTAAAGTTTTAGTTGAAAGAATTAAAGTGCAATTAAGAAAAAAAGATAAGGACATCAACATAGAAGAAAATAAAAATGTAATTTCTCATGGTAAGTTAAAATTAGATCCTTCCCAACTCGAATGCGAGTGGGATGGTAAACAATTACCTGATAAACTTACTACAACAGAATTTAAAATTGTTGAGGAGCTAGCAAAAAGACCAGGAATGATTAAAGAGAGAGCCTTACTCATGGATGTAGCGTATCGAGAAGATACAGATATAGAAGATAGGACTATTGATAGTCATGTTAAAAGAATAAGAAAAAAATTTAAAAAGGTAGACAGTGATTTTTCAGCAATTGAAACAAGATATGGAAGTGGATATAGATGGAATGTTAAATAATTATGGGAAAAATACTAAAAAATCTCTCTATATTACAGAAATTTTTATTTATTAATCTAGTAGTCTTTATATTTATAATAATAATCACGTTCTTTTACTTAGGTGCTATTCAAAAAAATTTGATTAATGAAAAACAAAATAATCATACAGATATAATTACTCAAACAATATTAAATCTTGAAAAATCAAATATAAAATTAAATGAATATGGAATAAGCGAATTTTTATTTTCCAAAAAATCTCGATTTCCTTATTTTGAAAAACTAGATAGAGTAATATTTTTTGACGATAAATTAAATTGGATTGGAGATACAAGATCCATTCCATCATCATTATTACTAATTGAAGAATTAACTGAACAATCGGGTGAGAATAATTTTAGTAATCAAGAAAATAAAAATGAAACATTTTTTGATGAAGATCTTAATAAATATTATTTATCAGGATCTGAAAAATCTTTAACTAATTTAAAACAAATCCAAGAACAGTTTTTTGTTTTTAGTATTAAGAGTATTAATTATTTGAATAATAATGGTTATATTCTTATATCTGAAAACGCTGATAACATAATTGCACAAATTGAAGAGAGAGAGAACTTTATTATTAGAACAGCACTTGTGGTACTTTTGGTTATCATTATTTTCTCATATGTTTTAAATAGATATTTTTTAAAACCTATTAAAAATTTAGTTACTTATACAAAAATCATAAAAGACAAAA
>CACKUI010000015.1 GCA_902603305.1 uncultured Pelagibacteraceae bacterium | reverse complement strand
CGGGAAAAAAATTTGGAGATTTAAAAAATCCTCTTCTAGTTTCTGTAAGATCTGGAGCTAGGGTTTCTATGCCTGGTATGATGGATACAATTTTAAATCTAGGTCTAAATGATAATACAGTAATAGCACTTGCAAAAAAAACTTCAAATTTAAGATTTGCAAATGATAGCTATAGGCGTTTTATTCAAATGTATTCTAGTGTTGTATTGGGAATAGAAAGTTATCACTTTGAGGATATAATCGAGAACTATAAGTTAACAAAAGGAGTATTATTAGACACAGAATTAGATGAGTATGACTGGCAAGCTTTAATAAAAGATTTTAAAAACATCGTAAAAGAAAAAACAAAAAAAGATTTTCCTCAAAATGTCAATGAACAACTGATAGGAGCTATAAGTGCTGTTTTTTTATCTTGGGAAAGCTCCAGAGCAAAAGTCTATAGAAAATTAAATCAAATACCGTCTAATTGGGGTACAGCAGTTAATGTACAATCAATGGTTTTTGGAAATATGGGAAATGATTGTGCAACTGGTGTAGTCTTTACTAGAAATCCATCAGATGGATCAAAAAATATTTATGGAGAATATTTAATAAATGCGCAAGGAGAGGATGTTGTTGCAGGAACTAGAACACCACAACATATTACAAAAAAAGCTAGAGTTGAGTCAAAAGAAACTCTTAAGTCAATGGAAGAGGCAATGCCATCGACTTACAAGCAACTAAAGAATATTTTAATTAAATTAGAAAAACATTACAAAGATATGCAGGATGTTGAGTTTACAGTTGAAAATAAAAAACTTTGGATGCTTCAAACACGCTCTGGAAAACGAACAGCCAAGTCTGCTGTAAAAATAGCTGTAGATATGGTTACAGAAAAATTGATTACTAAAAAAGATGCAATATTGCGAATAGAACCAAGTTCTTTAGACACTTTACTTCATCCAACTTTAGATGAGAAAGCGAACTTGGAAGTAATTGGGTCAGGTTTACCTGCATCACCTGGTGCTGCAAGTGGAAAAGTTGTTTTCACATCTGAAGAAGCTGAAAGACTAAATAGTATGATGCAAAGTACAATATTAGTTCGTGTAGAAACTTCACCAGAAGATATACATGGTATGCACGCAGCAAAAGGAATACTTACCTCAAGAGGAGGCATGACAAGTCATGCTGCAGTAGTTGCGAGAGGGATGGGACGACCATGTGTTTCTGGATCTAGTGAAATAGAAATTGATTATGAAAATAAATTATTCAAAACAAACAATAAAGTAATTAAAGAGGGTGAAATAATTACAATTGATGGTTCAACAGGCAGAATAATTATTGGTGAGGTAAAAACAGTTAAACCAGAGATATCAGGTGATTTTTCAAAAATAATGAGTTGGTCTGATGATTTTAGAAAATTAAAAATTAGAACTAATTCTGAGACGCCATTGGATAGCAAAACTGCTAGAGAATTTGGTGCAGAGGGTATTGGTTTGTGTAGAACTGAACATATGTTTTTTGACGAGGAAAGAATTTTATCAGTAAGAGAAATGATACTATCAAAAACAATTGAAGATCGATCTAATGCACTCAAAAAGTTATTACCACATCAAAAAAAAGATTTTATTGAAATATTTAAGATTATGAAAGGTTTACCTGTAACAGTAAGGTTACTTGACCCACCTTTACATGAATTTTTGCCGAAAAGTAAAAATGAAATTAATGATGTTGCAGTTTCACTAAATATTCCTGTTAAAGAACTTGAAGTTAGAATTTCAGAACTTCATGAACAAAACCCTATGCTGGGTCATAGAGGTTGTAGATTAGCAATTTCATTCCCTGAAATTTATGAGATGCAGTGTACTGCAATTTTTGAGGCTTTAGTGGAATGTAAAAAACAAAAAATTCAATCAACAATGCCTGAAATCATGATACCTTTAGTTTCAACAGAAGCAGAAATAAAAATCATGAAAGATTTAGTCATTAGAGTTGCAAAAAAAGTTCAAGATGCAAATAAAATTAAAATCGATTTTTTAGTTGGAACAATGATTGAATTGCCAAGAGCTGCAATAAAGGCAAAAGATATTGCTAAACACGCTGAATTTTTTAGTTTTGGAACTAATGATTTAACTCAAACTACATTTGGAATTAGTAGAGATGATAGTGGTAAATTTCTAAATGATTATATTGAGAACAAAATTTTTGACATTGATCCTTTTGTATCGATTGATGATGGAGTTGGAGACTTAATAAAAATTGCAACTGACAAAGGAAGAAAACAAAACAAAAAAATTAAACTTGGAATTTGTGGTGAGCATGGTGGAGATCCCAAAAGTATAGAATTTTGTGCAAAAACTGGATTAGATTATGTGTCTTGTTCACCTTACAGAGTTCCAGTTGCAAGATTAGCGGCAGCTCAAGCTCAAATAAAAAAAAATTAAATCTCTAATTTTAAATCCAAAGCCTGAATACTATGTGTTAACTCTCCTACTGATATTCTATCAACTTTTGTTGCAGCTATTTTTTTTACATTTTTTAAAGTTATTCCTCCAGAGGCTTCAGTTTCATATCTTCCTCTTGCATGTCTCACTGCAGTTCTTAGAATATTAGGTCTCATATTATCAAATAAAACCGTATTAAAGTTTAATCCGTTTATTCTTCTAAATTGTTTCAAAGTATCGACTTCGACCGTAATTTTTCTTCCTTTACTAACTTTAATTGCTTTTTTCACTATCTCTTCAAATTTTTTAGTAGAGGCTAGATGATTATCTTTTATTAAAAACTCATCACTTAAATTAAACCTGTGATTAGTTCCACCACCTAATTTTACTGCATATTTTTGAATAACTCTTAAATTAGGAATTGTTTTTCTGGTACAACAAATTTTTGTATTTTTACCTACTTTTCTTACAAATTTATTTGTTTTAGTTGCAATACCTGAGATATGAGAGACAAAATTTAAAGCAACTCTTTCACCAATTAATATATTTTTAACTTTACCCTCAATTACAGCAATTAATGTGCCTTTATTAACTTTTGATCCCTCTTTCTTTTTAATATTAAACTTAATAGTTTTATCCAATAAATTAAATGTATATTTAGCAAATTCTAAACCTCCTATTATTCCTCTTTGATTACTGATTAGCTTTATTTTTGAAACTGAATTATTTTTTAACAAATTTGATGTTATATCTCCTGAAGGATATAGGTCCTCATTGAGAGCGAGCTTGCAAGTGGACCGGATAAAATTTTTACTTAATTGAATTTTTGGCACAGAATTTATCTGCCTATTTCAGCCATTCTCTCAACCGATTTTCTTGCTTTCTGAATTGTTTCTTGGTCCATAATTAATTCGTTTGTCTCGTTTTCTAAACAATTAAGTATTTTTGGTAGTGTAATCCTTTTCATGTGAGGACATAAGTTACAAGGTCTGATAAATTCTACATTAGGATTGTCAATTTGAACGTTATCACTCATGGAACACTCGGTAACCATCATTACTTTTTGTGGTTGATTATCTTTAACATATTTAATCATACCACTTGTTGAGCCAGCAAAATCACTCGCCTTTATTACATCTGGAGGACATTCTGGATGAGCAATAATTTTTATTCCAGGATTATTTTTTCTTATCTCATTTATTTCTTCATCATTAAATTGTTCGTGAACCTCACATGTTCCTTTCCATGAAATAATTTCTACATCGGTTTGTGAGGCTACATACTTTGCTAAATAGTCGTCAGGTAAGAATATGACTTTTTTAACTCCCAAGGAGTTTACAATTTTTACCGCGTTAGCTGACGTACAACATACATCAGTTTCTGCCTTAACTTCTGCAGAGGTATTTACGTATGAGACAACTGGAACTCCAGGAAACTGCTCCTTTAAATTTCTAACATCTTTACCTGTTATTGATGACGATAAAGAACAGCCAGCTTTCATATCAGGTAATAAAACTTTTTTGTTAGGACTCATTAGTTTTGCTGTCTCTGCCATAAAATGTACCCCACACATTACAATTATATCAGCCTCTGTTTTTGCAGCTTCAATTGCTAATGCTAATGAGTCTGCAGAAAAATCAGAAATACCATGATAAATTTCTGGAGTTTGATAATTATGTGCAAGAATTACAGCGTTTTTTTCTTTTTTAAGTTTATTAATTTTATAAATGTAGGGTGCATGAGTAGCCCATTCTATTTCAGGAATAGATTTGGAAACCTTCTTATAAATAGGATCTGTTGCTATTTTAATCTGAGTTGTTAATTCCATAATAAAAACTTATCAACTTGATAAAGAATTGTCATTCATTTAATCTGACGCAGAAGTTGCGGTCATGCTGAAATTGGTATACAGGCACGGTTGAGGGCCGTGTGGGCCTAGCCCATGAGAGTTCAAGTCTCTCTGACCGCACCATTTTAAGTATAATTTGGATTAAATTAACAAATTTTGTTTAAATTATATTAAAATTTTGACAAAATATTAAAATAGCTTTTGAATTAAACAAATTTAAGATTAACTTGAGGCAAATATGGAAGAAGGTATTAACTTATTTAAACAGTCAATCGTCTATTCTCCATCAGAAATAATAATAAATTTAATTCTATCATTTGTATTTGGTTTAGTAATCAGCTTTATATACAAGTCTACTCATAAAGGTCTCAGTTATTCCCAATCTTTTATGATTACAAATGTTTTTGTGTCAGTCATCGTATGTATGGTTATAATGATAATTGGAAATAATTTAGCAAGGGCCTTTGCTTTAGTAGGAGCATTATCTATAATCAGATTCAGAACTGTTGTTAAGGATACTAAAGATACAGCATATATTTTTTGGTCTTTAGCATCAGGAATGGCAACAGGCACAGGAAGCTATTTTCTTGCGATTGCAGGTAACGCAATAATTAGTTTGATAGCTTTTACTCTATTTAAAACTAATTATGGATCCATAATAAAAAGCGAGTTTATTATTCAGTTCAGAATAAAAGCTGGTGATAAAAATGTCTCAAAAAATTACAATAATATTTTGAGTAAATATGCTAGAACCCAAACTTTATTGTCTTCAGAATCTTCTGAAGATAAAAATTCAATTAAAGTATCTATAGATATAGTAATGAGAGAAAATAAAGATAACAATAGTTTATTGCAAGAAATTTCGGCATTACCTGGGATAACTGAAGTGATAATTATAGCAGCAAAAAATGATATAGATTATTAAAAAATGTTTAAAAAATATTTTTTTTCAATATTTTTAATTCTTTTTTTTTTTATTTTAATTTACCTTTCTTTAAATTCAAATTTTAGAAGAAATTTTTTTAATTTATCTATTGGTTTTGTTAATAGTTACTATTCAATTGTTATTCAGCAAAATTTAGCTAACGATATAACTGTTATAGATTCTATAAAAAAAGTTGAAGAGCAAATTAAATTTACAGATTTTTTGTCTAATAAATCTAAAAATACTTTTACAGACGATATTTATGGAAACTTATATCTTATTGAGGAATTTTTAAATTCCGATGAAGAGTTTGAATATTTTTCAAAAGTTATAGAAAAGATCATTGATAAAGATCCAGATATTTATGATGCTCTAATTTGGAAAGCAAAAATTATGAAACATAAAAACCTAGACAAAAAAAAAATTTTTCAACTAATTGACAATGCCATAGAGCTGTCCCCTGCTAGACAAATAGCTTATAGGTTTATTCTAGATTTTTCTAGAGAAACCAATGACGATGAGAATTTCAAAATATACTGTAGCAAATATAATAATTCAATACTAGGTGGATATATGAAAAAACGCCAGGCCTCATTGTTTAAAGGGTCATATCTTACTAGATTTGCATTACAAATAGGAAATAAGATTGACAACGTTTATATTATGGAAGGTATTAATTTGAATCAGGAAGAATTATATACATTTACGCTTTTAAAAGAGGAAGATATTTCGAAAATTAATATTTTATCTAATTTTTTACCAGGAACCTTAATAAATATTATTAGCATAGAACTGATAAATAAAGATTTTAATAAGATTTTAATTCCTTTAAAGGATATCTATATCAGTTCTAATAATTCCTTCTTTTTAGAAGATCAAAGGATTGTAAAAGTTATCAATACGAGTTTTGAAGATGAAAAAATTAAAATCGATTTTTTAAAAAATTATAAAAATATAAATGAAATAAGAATAAAAATAAATTTTTCTAAATCTAATTTAACAAATAAATTTAAATGTTAATAAAAAAAACTATCGGAAAATCTTTAGTTTGGTCAACCCCATTCATAGGTTTGGTGATAATTTTATTTTTTGTAAATATAATAAAAAAAGACTATTTTTATGGTCATATTTTATTATATACACATCCAGGCCCACATAATTGGTTATATGATTATACATCAATCCCATTAAAAAAATTCTACATAAACTTAATAAATGACAATAAAGAATACCTACCTAGGATTAAATTATATTTAAGTGAAAAAAAATTAAATAATTTTTTATCTGACATTCCAAATTCTACTAAAAAATGGCAACAAGGAAAGATCATTCATGATTACGATAAAAATACTCTAAAAGATATACAGATAAGATTACGGGGAGATAATCCAAAGAATTGGTTTATGGAGAAACAATCATTTAGAGTCAAATTTAAAAAAAGTGAAATGAATGGTAGAAAAAGATACTATAATTATCAACCTTTTGAGTCTAGAATTTTGGTTGCTAATAGACTGGCTTCACATGCAAAAATTTTAGCTCAGGAAGTAAGACCAGTTGAACTTTTAATAAATGATGAGAAAAAAGGACTTTATTTGGAGGTAGAACATCTCAATGAAAATTTTTTAAGAAGAAATAGAGTTATGCCAGTCAATCTTTATAAAGGCGAAAATTGGAATCAAGAAATTAAAATAGCACTTCCATATTTTTTGTATGGCAATCCTGGCTTATGGTCAAAGCAGGCATATTTTAATTTTTATGATGAGAGTCACAAACTGGATTTGAAATTGTTTTTAGAGACTTTAAATAAATCTAAATTAAATTATTTAAATTTTAAAAAACTTAAATCATATCTAGACGATGAATACCTCGGTAGATACCTTGCATATCTAGTTATAGCACAAAATTACCATTCTGGAAGATATCACAATAATAGAATTATTTTGGATCCATGGAAAGGACAAGTTTTTCCTGTAGTTACAGACCCAAGCTTTGATAATAACACAAATAAAAACTTTGATTATACTACCAATGATTTGACATCAATTCTTAATCAAAGTTCTCATTTTTTGAATCTAAAATTCTTTTATTTAAAAAAACTTTTATTTCAGGAAAATATAATAAACAAGGAAATAAATTATCTAGAAGGTTCAAAAAATAATATTGTAAAAGTAATGAAAAAAGATCCTTCATTAATAAATATATTTCCTGAATTTATTAATAAAAATAAAAATTTTCAGATTGTGGAGAAAAATATTTCTATCTTAAAAGAAAGAAAAAAATTCTTGATTGATGAACTAACAAAAAAACCAAATGTTTTTTGGTTTAAAGACACAAAAAATTTCTCAATAGTGGTGAATGATCAACTTCCTATAAATAGCCTTGATCTTATTTATGATGACAATGTTCCTGATTGGGTTTTTGTTGATGAAAATTTAAACAATTTCTATGATCAAAATGAAAAAAAATTTTTTAAACAAGATAATAAAATCAATATTGAAGCAAGTTTTTATGCAAATAGAATAAATACAAATCAATTATTTGAATTAGAAATTAACAACATAAACGTAATACCCACAAAATTTAGCTTTGTGTCGAGTAATGGATCATCACCTTCAAAAATAAGATTAAATAATTTTTTTTTAAATAAACCTGAGACTGTTAAATATTTAAAATCGTTTAATAGTCACGTTTCAAAACCAAATATTTTGAATGAGATAGTTTATAACAAGCCTAGATTAGAAAAAGATTATGAAGTGAAATTAATATCAGGTGAAATTGTAGTAGAAAATGATCTTATTTTTGAAGATCAAATTAAAATTGCTCCTGGAACTAAATTTTTAATGAATAAAGGAGCAAATATTTTTTTTAAGAACAAAGTTGAAGCAATAGGAAATAAAAACAATAAAATAAGTTTTCTGTCCAATTCAAATGATCCTTGGGGAACCATTGCAATTATTGGAAAAAAAACCAGCGGTAGCAAATTAAAATTCTTGGATATTGAAGGTGGAAGTGGAAATGTTTCTGATAAATATTTTTATACCTCTATGTTATCAATTCATAATACATCTAATATTGAATTGTCAAATATCAATCTTAGTAATAATCGAAAATTTGATGATATGCTCCACATAATTTACTCAACAAAAATTTATTTAAACAATTTATTTTTTCACAACGCCCACGGTGATGCAATAGATATTGATATGAGTGAAAATATTCAAATCGAAAATATTGAAATTTATAATTCTCAAAATGATGGAATTGATTTTATGGAAAGTGATGCAGTAGTTAAGAATATAAAAATTTATGAGTCTCAAGATAAAGCTTTATCCATAGGAGAAGCTTCAAGTGTTAAAATTATTTCAAGTTTATTTGATAAAAATAATATCGCAATTGCTGTTAAAGATGGTTCTACTGCACATATGGATAAAATTCAATTTTTAGAAAATAAAATTCAAGTATCTGCCTATAAAAAAAATCTACAGTACAATTCTGGAGGAACGATAACGATTACAAAAAGTAATTTTAATAACGATAAAAATCAATTTCTATCAGAAAAATCAAAAATAATAATTAAAGAGTCAAATTTAAATGGTGAAACTTTAAAAAGTGGAGACAATATATATGTATATAATTGAGAATCGAACACTTGAACGATATGAGTTTAAATATTTTTTAAGAACAGATATCTGTAAAGAAATAATTAATCACGTTAAGCATTTTATGACTTTAGATAAATTTGCAAATAAATTTAAAAAAAAAAACTATTTTGTAAGATCAATTTATTTTGAAGATAGTACTAATTCAAACTTTGAAGATAAAATTAATGGATATAGAATAAGAAAAAAGTTTAGGTTGAGACAATATGATCAAGATTTAAAATCTAATCCCTTATTTCTTGAGACGAAAGGTAGAAATTTAGAGAGAACCTATAAGAGAAGAGTAAAAATAGATCATAATGATTTAGATCTCATAAATAATAGTAAATCTATTAATATTTTATTAAATAAATATCCCAATAGTCAAACAATAAGAGAATTTGTTTTTGAGTATCATAAAAAAAAATTAAAACCAAAAATTGTGATTGATTATGCAAGAAAACCCTTTATAAATAATTACGGTCTCTATTTTAGACTAACTTTTGATCAAAATTTGTCCTGCATTAATTTAGAAAATAAGCTCAACAATATTCAAACCAACCAAAAAATAATTTGTAAGGCTGGTTTTACAATACTAGAGGTTAAATTTGAGAGAAGTATTCCTTTATGGTTTCATAGAATTATACAAACGTATAATTTAAGAAGAGAGTCAATTTCTAAATTTGTATTGGGAATGTGTTATACAAATTTAGGAGAGGAAACATCTGACTGAAAATTTTTGTCCCTTAATAGGCCGATCATCCAGGTCATTTTTTTTTAAATGATGTTTTTACTTAAAAATATTCTAACAAATGTTAAGGGGCGTTCTGTTGCCAGGTGCCCTTAACTTTGTTTCAATAATCCTTTTATTCAACACATAGCAATAATCAAATTACGTAAATAATAGAATTATGCCGACCAAAAAATTGGTTGACCAAGACCTATATTTTGGACTCATGGTTTATGATTTGATAATCTTAGACTATGAAAAAGATTTTAGGAATTATATTACTGGTATTTTTAGTGTCGAATTCTGCTGAATTTGCTTTTGCAAAACACATGAGATCTAAAATTCCTGAGCTTAAAATAAAAGAATTTGATAAGTGGTCTCATGATAAATTGAAAAAATGGGAAAAGAAATGTGACTCAGAAAACACTTGTATATATAAATTTAAAAATAAAAAAAAAATAAGAAAACTTGATTCTAATATTATTGATTTATCAAAGGAGACTTTAGATTTTATAAATAATTCCTCAATCACAAGTATTTTATATTATGAGAAAGGTAAGGTAACTCATGACTTAACAAAATCTAATATAGGAATATTTAATACTAAGAAAAAAATAACCAACAAAACTTACCTTTATGGGTTTTCTAAAAGCAAAAGTATAGCTTCCTTAATGGTTGGTATAACCCAATGTGAAGGATTAATTGATCCAAATAAATCCTACGCAGAGCTTATTCCAAAGTTAAAAAATAGTTACTATGGAAAAATAACATTGAAAGACTCATTAAATATGATGGCACGTGATAATATTATTGGTGAAAGAGGATTTAAAAAGGCGGTGCCTTACCCTTATAATATAGTTAGCTTTTTAAGAGCTGAAGGAGCTAAAATTGATGAACAACTTGGTGATAATAAATTTTATTATTCTAATTTACAACCAGATTTAGCTGTAGCAGCTGCTATAGAGGCCATTGGAAGTTTTTCTAAGTTTAGAAAATTAATGGAGGGCAAATTATTCAGTGAGATAGGAAATGAAAAAGTAATAAAAATTCATGGATACCATAAATTACCAGCAATGTGGAACTGGGTTTGGGCAACTAGATATGATTGGTTGAGAACAGGAATTTATTTAATGGAAAAAATAAATGACCCAGACTCTTGTATGGGAAAATATTTAAGAGATGGAATTAAAAATTCTGTGGAAACTGGAAGAGGTTGGGGACCAAAATACGGAAAATTTTTTTATACAAAAAACCCCTATGGTTTGAAATCAAAAGCTATAATGATGAAGGGTCACGGTAATAAATTTACTATTATCGATTACGAAAACAAAAGAGTTTTGGATGTTCATTCAATTGCTGAAGACTATGAACCTGAAAAACTAATTTCATTGATCATGCAATAAATGCCGACAACAGGCCGACTCGCTCGGTTGTATTTTTAAATTTACGTTGATAATTAAAACTATTTTTAAAATAGGAAGGGGCGTTCTGTTGCCAGGTGCCCCGGACCCCGTAACTTAATTAGAAAACTAATTAAGCTGCAAGTGCGTAACTTTCGTTAGCATTTATAAATTAGTCCATCACGGCGGAACAATACCGGACGAAAGAACAACTTTTAGACACCCGTCGATCCTAATTCACCCCCATAAGTTGAAAATGGTGGAGGTGGTGGGTACTGCCCCCACGTCCGTAATGGTTATTACGAAATTCGTTTATCGTCATAGTTGGAAATCCAACATTTATTTATAACAAATTTTCTAGATATGTGTATTTTAATTATACTACTAATGAATTACTTCTAATTGAGCAGTT
>CACKUI010000014.1 GCA_902603305.1 uncultured Pelagibacteraceae bacterium | reverse complement strand
TGGAGCAATGAGTAAGGAAGAAAAAGATAAAGTATTAAATAAGTTTAATGATAGAGAGATAGATATATTGGTTTCAACTACAGTAATAGAAGTTGGTATCGATTTTCCAAATGCCAATGTAATCGTCATTGAAAATTCAAATAAATATGGTTTATCTCAGCTACATCAATTGAGAGGACGAGTTGGCAGAGGTAACAAAGAGTCATCATGTATACTTATGTTTAAAGCAGGATTGAGTGAAAATGCACGCAAGAGAATAGCAATTCTCAAAAATACTAATGATGGCTTTAAAATTGCGGAGGAAGACTTAAAAATTAGAGGATATGGTGATATTTTAGGATTTAAGCAAAGTGGTTTAAAAAAATATAACCTAGCAGATCCTATTCAACATGAAGATCTTTTCAATATTGCAGAAAAGGAGGTTAAAAAAATTGAAAAAAATAACGTTAAAATAAATAACTTTAATAAACTTATCAAACTTTATGACAAAGTTGCTGTAATTAATGAGACTATTTAGTTTTAGTATCCGATGTACCAGCCGAGACAATAAATTTTGATGCCTCTTCAAATGTCATATCTAGATATACAATCTCACTTTTAGGAAACATTAATAAAAAACCACTAGTCGGATTTGGCGTTGTAGGAACAAAAACATTTACTAATTCTGTGTTAGTTTTTTTTGAAATTTCACCTTTATTTTCTTTTGTAGCAAAACCAACTGCCCATGTACCTTTTCGAGGGTATTGAATTAGAACTACGCTTTTTTTTGATCCCTTTTTAGGGGCAAATGTTTCTGTCATTTGTCCAATAGCAGAATATATAGTTCTTAATATTGGAATTTTTTTTAATAAATCATTGAACAGCTGTAAAAACTTCTTACCAATAAAAGAGAGTGACAAACCTCCTACAAGAGTAATAAAAATTACTGAAAGTAGGATTTCTAGACCTGGTATTGCAAAAGGTAAATAGCTATTTGGATTTATTCCTTGCGGAATTAGTTTTGATGATATTGATATAAAAAATGTTGTGAGATATAATGTTATTCCTATTGGGACTAAAACAACTATTCCTGTAATAAAATAGTTTCTTAGTCTTGCAATAAATGAAATTTTTTTTCTTCTTAGTTTCGACATATCTTTAATTGATTATAAATTACATGTAATATAAATATTAAGAAAAGTGAATAGAAGAAATTTTATATATTTAATGGGTTGTGGGTGTCTTTCTGTAGGATTACACGCATGTACTACTGCTCCGATCACAGAAAGAAGGCAATTAAAATTAATTCCAGAATCAAAATTAAATGCTCAAGCTGCTCAATTGTATGAAAAAGTAAAACAAAAAGCTAAATTAAGTGATGATAAAGAGAGTTTAGATAAAATTATTGGAATTGGATCTAAAATAGAAACATCAATATCAGAGTATTTTTACAAGAATAATATGGATGACCCGACTGTGAACTTTTCATGGGAGTATATTTTAATTGATAATAAAAAAGTTAAAAATGCATGGTGCATGCCTGGCGGAAAAATAGCTGTTTACACTGGTATGTTAGATATTACTAAAAATGATGATGGTTTGGCAGCTGTAATGGGTCATGAAATTGCTCACGCTGTTGCAAAACATTCAGTTGAAAGAGCAAGCAGAACAGTATTATTAAATACAACAACTGGAATAATAGATATAGCTACTGGTGGAAAGTTATCTCAAGTTAATAGAACAACAGGTATGAATACAGTTGGCTTGTTATCCCAAATTGGAATTATGAACCCTTTTACAAGAAAACAAGAGAGCGAAGCTGATTATTTAGGATTAATTTTTTCGTCTTTGTCTGGTTACGATATTAGAGAAACTACTAAAATATGGGAAAGAATGAAGAAAGCGAATAAAGGTAATGAACCACCTGAGTTTATGAGTACACATCCATCAAATGACAGAAGAATTGACCAAATTAATAATTGGATGAACGAAATTATTTTAAAATATCCACCTATCGCTTGATGCGTTGGTGAGCCCTGATGGACTCGAACCATCGACCCATTCCTTAAAAGGGAATTGCTCTACCAACTGAGCTAAGGGCCCAACACGAAAATTCTTATATTGATTTTTTGATATTTGGCAATGGTTAAAATTTACAAAATATTAATATACTTGTCATGAAATTCTTCAAAAGTTCCCATTTTGATATTTTTTCGAATTTCATACATAAGTTCTTGATAAAAGTTTATATTATTTAATGTTAATATCATTGAAGCTAGCATCTCATTGGTATTATGAAGATGATTTAAATAATTTTTAGAGTATTTGTTTAAGTCAAATTTACTGACACTACTATCTAGGGGTGTATTATCTAATTTATTTTCAGAATTTCTTATTTGGACTCTGCCATTCCAAGTAAAAGCTAATCCAGTTCGTCCTGATCTGGTTGGTAAGACACAATCAAACATATCAATTCCTCTCTTAACAGCACCTAATATATCAGATGGAGTTCCCACCCCCATTAAATATCTTGGTTTATCAATTGGTAAGTTATCCTTGATACCATCTAAAACATCAAACATTTCCTTTTGAGTTTCTCCAACTGCTAGGCCACCAATAGCATACCCGTCGAATACTATATCCATTAACTTATCAAGAGATTCATTTCTTAAATCTTTAAATAATCCACCTTGAACTATACCAAACAAAGCTTTTTGTGGATTTATTCCAAATTCTTCCTTAGATCTTCTAGCCCACTCCGTAGATAAATCCATAGAGGTTTTAATTACATTATAATCGTTAGTATTTTTTGGACACTCATCCATCACCATAACAATGTCTGAATTAAGTTTTTTTTGAATTTTAATACTTTCTTCAGGACTTAAAACAAACGTTTTTCCATCTATATGTGACTGAAAAATTGCTCCTTTGTCTCTATCAATTTTATTGAATTTCGATAAAGACATCACTTGATAACCTCCGGAGTCAGTTAAAATAGGAAGTTTGCAATTCATAAACTTATGTAACCCACCAACAGCTTCGATCCTCTGGGTTCCAGGTCTAATCATTAAATGATAAGTATTTGAAAGAATTATTTCACTTCCTGTTTTAATAATATCATCAATAAACACTCCTTTAACTGTGGCTTGAGTACCAACAGGCATAAATGCAGGAGTATTTATTTCTCCACGATGTGTTTCAATTAATCCAACACGATAATTTTTATTTTGATGTTTTACGCTAAAAGAGAAATTCTTCTTTATGTGTTCCATTCATTAAATTTTACTCAGATTTAAAGCTAATTATTTTATCTGGGTTAGAAACAGATCCATTTGGTCCATCGCCTTTGGTTATCATGTCAACAAACTCCATGCCCTCAATTACTTTTCCAAATACTGTATATTGTCTGTCAAGATGAGGTGTTGGACCAAAACAAATGAAAAACTGACTGTTTGCACTATTTGGATCTGAAGATCTTGCCATTGATAACGTTCCTCTTTCATGTGGCAAATCATTAAATTCTTCTTTAAGATCAGGCATATCTGATCCACCCATACCAGCTCTACTTAAGTTAAAACTTTCAGAAGATGAATTTCCAAATTGAACATCACCAGTTTGAGCCATAAAACCATCAATTACTCTATGAAAAACGACACCGTCATATTTTCCACTATTAGCTAGTTCTGTTATTCTTTTGACATGGTTTGGTGCCACGTCTGGAAATAATTCAATTTTTAAATCTCCATCTTTTAATTTAAGTATCATTGTATTCTCCTTTGCATTTAAAGCTGTTGTTAATAATATTGATAAAAATAAAATACTAATTTTTTTAAGCATAAATTGCTTTCAGTGATTTGATGGTGCTTTTAGTTGTAAATTTCCTTAAATCACCCTTGTGTAAAGCTATTTCTTTAACAAATCTCGATGAAATAATCTGATTTTCAACGTCAGACATAAGAAAGACAGTTTCAACTTTATTATTTAATTTTCTATTCATTCCAGCTAGTTGAAACTCATATTCAAAGTCTGAAACGGCCCTCAAGCCTCTGAGTATTAGATTTGATTTATATTTTTTACATAATTCAGTTGTTAATGAATTAAATTTAATCACTTGAATTCTATTTTTTGGAAGCTTTAAGTCTCCATATAAAGCTTTTGAGACAATTTTTAATCTCTCATCTATTGGAAATAAAAAATTCTTTTCATTACCATCAGATATACCAACAATAATTTTATCTGCCAATTTTAGAGCTTTTTTAATAACATCAATATGACCATTTGTTATTGGATCAAATGTCCCTGGATATATAGCTATATTTTTCATTAAACCAAATTATCTTCTAATTTAATTGAGGAGACAACCTTTTCATCGCCAGTTAACTTAATAATTCTTACTCCTTGCGTATTTCTTCCAGCAATCCTTATTTCTTTAACTGCAGTCCTTATAACTCTACCTTTATTAGTAGAAATTAATATTTGATCGCCCTCAAACACGGGAAAAGATGATGAAACATTACCATTTCTTGGAGAATTAACTATACCAATTATTCCCTTTCCTCCTCTATTTGTAACTCTAAAATCATAATGTGATGTTCTTTTACCATAACCATTTTCTGTAATTGATAAGATAAATTTTTCTTTAGCTTTAGCTTCAGATTTTTCATCTTTAGTTTTACTTTTACTTTTTTTAATATCATCTTTATCTATTATAGATAACGAGACAATCGTATCTTGCTCTGAAAGATTAATACCTCTAATACCTTTAGAAGATCTGCCCTTAAAGACTCTAAGTTTTTTAGATTCAAACCTTATGCATTTACCAAATTTTGTATTTAGCATTATATCTTGATCATCTGTACATATTTTTACCCCAATAATTTTGTCATCAGAGTCTAATTTCATTGCAATTTTTCCAGAAGAATTAATAGATGAAAAATCTTCTAAATTATTCTTTCTGATTTTCCCCTTACTTGTTGCAAATATGATATGCATGTTTTTTTTATCAACTTCTTCATCTGGAAAAGGCATAATCGAACTTATAGATTGATGGTTTTTTAGGGGCAAAATATTGAAGAGAGATTTACCTTTAGATGAAGCTGAACCTTCAGGTATTTTCCAGGCTTTAACTTTATAAGCTAAACCCTCTGTAGAAAAAAATAATAGAGACGTATGTGTATCCACAGATAATGTTTGAACAACTGAGTCTTCTTCTCTAGTTTTAATTCCTGTTTTTCCTTTTCCGCCTCTTTTTTGTTGCTTTACTCCACTTAGCGCACCTCTTTTTATATATCCTTGAAGTGTTATTGTAATTATTACTGATTCCTTTTGTATTGTTTCTTCTATGTCATAATTTAGTACAGCATCAATAATTTTAGTTCTTCTAGGTACTGAAAATTTATCTTTAATTGTCTGAAGGTCATTGCTTATTACTTTTAACAACTCATTTTTAGAATTTATAATCTTTTTATATTTTGAAATCTCTTCAGCTAATTTTTTGATTTCTATTTCTATTTCGTTAATTCCAATAGCAGTTAATTTTTGAAGTCTTAGTTCCAATATTGATATAACTTGATCCTTAGATAGAACATATTTTCCTTTGTAATTTTTATTATCAACTAATTTTATAAGTTTTGATGCTTGGTTTATTTTCCAAGTTGTTTTTAAAAGTGAATTTTTTGCTTCTTCTGGATTTTTTGATGATCTGATAATTTTAATGACTTTATCTATATTTTCAACACTGACAGATAATCCTAATAAAATGTGAACTCTCTCCTCTGCTTTTTTAAGATCAAATTTAGTTCTTTTTATAACAACATCTTCTCTAAATTTTAAAAAGTTTTCTAAAAAATCTTTGAGATTGCAGGTCTTAGGTTTTTGATCAACAATTGCCAATGAATTAAAACCAAAAGATGACTCTATTGAGGTGTACTTATATAACTGTCTTTTAACTGTTTCTGGTTCAACATTTCTTCTAAGATCAATTGATACTCTTATACCTTCACTATTAGATTCATCTCTAATATCACTGATACCCTCAATTTTTTTATCTCTTACTAGTTCTGCAATTCTTTCATTTAAATTAGATTTGTTAATTTGGTAAGGTATTGATGAAACTACAAGTCTATCTTTGCCATTTTTTAAATTTTCTACTGAAATTTCTCCACGTATCTTAAAAGATCCCCTTCCAGTTTTGTATCCTTGCTTAATTATATCTTTTCCAATTATTAATCCACCGGTTGGAAAATCTGGTCCAGGTATATGTTTCATTAATTCATTAATTTTAATATCTTTGTTTTTAATTAATGCCAAGGTTCCATCTACAACCTCACCTAAATTATGAGGTGGTATACTTGTTGCCATTCCAACTGCAATTCCACCAGCACCATTGACGAGAAGATTTGGATATTGTGCTGGCAATACAATAGGTTCTTGCTCTGTTTCATCGTAATTACTTTTAAATGATACAGTATTTTTTTCTATATCATCAATTAAAAACTGAGAAACTTTTGCAAGTTTAGTTTCAGTGTATCTCATTGCTGCAGGAGGATCCCCATCTATAGAACCGAAATTACCTTGTCCATCCACTAAGGGTAAGCTCATTGAAAATTCTTGGACCATCCTAACTAAAGCATCATAAACAGCTTGATCTCCGTGTGGATGATATTTACCAATTACATCTCCAACAATTCTTGCAGATTTTCTAAATTGTTTTGACCAATCAAAACCACCTTTGTGCATAGCATAAATAATTCTTCTGTGAACAGGTTTTAATCCATCTCTGATATCAGGTAATGCCCTACTTACTATAACACTCATAGCGTAAGAAAGATATGATGAGCTCATCTCATCATACATTGAGATTGGCTTAATATTATTTATTTTTGGAATTTCGTTTTTTTCCATGTTAATTAAAATGGAATATCGTCGTCTAAACCACTTTGATCTGGTGCAGGTGCATCATCAAAATTTTGCTTATTATCTTGTGACGCAATATTATTTTGATTGCCGCCACCAAGCATTGTTAATGATGAATTATAACCTTGAATTAAAATTTCGGTTGAGTATTTATCTTGACCACTTTGTTCGTCTTTCCATTTTCTTGTTGAGAGTTGTCCTTCAACGTATACTTGTGCGCCTTTTTTTAAATATTGCTGGACGACATTTACCAAACCTTCATTAAAAACTACTACTCTATGCCATTCAGTTTTTTCTTTTTTTTCTCCAGTATTTTTATCTTTCCAGGATTGGCTAGTAGCAAGACTAAGTCTTGCAACACTTTTTCCGTTCACCATTTGCTTAACTTCGGGGTCTGCGCCCAAACGACCAATTAATAATACTTTATTTAAACTTCCAGCCATAATATTTTAATATTTAAGAATGTTTATTATATCACTTATTAACTTGAATATTAATTATATTAATCTAAAGCAACAAAAATTATGCTTAAAAAGATAGTTATTAAGGGTGCAAAAGAGCACAATTTAAAGAATATTACACTAGAGATTCCAAAAGAAAAATTTGTTGTTATCACAGGCCTATCAGGATCTGGAAAATCATCCTTAGCTTTTGATACTGTATATGCTGAAGGACAGAGACGTTATGTTGAAAGCTTGTCAGCTTATGCAAGACAATTCCTGGATAAGATGAAAAAACCAAATGTTGATTTAATTGAAGGATTAAGTCCAGCAATCTCAATTGAACAGAAAAATACATCAAAAAATCCAAGATCTACAGTTGCAACTGTTACAGAAATTTATGATTACATGAGGGTTCTTTATGCAAGAGCCGGCATCCCTTATTCACCATTCACAGGACTACCAATAACTTCTCAAACTATAAGTCAAATTGTTGATAAAATTAAAACACTCCCAAAAAAATCAACAATTTTTTTATATGCACCAGTTGTTAGAGGAAGAAAAGGAGAATATAGAAAAGATATTCTTGGCTATAAGAAAAGAGGATTTAGAAAAATTAAAGTTGATAATAAACTTTATGATATAGATGAAGTCCCAGAACTGAATAAAAAATTAAAACACGATATAGCAGTTCTAGTTGATAGAATTGTTTTAAACGCTTCATTAGGAAATAGATTGGCTGAAAGTGTTGAAACTGCTGTTAATCTAGCAAATGGACTAATGTTTGTAGAATATGAAGATGAAACGCTTCCAAAAAAATTTAGAAAAACTGAAAATTTAATCTTTTCAACTAAATTTGCTTGTCCTGAAAGTGGTTTTACAATTGAAGAAATAGAACCTAGACTTTTTTCTTTTAATAGCCCTTATGGTGCGTGTGAAGAATGCGAAGGTATAGGTGTTAAATTAAATGTAGATCCAAAATTAGTTGTGCCTGATGAAAAGAAAACTATTGCAGATGGAGCTATAGAGCCTTGGTCAAAATCATCCTCATTATATTATGCACAAACTTTAGCTTCTATAGCAAAACATTATGGTTTTTCATTAAATGACAGATGGTCAAGACTTTCAAAAAAAATTAAAGATGTAATATTATTCGGATCTGATGATGAAGAAATCAAATTTTCATATGATGATGGATATGAAAAATATTCACATAAAAAAACATTCGAAGGAGTAGTAAATAATTTAGAGAGGAGATTTTTAGAAACTGATAGTGATTGGAAAAGAGAGGAAATATCTCAATACCAATCAGATACAAAATGCGAAAGGTGTAACGGTCACAGATTAAAAGACGAAGCACTTTGTGTTAAAATTAATGACCTTAATATAAGTGAAGTAACTGAAAAATCTATATTTGATGCAAAAGAATGGTTTAAATCACTCGAGACAAAATTAGATAAACGTCAACTTAAAATTGCTCAGCACATTTTAAAAGAAATTAATGAGAGATTAAATTTTCTGCTAAATGTTGGTCTTGACTACCTAACTTTATCAAGAGAGTCTGGAACCTTGTCAGGTGGTGAAGCACAAAGAATAAGACTTGCTTCGCAGATAGGTTCAGGATTGACAGGGGTATTATACGTACTTGATGAACCATCTATTGGCTTACACCAAAAAGATAACGTAAAATTAATAAATGCATTAAAAAGACTTAGAGACTTAGGCAATACAGTCATAGTTGTAGAACATGATACTGAGACTATGGAAAATGCAGATCACATAATCGATCTTGGCCCTGAAGCTGGAAACAAAGGAGGTGAAGTAATTGCGCAAGGATCATACAAAGATATATTAAATAATAACGAAAGTATCACAGGAAGATATTTGTCAAATAAAAGCTTCATACCAATACCAAGGACTAGAAGATTGGCAAAAAATGGAAGGTTTTTAGAAATTAATGGAGCAAGTGGAAATAATCTAAACAACGTAAATCTTAAAATTCCACTTGGAAGTTTTACCTGTGTAACGGGTGTTTCAGGAAGTGGTAAATCAACATTAATACTTCAAACTCTTTACAATGCTTTAAATCTTACCCTAAATAATAATAAATCGAGAAAAATTCCAAAACCATTTAGAGGATTTAAAGGTATTGAATTAGTTGATAAAATTATTGATATAGATCAATCCCCTATTGGTAGAACTCCTAGATCTAATCCAGCGACTTATACTGGTGCGTTTGGTCCAATAAGAGACTGGTTTACAAATTTACCAGAGTCAAAAAGTAGAGGTTATAAGCCAGGAAGATTTTCATTTAATGTTAAAGGTGGAAGATGCGAAGCTTGTGAAGGTGATGGGGTAATAACATATGAAATGCATTTTTTACCTGATGTATATATAACTTGTGATGAATGCAAAGGTACTAGGTATAATAGAGAAACATTAGAAATTAAATTTAAAGACAAAAGTATTGCAGATGTTTTAGATATGACCGTTGATGAGGGGTGCGAGTATTTTGAAAATATTTCTAATATAAAAACAAAATTGCTTACACTTAAAAAAGTTGGTTTAGGATATATAAAAATTGGTCAACAAGCCACTACTTTATCAGGTGGTGAAGCCCAAAGAATTAAACTAGCAAAAGAATTATCTAAAAGATCTACTGGAAGAACAATATATATATTGGACGAACCCACAACAGGACTGCATCAACACGATATTAAAAAATTATTAGAAATTTTACATACCTTTGTTGCAACTGGAAATACTGTCGTTGTTATTGAGCATAATTTAGATGTTATAAAAACTGCTGATTATATAGTTGATATGGGTCCAGATGGTGGTGTAAAGGGAGGAAATATCATAGCTGAAGGTAAACCTGAGGAAATTATCAATGTTAAAGATAGTTATACAGGAAAGTTTTTGAAACCAATGTTGGACAATAAGTTCAAAAAAACTGCTTAAATTTTTATTAAAAATGTTATAAATTACAATTATTATGATTTCGATTCTTCAATCATTATCTAAAACAGTTCATATCTCTTTAGCATTATCTATTTTACTATTTTTAGGTTTATACTTTGGAAATGGTGGTTTTGATATTGACGTAGTTTTTTGGAGTTGGTTATTTAGGTATATACATGTCATTGTTGCAATTATGTGGATCGGTTTACTTTGGTATTTTAATTTTGTTCAAATACCAAATATGACTAAAATACCTGACGAACAAAAACCGGCGATTGGAAAAGTTATTGCGCCTGCAGCTCTTTTTTGGTTTAGATGGGCAGCTTTAGTTACAGTAATATCAGGACTGATCTTAGCATATTTAAACGGTTATGTTCATCAAGCTATGACACTGGGAATTGGATCAGGTGGTGGTAAAGCAACTGCCATAGGAATTGGTATGTGGTTAGGAATTATAATGGCATTTAATGTATGGTTTGTAATCTGGCCAAATCAGAAAAAAGCTTTAGGCATTGTTGAGGTTGAAGCCGATGTTAAAGCTAAATCTGCAAAAACTGCGATGCTATTTTCTAGAACAAATACACTTCTATCTTTGCCAATGCTTCTGACGATGGTAATAGCTCAAAACCTATATTAATCTTTTTCTTCTTTAACTATTGTTCTTTGGCTGACATTAAGTGCAACTAAAATAGGATTTGCGATATATATTGAAGAGTAAGTTCCAAAAATAACTCCTAATATCATTGCTAAAGAAAAGCCTTTTAGTATTTCACCACCGAATAAGTATATTGAAAAAAGAGCTAACAATGTAGTTACAGATGTAATTATTGTTCTAGATAAAGTTTCATTAATTGAAATATTAGTTAAGTCAAAAATTTTAATATCAGAATACTTTCTTAAATTTTCTCTTACTCTATCAAAAATAACAACGGTATCATTCATAGAGTAACCAACAATAGTTAAAACAGCGGCTACAATAGAAAGGTTTATCTCAAGTGAGAATATAGAAAATATACCTAATGTAATAATAACGTCATGAAATATTGCTAAAATAGCTCCTAAGCTAAACTGCCATTCAAATCTTATCCAAATATACAATAGCATCGCTGCAAGCGATAAACTTATAGCAATAATTCCTGATTTTAACAGTTCTGAGCTTACTTTAGGACCAACATTTTCTACTCTTCTAAAGTCGAAATCGCCAATAGAGCTAGATAATTTATTTTGAATATTTTTAATAAATTCAGGATCATTTGAATTTTGCTTTTCAAACTTAACAATAAAGTCTGTTTCATTGCCAAATTTTTTGACAGATACATCTCCTAAATTCATTTGATTAAAGCTATCTCTAATAAGACTAATATTGTTGGTTTTATCTGTAGTTCTTAATTCAATTAAAGTACCACCTTTGAAATCAACACCGTAATTTAAACCTTTGAAAATTAAAAATAACAATGAAATCACTATTAGAATGAGTGATAATATATTAAATTTTCTATAAAACTTATTAAAAGAAATGTCTCTCATTTTAAAGTAGCTGCTCCTTATCTTTATTTTTTACTACATACAAAGAAGTTAACAATCTTGCTATAAAATATACTGAAAACAAAGTGGTCAAAATTCCAACACCTAAAGTTACTGAAAAACCTTTTACAGGTCCTGATCCCATAAAAAACAAAATGAATGCTGCTATTAATGTTGTAATGTTTGCATCTAAAATAGTTGTTCTTGATTTTGTATATCCGGCATCAAAAGCTATTATTGGATTTTTTTCATTTTTAGTCTCTTCTTTGATACGTTCAAAAATCAATACATTTGCATCAACAGCCATACCAACTGTTAAAATAATACCTGCAATTCCAGGTAGAGTTAATGTTGCTTCAAACAAAGTTAAAATACCAATTAGCAAAAAGAGATTTGAGACAAGAGCTAAATTAGCAATTAATCCAAATGCTCTGTATTTATAAATCATAAATAAAATAACTAACAAGAAACCAATAAATAAAGATAAAATACCAGCGTCTATTGAGTCTTGACCTAAGTCTGGTCCAACTGTTCTTTCTTCGATTATATTTAAAGGTGCAGGCAATGCTCCAGATCTAAGTAATAATGCTAGATCTGTTGCAGATTGAAAGGTAAAGTCACCTGAAATTTGCCCAGAACCACCAATTATAGGTTCTCTAACTGTAGGAGCACTAATTATTTTACCATCTAAAACTATTGCCAATTGTTTGCCAACCCCCGCACTAGTTGCTTTACCAAATTTTTTGGCACCCACTCTATCTAAACTAAACGAAACTACTGTTTCATTTGTTTGAGAATTCATAGTTGGCTTTGCATCAACTAGATTATCACCACTTAAAATTATTCTTTTACTTACAATTGCGTCTCTGGAACCATCTTCAAAAGATAGTTTTTCTGTTCCAAACGACTCTTCATTATTTTGTGAAATAAATTGAAATGTGAGGTTTGCAGTTTTTCCAAGTAAAGATTTAATTCTATTTGGATCATCTAAACCAGGTAATTCAACTAAAATTCTATCATTTCCTCTTTTTAGAATATTAGGTTCATTTGTTCCAACTTCATCAACTCTTCTTCTAACAATTTCAATTGCTTGATCTAATGAAGAATTTTTTAA
>CACKUI010000013.1 GCA_902603305.1 uncultured Pelagibacteraceae bacterium | reverse complement strand
TGCCAATTGGAGATGCTATAGATCAAGCGCTTATACCAGCTATGGAAAAAGCATCTGGTGGTAAAATGAAAATCGAGCCACATTATCAAAGAAGCTTATGTGCAGAACAAAAATGTGGTGAACAAGCCAACCAAGGACTTATAGCTCTTTGGACTAGTTCTACGGCAAACTATGGTAACTTTGGACCAGAGTTAGCAATTTTTGATTTGCCTTTCATTTTTAAATCACTGGAAGATGCAAAAAGAATATCAGATGAATGGTTAGCTGAAAGACAGTGTAAGCTCGCACTTGAAAATGCCGGTCATATTTGCCTTTCTGTTTATTCAAGTGGTGGATTTAGACAACTTGGAAATGCGACTAAACCAGTTCATGAACCTGATGATATGAAGGGACTAAAATGGCGTACTACAAAAAGTCCAGTTGAGTTCATGCTAGTTAAAAATTGGGGTGCAACTCCAACACCATATGACTGGAGCCAATTATATCAAGGCCTACAGTCGGGTGTAGTTGAAGGCCAGTATGTAGCATCACCTTGGCAGCATGTAGCAAAACTTCATGAAGTTGCTAAGTATTTCACAGAGATTGGTGGAATGTGGTCAGGAAACATTCTAGCTATGGACGCAAAACAATATAATGCATTGTCTGACCAACAGAGAAAATGGTTACACCAGGCAGCTGATGCTTATGGAGAAAAAGTAAACGAGTTAGATAACGCTTGGATCAAGAATGGTGAAGATGCAATCAAAGCATCTGCAAAAGAATGGTATGTGCCAACAGAAGCGGAAATGACTAAGTGGAGAGCGGGTGCAATTGGTGCCTGGTTAGACGCTAAAGGTACTTTTGAACCAGAAGTAGCTAAAAGAGTGCTTATGGAACAAGGCATGGATGGATTTGTAGCTCAGTTAGAGGCAGCTGGGGCTCTGTAAATCGTTCAAAAAAAACTGTGTAAAGATCATTTAGCTCATTTATTAGAGTTAGATGATCTTTACCCAAATTAAATCATAACTTAAAAATATTTATGGAAAGTATTATTTTACTCGTAGTACTCCTTTTTCTAATTTTATTAGGAGCTCCTATTGGTTTTATATTAATACTGATACCATTTGTTTATATTCTATTAACAGATGCTGTTCCTCTTGTTTTAATACCTAGTCAAATGTTTACCGCCATTGACTCAGTTCCATTGACTGCGATTGCATTCTTTATGTTGACTGGTGAATTAATGACAAGTGCTACGATTACAGATCGTTTAGTTGCTTTGAGTAGGGCGTTAATTGGACGAATAAAAGGAGGGTTAGCTCAAGTAAATGTACTTGTTAGTATGTTTTTTGCTGGCATGAATGGCTCTGTCGTAGCAGATACAGCTACAGTCGGGGCATTAGTTTTACCAGCAATGAAGAAAGCAGGTTATCCTGCTGCATTTTCAGCTGCGGTTACAGGAGTAAGTTCTACTATAGGAGGGATCATTCCACCTAGTATCATGATGATTGTCCTTGCTAACGCAACTGAGATTTCGATTGCATCTTTATTTGCAGCAGGGATTGTTCCAGGAATCTTGATTGGAGTTGTGATAATGGTAATCAATCATTACTTTGCAGTTAAATATAACTTTGAGCGTAGCGATGAACCATTCTCGGTACGTAGAGCTGGTAAAGAATTATATCGATCTTCATTCGCTCTTTTGATACCATTGGTTTTAGTAGGTTCAGTAATGGGAGGTGTAGCATCGGTTGTTGAGGCTGGAGCTATCACTGCTTTGGTTGCTTTATTTACAGGTGTCTTTGTTTATCGAACTATCAAGTGGAAAGATTGTACTGGTGCTTTTCGTCGGGCATTCCGAAATTCAGCAATGGTGTTTATTATAATAGCTGCTTCAGGACCTTTCAGTTGGTTACTTACTTCTCTTGGTGCAATTGGTGATCTCGAAACGTGGCTTTTGGGATTGGCAGATTCCCCTATATTATTTGTTTTGGCTTTAATATTATTCATTTTTCTTCTTGGAACGGTAATGGACTCTGCAGTTAACATTATCATTGTTGGCCCAGTACTAGTAAATGTTATGTCTCAAGCTGGCTTTCCAGAGGTGCAAGCAGCTATGGTTGTGATAGTCGGTTTCTTAATAGGATCAGTAACGCCACCAGTTGGTGTTGCTTATTTTACCTCTGCAACAATAGCACAGGTCCGTCTTGAAAAGGTTGCTATCGCGTTAATTCCTTATCTGATTGGATTGTTTTTACTTTTATTTTTTATTCTTGTTGTACCAGAATTAACAATGTTTCTTCCAAACTTATTGAGTAATTAATTAAATGTTGAAATTTTTAAACAGTATTGACCGTTTTATTCATCGCATGTTGGAAGCAATGTGCTCACTCTTGTTAGCTGCTATGGTTGGTTTCACTCTTTACAATGTTACAATGAGATATGTTTTTAATAACCCTCCAGTTTGGGGTGATTTGCTAACAGTATTAAGTAATATTTGGTTAATGTTTATAGCACTTTCTCTGACAGCCAGAGATAATGAACATGTAGCTTTAAATTTAATATATGAAAAATTACCAGAAAGAGTTTCTTTATACATACGCCAGTTCTGGAAAATTATGATTATGATAATTGGTGTAGTCCTAATTATTTATGGAATTGAGCTTGTAGAGGGTATGAGAGGCAAGTATTGGGAAATGTGGTATTTTGAAATTAGTATGCAAGGTATTGAGTTCAAAGAGAATTATATGCCAAAAAAATATGCAGTTGCAATTTTACCATTAGCTGGATTTTTGACGACCATTGGTGCTGCAATTGGTTTTTTCAAAAAGGTTTAGATCTTAAAAGTTTATTTTTAACCTTTCCCTCTCCATGGAATAGTTTTATCAATTATTTTTCTTAAAGTTATATCAAATAATAATCCTAACATTCCCATGATAAAAATTGTTATCCAAATTACTTCATATTGAAAATATTTTTTTGCAACATTTTCAACAAATCCAATACCAGTAGTTCCAGCTAAAAATTCTGCAGCTACCAAAGTTCCCCAACACATTCCAACAGCGACTCTAATCCCAGTCAATATTTCAGGTAAAGAATTTGGAAATATAACATATCTTAGTATTTGTCTTTTAGAAGCACCTAAGGAATGGGCAGCATGAATTTTAGATAATTGTGTTCCTGATGCCCCAGCTCTTGCTGAAATAATCATAATTGATAGTGAAACCATGAATAACAAAAATACTTTTCCAGTATTATCAATTCCAAGTACTGAAATTATAAGAGGAGCCCAAGCAAGTGGAGGTACTGGTCTATATAATTCAATCAAAGGATCAAAAAATCCTTTAGCAAATCTGTTTAGTCCCATAAATAAACCTAATGGAACCCCTATAATTATTCCAAAAACTAATCCTAAAAATACTCTTAGGAACGAGTCCCATATATGACCATAAGGCACAGGTATCTTGAATAGTTTAAAATCACCCGTAACAACTTTTAATACTTTACCTTTAAAGTTTTCTTTAACTATTCCCTCACTTGTATGAACAGGGTATTCGCCTGGTAAAATATCAGCAATCCAATCTGGTAAAATAAATCCAACTATTGAACTAACATCAATCATTTCTATCCATAAAAGAGGTATATTTTTATATCCAACACTTGGATTAGACATTAGGATGAATTTATTTACTGTGTCTGAAGGTTTAGGTAACCATCTCCCAGAACCTTGTTCCGAGCAACTGGGTCCACTAGCAACAATTGTTCCAGCTGGAAATAAAACAATATCAATTAATCTAAGACCAGCTTGTTCTTTTTCCTGAAGATCATCAAATTCAATAATCGCCTTTTGCATTTCATTTAGTGCATTTGGCGGATAAATGCTTGCAAATTCAATTCTTCTTGCAATTTTGACTATATTTTTAGCATAATCTGAGGCAATTTCCTCATTATCATCTAAACTTTTTCTATATGTTTTAACTTCATCTTTCAGTTCTTTAATTGAACTTTTGAACTGTGGATTGTGATTTCTTAATTTAAAAAATTTATCATTAATTTTTTTCAGTTCTTCTGCTGCAGCTTGAAATTTTAAACCTTTTGAGGTTTCTGCAACAAATGGAACTTCAATAGTATTTTCTATAGTACCAGTTCCTGATCTAACTGTTGTTATGCCCCAGTTACCTTGTTCAGATATTGCTTTTAACCGTTCACTTTTTTCAACTTCTTTTTCAAATGGATAATCTTCTTTTTTAAAATTTGAACTTAATTGTTTAATCTCATTTGTCATTTCACTTATTTTAATTTTAGTATCCATTTCAATTAAATCCTCATTAGTTAATAAAGGAATTAATTTTTTTGTTTTATTTATATATTCAACCAAAATTGTTTTTTGTTGATTACTAAGATCTTTAGAATTTTGTATTTCAGCTGTTATTTTTTGAAGATTTTTATTTTCAATCTTTATGATCGATGTACTTTTAAACTCTCTTTCCTCTATCGGAAATTGATATTTTAATCCTAAAAGTGATTCATTTATTTTAGCAACTTGACATAATTCATTCGCTGATTTTGGATAAAAACCTTTTGCTATATCCCAAGAGTAATAAAGCCATACTAGTAGTATTGCAGCACTTCCAACAATAACCCAATGAGTTCCACCTTTAGCTCTTTCAGGATTTCCAAATACAGCATCAACTTTCTCAGTTTGTATTAATCTTCTGCCGTACATAATGCATCCAATTATGGATACAAATATAAGTATGGTTATTATTTGAGTTAACATTTAGTTTTCTTTTCCCATAATTTCCTCTTCCATATTCCAAATCATGGATAAAATTTCTTCACGCTTAGATGAAAATTCTTTATTTTTTTTAATTTCTCTTAAATCTTCCTTTAAACCCATTTCTGCAAAAGGTAGATTATATTCTTTATGTATCCTTCCTGGTCTTGGCGCCATTACATATAGTCTTTCACCAAGTAATAACGCTTCCTCAACAGAGTGAGTAATTAAGATGATAGTTTTTCCTGTCTCTTTCCAAATTTTAAGAACCAAAGATTGCATCTTTTCTCTAGTTAATGCGTCTAGTGCGCCTAATGGCTCATCCATTAATATTAAATCAGGATCATTTATTAGACATCTGGCAAGTGCCACTCTTTGCTGCATTCCACCTGATAATTGGTAGGTAGGAGTATTACCAAATCCTTTTAAGCCAACAATTTCTAGCCATTCATCCACTCTTTTAGCAGTTTTTATTGGATCTTCTTTTTTCATCCTAAGTCCAAAATCAACATTTTCAGCAACTGTTAACCATTCAAATAAAGCTCCTTGTTGGAAAACCATTCCTCTTTCAACTCCTGGACCATTAATTTCATTGCCAGCCAAAACAATAGAGCCTGAGGTAGGTCTCAAAAACCCTGCAGCAATATTTAAAAGAGTAGTTTTTCCACATCCTGAAGGACCAAGAACAGTGAGAAGTTCTCCTTTTTTTAAAGTAAAATTTACATCCTTTAATGCGTGAACAGTTTCTCCTTTGGGAGTTTTAAAAATCATATTTAAATCTTTGGAAACTAAGTCACTCATAGAAACTTTATATAAAACTTATATTAAAAAAAATAGGCGCTAAATAATTAGCGCCTATTAAATTTGTTTTACTCTTTAATATTATAAAGGTAAAAAACTAGTATCAACGGCACCGCCTGGAGTTCCCATACCTTTTAGGAATCCATCAAGATTACCGCTCTCCATTGACTGTTTAGTCTCTTCTGGAGTAAGAAATTTAAATCCACTTAAAGTTTCTTTCATGTCAGCAACTTTCATTTCTGAAGCTTTAGACATTGAATTCATATCACTTTTACCAGCTCTATATCTGTCATTTGCTTCATGAGTTACTTCTATAAAAGTTCTAAGCATACCTGGATTTTCTTTCATGAATTTGTCAGTTACAGATGTAATATCTATTCCTAAGATACCAGCATCTCTTGCTTCTTGAACTGTTAAAAGTCTTGAACCAACTGCAACTGCAGCTTTGATAGAATTTCCACCAAATAAACATGCCATCACAACATCACCGCTTACTAATGCAGCAGCACCCTCTTCAGGATCCATTTGAATTATATCCATTTTACTTCTGTCAGCTCCAACAACTTTCATACTTTCGTCAAAGACGTACTCAGCCATAGTTCCAAGTGGAACTGCAACTTTTTTACCTTCTAATTCAGAACCATTTGCTTTTGTAATTCCAGAAGCGTTAGATGTAACACAAGTTGTTCCACCCATTCCATATTCCATTGCAATATCAACTAATTTGATAGGTGCATTAGATTTTACAGCATTAATAAAAGGTACTAAACCTTGAGAATAAGAAATATCAATATCCCCAGCTAGCATTGCATCAGTCATAGCTCCACCGTTAGTGAAGTTAGTCCATTTTACTGGAACTCCTAGTGCTTTAGCAAAATTCTTTTTTTGCATGTCCTCTAAATTTGGACTTGGCCATTCTAGAAAGTAAGCAACTCTTACTTCATTTGCAGCAGCATTTGCAGCTGAAATTGACAAGTTAAGAGCGAATAAACTTCCTAAAATAAAGCTAATTAGTTTCTTCATTTTATCTCCTTAATTAAATTTAATTACCCTTATTTAAGTTCAATTTTGATTATAAGTAAATGTATTTTGTAAGCATATTAATCATAAGTGATTTGAAGATGTTTAAAATGGGTTCAACTTTTGGTTGTATTTTATATTACGTAATGACATACTAATAATGCACAGAAATTATTTTCTATTTTTTTATTTTAGTCTATGAGAGAGTGATAATAACAATTTAAAAATTTTTTTATGAGTTCAGAAAAGCCACAAATACCTAATTCTTTAAATGAGCATTGGATGCCATTCTCTTCAAATAGAGATTTTAAAGCAAACCCAAGGTTAATAGTTGAGGCAAAAGGTGTTTATTTAAAAAACCACCACGGTAAAACACAAATCGATGCAAGTTCAGGATTATTTTGTAATCCATTAGGACATGGTAGAGAAGAAATTATTGAGGCAATAACTAAACAATTAAGAACAGTAGACTATGCACAACCATTCCAACAAGGATTTGGTGGTTCTTTTGAATTAGCAACAAGAATTTCAAAACACACACCAGGAAACTTAAATAGAATTTTTTATACTATTTGTGGATCAACTGCTGTTGAGACAGCAATAAAAATTTCAGTTGCTTATCACAAAGCAAGAGGAGAAGGACAGAGATTTAGATTTGTTGGTAGAGAAAGAGCTTATCACGGTATGAATATTGGAGCAACATCAGTTGGCGGAATGATAAACAACGTTAAAACATTTGCGAGTGTTTTAATGCCGGGTGTTGTTCATATGAGACATACGCATTTACCAGAACATAAATTTGTTTCAGGACAACCAGAAACAGGCGCAGAAATTGCAGATGATTTAGAGAGAATTTGTACAAACTTTGGATCAGAAAATATTGCTGCATGCATAGTTGAGCCGATTGCAGGATCAACAGGAACGCTTGTTCCACCAAAAGGATATTTACAAAGATTAAGAGAAATTTGTGACAAACATGGAATCCTTTTAATTTTTGATGAAGTAATTACTGGATGGGGAAGAACAGGTTCTCCGTTTGCATCACAAGAATATGGTGTTACTCCAGATATTATTACAATGGCAAAAGCAACAACAAACGGAATAAGTCCTTTAGGCGCTGTTGCTTGTAAAGAAGAAATCTATGATGCTGTAATGGATGCATCACCTCATGGGTCTGTTGAATTATTTCATGGCTATACATATTCTGGAATTCCTGTCTCTGTAGCAGCTGGATTAGCAGTACAAGATATATTTGAAAAAGAAGATATATTTAATAGAGCTAAAAATTTAGCTCCATACTTCCAAGAAGGATTGATGTCATTAAAGGATATTGATGTTGTAGACAACATCAGAGGATATGGAATGATGGGTGGAATAGATATTAAAATGGATAAAAAACCTGGAGCAGCTGGATTTACATGTTTCAAACATTGTTATGATGCAGGTGTTAACTTCAAAGCAACAGGTGATTGTTTAATTATTGCTCCAATGTTTATTTGCGAGAAAAAACATATAGATGAAATAATTGATAAATTAAGAACTGGAATTACGAATTATTCTAAAAGTAAAAAAAATTAATTCACTTATATGAAAATAGGTGTTCCTAAAGAGATAAAACCTCAAGAAAATAGAATTGGATTAACACCTGATAGTGTTAAGACACTTACTTCAAATGGTCATGAAGTTTTAGTTGAAAATAACGGTGGTTTTGAAGCAGGCTTTGATAACAATCAATATAAATCTGCAGGAGCTAAAATAATTGATAAGGCAGAAGATATTTTTAATGATGCAGAGATAATTGTAAAAGTTAAAGAACCTCTTTCAAATGAAGTAAAAATGTTAAGAGAAAATCAAATTGTTTTTACTTATCTGCATTTAGCTGCTGCCAAAGAATTAACAAAAGGTTTAGTAGACTCTAAAGCTGTTTGTATCGCTTATGAGACAGTAACTGATAACAATGGCAGGTTACCATTATTAGCTCCCATGAGTGCCGTTGCTGGAAGAATGTCAGTTCAAGCAGGTGCACATTGTTTAGAAAAAAATCAAAAAGGCAGAGGTATTTTGTTAGGAGGCGCTCCAGGTGGAGAGCCTGCGGAAGTTGTAATTCTTGGTGGAGGAGTTGTTGGAGAAAATGCTGCAATTATTGCAACTGGAATGAGAGCAAAAGTTCACATTGTAGATAAGTCAGAGGCAAGACTAAAACAACTATCAGAAATGTTTGGTGATAAAATTATTCCCCAGCTAAGTGATAAAACTGATTTAGAAAAATTAATTTCAGAATGCGATTTATTAGTTGGAGGAGTTTTAATTCCAGGAGCAGAAGCACCAAAATTAGTTACTAAAAATATGATTAAGAATATGAAACGAGGATCAGTAATAGTTGATGTTGCAATTGATCAAGGTGGATGTGTAGAGACCAGTAAACCTACAACTCATGCTGAACCAACTTATATTGTTGATGATATTGTTCATTACTGTGTAGCAAATATGCCGGGTGGTGTCCCTAGAACATCAACCATCGCATTAAATAATGCCACGCTTCCTTTTTTAAATAGATTAGCTAGCGATGGTTATTACAAAGCTTTAAAAGATGATCCAAACTTCTTAGCTGGCTTAAATATCCATAAGGGTGAAGTAACATACAAAGCAGTTGCAGATGTTTTTGGATATAATTATTTAAGCGCTGGTGAGGCTTTAAATTAATTAATCAAACTAGTTATCTTTTTTTCAATATTTTTACTTATAATTTGAACACCTTTAGGATTTGGATGTATTCCATCCTCTAGATTTAGTTCTGGCTTCAAGGCAACACCTTCCAGAAGAAAAGGTAAAAAAGTTAAGCTATATTTATCAGAAAGGTTAGAATAAATTATATTAAATTTATCCCTATATTCTTTACCATGACTTTCAGGGGCAATCATACCTGCTAATATAATTTTAATATTTTTATCAATTATAATTTTAATTATTTTTTCTAAATTTTCTTTTGTCTCGTTTGGCTTTATACCTCTTAACATATCATTTGCGCCTAAACCCAAAACCAAAATATCAATATTCTTTTCTGATAGGGTCCAACTTATTCTATTTAAACCTCCTGCAGACGTATCACCTGAGACACTTGCATTTATAATTCTGACATCTAATCCATTATTATTTAAATTTTTTTGAAGCACTGTAGACAAATGATCTTCTTTATTAAGTCCATATCCAGCCATCAAACTATCTCCAAATAAAACAACTTTATTCTCAGCATTTACCCCAAATGCAACTAGACATAATATAATTATTTTAATAATACATTTTTTAAACATGACTAAACTTCTTAAACTAACAGATGTGAACTTAAACTATAATACTGATAACAATCTTATAAATGTTTTACAAGATGTAAGCTTTGAAGTTGATTATAAGGAAACAATATCTGTAGTAGGAGAAAGTGGGTCAGGAAAGACAAGCTTAATAATGTTGATAGGTGGTTTGGAAAAAGCATCTTCAGGAAAAATTGAATTTAAAGACTTTGAGATTTCGAGTTTAAAAGAAGATGAGATTTCAGAGATAAGACGAAAGAATATTGGCATTGTTTTTCAATCGTTTTATTTAATACCCAATTATACAGCTATAGAAAATGTGAGTTTAGCATTGGAAATTAATAAAATTAAAGATCCAATTAATAAAGCAAAAGAAATCCTAGATAAATTTGGCCTTGGGAAAAGGCTAAATAATTTACCCAGTCAATTATCTGGAGGAGAACAGCAAAGAGTAGCAATTGCACGTTCAATTGTTATGAAGCCTGAATTAATTTTAGCAGATGAGCCTACTGGAAATTTAGATAGTGAAAATTCTGAGCTAATATCAGATATTCTTTTTGATTATGTGAAAGAGGAAAATGCAAGTTTAATTATGGTTACGCACGATAATAAATTGGCAAATCTTTCTAAGAGAATTATTAAAATAAAGGATGGTAAAATTGAATAAAAATCAAAATTTTGGTCTTTATTTTAAATATGCTCTTAGAGATTTAACAAGAAGTTATAATAAGATCTCAAGCATAATTATTACTCTTTTTATAAGTCTCTTTATTTTAAGTTCTATAATGACAATTGAAGACAGTCTAGAAAATGAACTTAATGAAAATGCAAAATTATTATTAGGGGGTGATATAGAAATTGACTACAACAACAGAGAAGGTGATCAAACTAAAATAGATAAAATTACTAAATTTGCTACGGTCTCTCAAATGGTTGAATTTAGCACAATGATTTCAACTGTTAATAAAAAAATCAATAAAACTTCATTTACTAGAGTAAAATCAGTTGATCAATTTTATCCATTGTATGGAAAAGCACTCTATGAACCTAATGATGCACTAGAAAAATTAAATCAGATAGAAAGTTCAATATTAGTAAATGAAAATATTTTTAAAAATTTAAACTTAAAAATAAATGACATTGTAAAAGTTCAAGACAAAGAGTTTATAGTTATTGGAATAGTTAAAGTTTTACCAGATATAGGTGGTGCATTTGTATTTGGAGATTTTGCCTTAACAGGAAAAAAAACCTTAGATAAGCTAGATTTAAATACCCTCGGTAGTTTTTTAAATTATGAATATAAAGTTAAATTTAACAAATCTGTTAACAGCAAAGAGGGCATTAAAAGAGTAGAGAGCTTATTTACAGATCAAAATAGAGTTAGATTAAGATACCCCGAAAACTCAGCAGGAGGCATTAGACGGATAGTTGATAATTTTTCACAATTTTTATCACTTGTATCAATAAGTGCTATGTTAATTGCTGGTATTGGTATAGCGAATACTCTTTTATCATTTATAAATCAAAAAAATTCATCAATTGCAGTTCAAAAAGCAATAGGTGTATTTTCAGGAAATATAAAGACAATCTATTATTTGCAATTAGCTATTTTATTAGTTTTAATCACCGTATTTTCATATGGGTTAAGTTTTTTTTTAATTCCAATAGTTGATAAATATATTTCAGATGGCTTGGGTTTAAATATAGAAGCAAGTTTTTCTATTATAAATTTAATTATAGTTTTTTTAGTTGGAATGTTGGTAATGATAATATTTTCTATACCAACTGTTAATTCTATAGATCAAGTTAAAGCATCAAATTTATTTAGAAATGTATTTCAAAGTCTGCAATTTAATTATTCAGTGAAATCTGTGATAATTAGCATAGTATTGTTACTAATATTAATTAGTCTTTTTGCAATTAGGTCTTCAATACCATTTTATAGTGTTGCATATTTTGTATCATTTTTTATCTGTTTATTAATTTTTTATTATCTTTCTGTCACAATTATTCATTTTTTAAAAAAATATAAAAATTCAAAGATTTCAGTAAAAATAGCTGTTAAAAATATAACTCAATCAAAAAGTATCACACCCATTACAATAATGTCTTTAGGTCTTGGAATGACACTTTTGTTAACACTGGCATTTGTTGGTTCAAACTTTAAAAGAGAAATTTCCAAATCTATTCCAGAAATTGCACCAGATTATTTCTTCCTAGGAATTCAAAATGATCAACGAGAAAAATTTGAAAATATCATATTTAATTCTGATAATAAGTCAAAATTAGAAGTGGTTCCTATGGTTTCAGCAGGTCTTGTAAAAATTAATGGGATAGATCCTAATTCTTATATCAAAAATACTAATGACAGTTATTGGGTTATAATGAATGATAGAAGAATATCTTGGTCAGATGAGATACCAAAAGATAATCCTTTAACACAAGGCAAGTGGTGGGATTTATCAAGCCCAGACAAACTACAAATTTCTTTGGATAGCAAAGTGGCACAAGATTTTGGAGTAAAAATTGGAGATATATTCACTCTCAACATTTATGGAAGAGAAATAGATGGCGAGGTAGTAAATTTTAGACTAGTTGATTATAGAGATCTGAGCATTAATTTTGCGATGTTACTAAACCCTCAATTTGCAAATAAAATTCCACATGAGTACCTTTCGACAGTGAAGTTTAATAATATTGATAAATTTGATGATATTAATTTTTTAAATGAATTCCCTAGTGTTTCTATTGTAAAAATTTCTGATTATTTAAAAAAAGTTACTGATGTTCTTAATAAAGTATTTATAGCGGTCATTATAATTTCAACTGTTACAGTAATAATAGGATTGGTTGTTATTTCCAGTGCAATTATAGTACAAGGAAAAATAAAAACTTTCCAAAATTTAGTTTTTAAGATTTTAGGATTTTCAAAAAAAGAAATAATTTACTCATCTTTAATTGAATTTATAATTACATTTTTTTCTATAATTCTTTTTTCTACAATTTTTTCTATAATTTCATCAAAATTTATTATTGAAAATATTTTTCAACTAAAATGGCTATTTGAATTTGATATATTCTTAAATGTAACAATTACAGTTGGATTAGTAAC
>CACKUI010000012.1 GCA_902603305.1 uncultured Pelagibacteraceae bacterium | reverse complement strand
GTTCCTTCTAGGGCGAAATATATAAGAGTAATTTTCTGTGAAATAGGTCGAATATTAAGTCACATATTGAATGTAACTACTCAAGCAATGGATGTTGGAGCGTTAACACCAACTTTATGGGGATTTGAGGAACGAGAAAAATTAATGGGATTTTATGAGAGGGTGTCTGGATCAAGGTTGCACGCTAATTATTTTAGAGCTGGTGGAGTACATAAAGATCTTCCTTCTGGACTTGAAAGTGATATTGATGAATTTTGTGAAAAATTTCCAAAGATTATTGATGATTTAGAAACTTTACTTACCGACAACAGAATATTTAAACAGAGAAATGTAGATATAGGAATTGTATCCAAACAAGATGCGCTAGATTATTCTTTTTCAGGAGTAATGTTAAGAGGTTCTGGTGTAGCTTGGGATTTAAGAAGAAGTCAACCTTATGATTGTTATGACGAATTAGAGTTTAAAATTCCTGTTGGAAAAAATGGAGATTGTTATGATAGATATCTTTGCAGAATTGAAGAAATGAGAGAAAGCGTAAAAATTATTAAACAATGTCTTAAAAATATTCCAAAAGGACCAATTAAAACAGAAGATGGAAAGATTTCTCCTCCACCAAAAAAAGAACTTAAACAGTCTATGGAGGCTTTAATACATCATTTTAAGTTATTTACAGAGGGATATAGGGTTGAAAAAGATGAAATATATACAGCAGTTGAGGCACCAAAAGGAGAATTTGGTGTCTATCTAATTTCAGATGGTTCAAGTAAACCATACAAATGTAAGATCAGAGCTCCTGGATTTACCCATCTTCAAGCTATGGATTATTTAATAAAAGGACACATGCTTGCTGATGTACCTGCAGTTTTAGGTTCAATGGATATTGTTTTTGGAGAGGTTGATAGATGAGCGTAAAAAAAATTCACAAAGAACAGCCTGAAAACTTTGAATTTAGTGATAAAAGCTTAGAGGCTGCAAATAAAATTATTTCTAATTATCCAAATGGAAAACAACAAAGTGCAGTAATGGCTTTGTTATATATAGCTCAAAGGCAAAATGATAATTGGATACCGTTACAAGCAATGAAATACATATCTAAATTTTTAAACATGCCTTATATAAAAGTTTATGAAGTGGCAACTTTTTATTCGATGTATAATTTATCACCAGTTGGTAAATATTTCTTTCAAGTTTGCACTACAACACCTTGTATGCTTAGAGGAGCGTATGATTTAGTTAAAGTTTGTAAAAATAAAATATCAGAAAAAGAAAATGTATTATCTGAAGATGGAAAAATTTCTTGGATGGAAGTTGAATGTTTAGGTGCATGTGTTAACGCTCCAATGATGCAAGTTAATGAGGATTATTATGAAGATTTGAATGATAAAAAACTTGAAGAAATAATTGAGACAATATACCAAAATAAAATCCCAAAACCAGGATCTTATTCTGGAAGAATAAATGCAGAACCAGTTAACAATAGAAAAACTTTATTAGGTAACAAAAATGCTTAAAGACGAAGATAGAATATTTCAAAACTTATATAATGACAGTGGTGCTGACATCGAATCTGCTAAACTAAGAGATGATTGGAATGGAACTAAAGAAATTTTAGAAAAAGGAAGAGAGTGGATAATCAATGAAGTTAAATCTTCTGAGCTTAGAGGACGTGGTGGAGCTGGTTTTCCAACTGGTCTAAAATGGTCATTTGCGCCTAAAGAGGTAGGGTCTAGACCACATTACCTAGTAATCAATGCTGATGAGTCAGAACCTGGAACATGCAAAGATAGAGATATATTAAGATTTGAACCTCACAAATTAATAGAAGGATGCTTAATTGCTTCTTACGCAGTTAATGCCCATAAATGTTATATATATATTAGAGGTGAATATTTCAATGAAGGACAAAAACTGCAAACCGCAATCGATGAGGCTTATAAAAATAATTTAATTGGTAAAAATGCTTTAAATTCAGGATGGGATTTAGATATTTATATTCATTATGGTGCTGGTGCTTATATTTGTGGTGAAGAAACTGCACTACTTGAGAGTTTGGAAGGAAAAAAGGGTCAACCAAGATTAAAGCCACCATTTCCTGCATTAATAGGATTATATGGATGTCCTACTATAATTAATAATGTTGAGACTGTTGCAGCTGTTCCTACAATTCTAAGAAGAGGTGCAAAATGGTTTAGTTCACTTGGAAGACCTAAAAACACTGGAACAAAAATTTATTGTATTTCTGGAAATGTAAATAACCCATGTAATGTTGAAGAAGAAATGGGAGTTCCACTTAAGGAATTAATTGAAACCCACGCTGGAGGTGTAGTTGGTGGATGGGATAATCTCAAAGCAGTAATACCTGGTGGTTCATCAATGCCAATGTTACCTAAAGAAATTTGTGACAATATGAAAATGGATTTTGATGCATGTGTTGAAAATAAAACAGGACTAGGAACAGCCGGTATTGTTGTGATCAATAATGACCAAGATATTATCAAGTGTATGGCAAGAATAGCTAGATTTTATAAGCATGAAAGTTGTGGTCAATGTACACCTTGTAGGGAAGGATCTGGATGGATGTGGAGAATGTTAGAAAGAATGGCAGCAGGTGAGGCAACTCCTGATGAAGTAGATATGCTTTTTGATGTAACAAAACAAATAGAAGGTCATACAATTTGTGCTTTTGGTGAAGGTTCATCTTGGCCAGTCCAAGGATTAATTAGACATTTTAAACATGAAATACTTGAAAGAAACAAATTTGACCCTGTTGTGAAAAAAAATAAAAATATTCCATATCTTGTTGATCAACATTTATTAGAAAAAGAAAATGCCTAAATTAAAAGTAAACGATATTGATATTGAAGTTGAAGAAGGTCTAACGGTGCTCCAGGCTTGTGAAAAAGCTGGAGTTGAAATACCAAGATTTTGTTATCATGAAAAACTTTCTATAGCTGGGAATTGTCGTATGTGTTTGGTTGAAATGGAAAAATCTCCAAAACCTATAGCTTCATGTGCAATGCCTGCAGCTGAAGGTATGGTTATTAAAACAAATACAGAAAAAGTTGAAAAATCAAGGAAAGGTGTGATGGAGTTTTTGCTCGCAAACCATCCTTTAGATTGTCCTGTTTGTGATCAGGGTGGTGAGTGTGATTTACAGGATCAATCAATGTTTTATGGAATTGATAAATCACGATTTAAAGAGAATAAAAGATATGTACCTGAAAAATACATGGGTCCATTAATAAAAACTCAAATGACTAGATGTATTCATTGTACTAGATGTATTAGATTTGCTACTGAAGTAGCGGGAGTGCCAGAATTAGGTGCAATCGGACGAGGAGAGAATATGGAAATTACAACATATTTAGAGAAATCCATGGAGTCTGAAATGTCAGCAAATGTGATAGATTTATGTCCGGTTGGTGCATTAACTTCTAAACCTTATGTGTTCGAAGCAAGACCTTGGGAATTAAAAAAGACTGAAACAATTGATGTCATGGATGCTGTTGGGTCAAACATTAGAGTGGATACTTACGATTGGGAAGTAAAAAGAGTTTTACCAAGAATTAATGAGGAGATTAATGAGGAGTGGATTTCTGACAAAACAAGATACGCATGTGATGGATTAAAAAATCAAAGGTTAGACACTCCATTAATAAAAAATAAAGGAAATTTTGAAGAAATAAGTTGGCAAGATGCATACAAAATAATTAAAGAAAAAATTTTAAAAAAATCGCCTGACAAAATAGTTGGTCTCACCGGTGACATGACAAACATGGAAACTATGTTTGCTGCTAAAAACTTATTTCAAAAAACTTTAAATTCTAGTTATTTAGATTCTAGAGTTAACCATACATATATAAATTTTGAAAATAGAAATAATTACCTATTTAATTCTAGCATAGAAGGGATTGAAGAGAGTGATCTTATATTATTAATAGGCACAAACCCCAGATTTGAGGCAACTATATTAAACTCAAGAATAAGAAAAAATTATCTTAAAAATAAAACTGAAATATTTTCTTTAGAGGATGTAGGTGATTTAACTTATCCTTATAAAGTTTTGGAAAATAATTCAAAAGTAATTAATAAACTAATTAACAATGAGCATGATCTTTCAAATAAAATTGCTAGTGCGGAAAAACCTATAATTATCTTAGGTCAATCAGTATTAAATAGTAACAATGGTGCATATATATTTGAAGAGTTAAAAAAGTATTTAACAAGTATTAATAAAATCAGTGATAATTGGAATTCACTAAATATTTTATCAAGTGATGCATCAGCTGTTGGTTCTTACGATTTAGGCATTTTTTCCTCGAATGATGGAAGCAATAAAACTCTTAAAAAAATTGAGGATGGTGAAGCAGAAGTTATTTTTTTATTAGGTCAAGACAACCTCAAAATTAAAAAAAGTAGTGAATTTATAATTTATATTGGAAGTCATGGTGATAAAGGTGCAGATATTGCAGATCTTATATTGCCTGGTGCCGCATATACTGAACAAGATGGTTATTTCACTAACTTAGAAGGAAAACTTCAAAAAGCTTATAAAGCGTCATATCCCCCAGGAGAAGCTAAAGAAGATTGGCAAATAATTAATGAATTATCTTTTGCTATCCATGGAAATTCCTTATTTAAAAATAAAGATGAACTAGTAAAATCTATGCAATACCATTTAAATAATCAAAATATTAAAAATTTTGAAGTACCTACATATAATTTAAATGATGATAAAATATTAGTTGAAGATATTGATTATTACTATTCCAATACGATTGCCCGTGCATCCAAAACAATGTCAGAGTGTAGATATGCAAGAGCTAATTTGAAAAAAACTGGAACTGAGGGTTAATGGACTCTTATATTTCAATATTATTTACCGAAGTTTATAAAATTTTATTTTTATTAGTACCTGTTTTAGTATCTGTAGCAATGATAGTTTGGCTTGATAGAAGAGTTTGGGCCTTTGTACAAAAACGGAGAGGACCCAATGTTGTTGGTCCATTTGGTTTATTTCAATCATTAGCTGATGCATTAAAATATATCTTTAAAGAAATAATAATACCTGCAAGCTCAAACAAGCTTGTATTTGTATTAGCTCCAGTCGTGACTATGACATTAGCATTAATATCATGGGCTGTAATACCATTTGGCGAAGATTTTGTTCTAGCCGACATCAATGTTGGTATTTTATATCTTTTCGCAGTTTCATCATTAGGAGTATATGGAATAATTATGGGAGGATGGGCCTCCAATTCTAAATACCCTTTTTTAGGTGCAATCAGATCTGCTGCACAAATGGTATCATATGAAGTGTCAATAGGAGTTATAATAATCAACGTTCTATTATGTGTTGGATCTTTAAACTTAAGTGAAATTGTTATGGCACAACAAAATTTATGGTTTGTAATTCCTTTGTTTCCCATGTTTGTAATTTTCTTTATATCTGCACTAGCAGAAACGAATCGTCCTCCATTTGATTTACCAGAAGCAGAAGCAGAATTAGTGGCAGGGTATCAAACTGAATATTCTGGAATGATGTATGCTATGTTTTGGTTAGGAGAATACGCAAATATTTTGTTAATGTGTGCAATGGGGTCAGTTTTATTTTTGGGTGGTTGGTTATCTCCAATAGATATCTTCCCATTTAATGCTATTCCAGGTCCATTTTGGTTAATCTTTAAAATATTATTTTTATTTATTTTATTTGCGTTAGTTAAAGCAACAGTCCCAAGATACAGATATGACCAATTAATGAAGCTTGGTTGGAAGATATTCCTTCCATTTTCACTGTTTTATGTTGTTTTAACTTCAAGTTTTTTACTATATTTTGATTTACTGCCGGGAAAATAAATGAAAATTTCACGATTATTAAAAACTATATTCATGATTGATTTTGTGACTGGTTTATTAATTGCAATAAAAGAGACTTTTAAGGCAAAAAAAACAATCAATTATCCTTTTGAAAAAGGATCCTTAGGAACAAGGTCTAGAGGGGAGCACGCTCTTAGAAGATATCCTAACGGTGAGGAAAGATGCATAGCGTGTAAGCTTTGCGAAGCTGTATGTCCAGCCCAAGCTATTACAATTGAGTCAAAGGAAAGAGATGATGGTAGTAGAAAAACTGTAAAATACGATATTGATATGCTTAAATGCATATACTGTGGTCTTTGTGAAGAGTCATGTCCCGTAGATGCAATTGTCCAAGGTCCTAATTTTGAATTTGCAACAGAAACTAGAGAAGAACTTTATTACACGAAAGAAAAACTCTTGGAAAATGGAGACAGGTGGGAAAACATTTTAGCTGCAAATATAAAGGCTGATAGTTCTCACAGGTAATCTTATGATTGCACACTCAGTTTTTTTTTATATTTTCTCCTTAATAGCTATTGTTTCTGCAGTCATGGTAACAGTCTCAAAAAATACAGTTCACTCTGTATTTTTTTTAATCCTAGATTTCATTAGTATATCCTGTTTGTTTATTATGATAGGTGCAGAATTTTTAGGCATGATAATGCTCATAGTTTATGTTGGAGCTGTTGCGGTTCTGTTTTTATTTGTTGTGATGATGTTAAACGTAGCAGAACAAAAAGGTCAATGGTTTAGCTCAAGGTGGGATGGTGGAACCCATATACCGGTTGGCTTATTAGTTAGCTTAATTATTTTTTTTGAACTTATAATTGTAATTGGAGGATGGAAATATAAACCTGATTTATTAAATAGCCTTTCTATAAATATATCTACTGAAGTCACTAATACTAGATCTATTGGAAATGTTTTATATACGGATTATATACTTCTATTTCAAATTTCAGGAATGATTTTGTTAGTTGCTATGATAGGAGCAATTGTTTTAACCTATAGAGAAAGAGCTGGAGTTAAAAGACAAAGTTATGTTAAGCAAATTTCTAGAGAAAGAGATGAAGGTGTAGATTTAGTTGAGGCTGAGAGAAACAAAGGAGTTAAAATTGATGCTTAGCATAGGTTTAGGACATTATTTAACATTAGCTGCAATTATATTTACTATTGGTGTTGTAGGAATTTTCCTTAATAGAAAAAATGTAATAGTTATTTTAATGAGTATTGAGCTAATTTTACTTGCAGTTAATATAAACCTTGTTGCCTTTTCAATATTTATCAATGATTTAAGTGGGCAAATATTTACACTATTTATTTTAACAGTTGCTGCTGCTGAGGCCGCTATCGGATTAGCAATAATTGTAGTTTATTTTAGAAATTCAGACACAATAAGAGTTGAAGAGATTAAAAATTTAAAAGGATAAAATGGAATACCTAATTTTATTTCTACCTCTAATTGGATCTGTGATTAGTGGTTTTTTTGGAAAGAAATTAGGAGACAAAAATTCTCAAATTTTGACAAGTTCGTTTGTGAGTATTTCAGCAATACTCTCTTTACTTGTTTTGTATAAAGTTATTAGTTCAGATTATTCAAACAATCTTGTTATAGCTACTTGGATTAATTCTGGAACTTTAAATGTTAATTGGTCGATAAAAATAGACTCTTTATCAGCAGTTATGTTTGTTGTGGTAAATTTTGTTTCAGCTTTAGTTCATATTTACTCAATTGGTTACATGTCACACGATCCTCATAAAACAAGATTTATGGCATATTTATCCTTATTTACTTTTGCAATGTTAACTTTAGTAAGTTCAGACAACTTTATTCAACTATTTTTTGGGTGGGAAGGTGTAGGCTTGTGCTCATATTTTTTAATTGGATTTTGGTTTAAAAAAGACAGTGCAAACAAGGCTGCAATAAAAGCCTTTGTTGTTAATAGAGTTGGTGACTTTGGTTTAGCTCTTGGAATTTTTCTGATTTTTTATATTTTTGGCACAGTCAATTATGATGAGGTTTTTAAACAAATACCAAATGTTTTAGATAAAAAAATAAATTTTATTGGCATTAATATAGAAGTTATTGATTTAATTTGTTTACTTTTATTAATTGGGGCAATGGGTAAATCAGCTCAATTTTTACTACATACATGGTTACCAGATGCTATGGAAGGCCCAACGCCAGTTTCTGCATTAATTCACGCTGCAACTATGGTAACTGCTGGAGTATTTCTGATTGTTAGATGCTCACCTATATACGAATATTCTCCATTAGCTCTCACAGTTATAACTATAATTGGAATGACTACTGCTTTCTTTGCAGCAACAGTTGCACTTGTTCAAAATGATATAAAAAAAATCATTGCTTATTCTACTTGTAGTCAATTGGGCTATATGTTTTTTGCTGCTGGAGTAGGTGCTTACAATGTTGCGATGTTTCATTTATTTACACATGCCTTTTTTAAAGCTTTGCTATTTTTAGGAGCTGGTGCTGTAATTCATTCATTTCATGAGGAACAAGATATAAATAAAATGGGTGGAGTTATAAAGAAACTCCCATACACATATGTATTAATGCTTATTGGGACTCTTGCCTTAACAGGTTTCCCTTTTTTATCAGGTTTTTATTCTAAAGATGCAATAATTGAATTTGCGTACCTAAGAGGAAATGGAGTTGGAATACTTGCAGCTTTTGTGGGTATTGTTACGGCTTTATTAACATCAATTTACTCCTGGAGACTTATTTTTAAAACTTTCCATGGTAATTTTAATAATAAAGAAATTAGTGTTGATAAAATACACGAATCTCCTTTGGTTATGATCGTACCGTTGGTAATCTTGGCTATAGGAGCTATTTTTGCAGGTATGGCGTTTAAAGGTTTATTTATAGGGCATGAAATGGCATATGAATTTTGGGGTAAATCTATAAAATTTTTAGAACCACTCAGCACAGATCATCCACCAACATGGTTTTTGTTTTTAACACCTATACTTGTTACCGCTGCAATTCCATTTTCTTATTATTTATATCTGAAAAATAAAAACATAGTTATAGGATTGAAAGAAATGAATGAACCAATTTATCAATTTTTAGTTAAGAAATGGTACTTTGATGAAATATATGATTACTTATTTGTTAATCCTTCAAAAAGAGTTGGAAAGTTTTTATGGAAAAAAGTTGATGGATCAATAATAGATAAATTTGGCCCTGATGGAATTTCAAGTTTAGTTAAAAATTTATCAATAAAAGCAGTCAAATTTCAATCTGGATTTATTTATCAATATGCATTTGTTATGTTGATTGGATTTTCAGTTTTACTAACAATACTGATATTAAATTAATGAACTTTCCAATTTTATCGTCTTTAATTTTGCTACCGACAATTGGAGCTTTATTTATATTATTCACAAAATCATCAAGTGGAAAATATCAAAGTTCCAAGTATGTAGCATTATTTATTTCTTTAGCAAATTTTTTATTATCTTTATATCTTTGGTATGTTTTTGATAAAAATTCAGTAGACTTTCAGTTTGTAGAAAATAGAGAATGGTTATCAGGATTTATAAATTATAAAGTTGGAATAGATGGTATTTCAATTCTATTTATAATATTAACAACTTTCATAACTCCAATTTGTATTATTTCAGTTAATTCTACAATTACATATAGACTTAAGGATTTCTTAATTGCCATATTAATAATGGAAACATTTATGATAGGTGTTTTCTGCTCACTTGATCTAGTAGTATTTTATTTATTTTTTGAGGCAGGTCTTATACCAATGTTTTTAATAATTGGTATTTGGGGTGGAGAAAGAAGAGTTTACTCGGCTTTTAAATTTTTTCTGTACACTTTATTAGGATCAGTTCTTATGTTGGTTGCTATTATTTCAATTTATTGGATAACAGGAACCACTGATGTTGAAAAACTTTATGAACTTGGCATAAAGGCCGAATATCAAAATTTATTATGGTTAGCATTTTTCAGTTCTTTTGCAGTTAAAACTCCCATGTGGCCAGTACATACGTGGCTACCAGATGCTCATGTAGAAGCTCCAACTGTTGGATCTGTATTGCTAGCAGCAATATTGCTTAAAATGGCTGGATATGGATTTATTAGATTTTCGCTAGGATTATTTCCTATAGCTTCTGAATATTTCACAATGTTAGTTTATGTCTTAAGTTTAATTGCAATTATTTACACATCTCTGGTTGCTTTGATGCAGGAAGATATGAAAAAACTCATAGCATATTCCTCAGTTGCACATATGGGGTTTGTAACATTGGGTATCTTCACAATGACTCAACAAGGTATTGAGGGAAGTATTTTCCAAATGATTAGCCATGGACTTGTATCTGCTGCACTCTTCTTGAGTGTCGGAGTTGTTTATGAAAGGCATCATACAAGACTAATAAATAAATATGGCGGTTTAGTCTCCATAATGCCAAGATATGCAATTGTTTTTATGGTATTCACACTAGGATCTCTAGGACTACCTGGAACAACAGGTTTTATTGGAGAATTTTTAATTTTAATGGGTGCATTTGAGAAAAATATCTTAGTAGCGATGATTGCAAGTTTGGGAGTAATTTTAGGAGCAGCATATATGCTGTGGCTATTTAAAAGGGTTGTTTTTGGCGAAGTTAATAATCAAGAGCTTCAAAGTATGAAAGATTTAAAAACTTTTGAAATTATCACCTTAACAGCTTTAGTAATACCAATTTTATTTTTTGGTTTTTATCCAGAGCCTTTAATGAATTCAATCGAACTATCAGTCGAGAATACTTTAAACATGTACAACTTTGACTTAATTAACAACCTCGCATCAAAAGACTAATGGAAAATTTTCAATATATATTACCTGAAATCTTCATATCGGTATCTATAATGCTATTTTTACTAGTTGGGGTTTTCAAAAAAAATAGCGCAAGTTTAATTTATAATTTATCTAATATATCTTTAATTATTTTATTAGCATTAATAATAAATCTAAGCTCATTAGATAAAATTTACTTATTCAATGAATCATATTTAATAGACAATTTATCTAATTATATGAAGATTATACTTGTTGGATCTGGAATTTTTGTAATGCTAACTGGATCAAAATATATTCAAGTTATTAATTTAAATAAAATTGAATACCCGATCCTCATTCTAAGCAGCATTTTGGGAATGATGATAATGATAAGTTCAAATGATTTAATTGTTTTTTATATGGGCCTTGAACTACAATCATTAGCTTTGTATGTTCTTGCATCTTTTAATAGAGACAATTTACTTTCTACAGAGTCTGGACTAAAATATTTTGTTCTTAGCGCATTATCATCTGGTTTGCTATTATATGGGTGTTCATTAACTTATGGATTTTCTGAAAGTACAAATTTTGATCAAATACTTATAAACTCTACTGATTTTAATTATGGTACCACGTTTGGGATAGTCTTTATTTTAGTTGGTCTTGCATTTAAAATATCAGCAGTACCTTTTCATATGTGGGCTCCAGATGTTTATCAAGGCTCCCCAACATCTGTAACATTATTCTTTGCTATACTACCAAAAATAGCAGCACTCTCTGTATTTATTAAGTTTTTATATACCCCTTTTGCTAATATGAATGATCAGTGGCAGACTATTATTGTATTTATATCAATTGCTTCAATGATATTTGGTGCAGTAGCGGCCATAGGCCAAAAAAATTTGAAAAGATTAATTGCATATAGTTCAATTAGCCATATGGGTTATGCTTTGGCTGGATTAGCAACAGTTAGCAACCAAGGAATACAAAGTTCTATTACTTATATATCTATTTATTTGGTAATGAATTTAGCCTTTTTTAGCTGCTTATTTATGCTTAAGAGAAATGAGAAATATTATGAAAATATAGAGGACTTATCAGGACTTTCTAAAAAACATCCAATTTTATCTTTCTCATTATTAATAGTTTTATTTTCTTTAGCTGGAATACCTCCACTAGCAGGCTTCTTTGCAAAATTTTATGTTTTTTTAGCTGTTATAGAACAGTCAATGTATTTTTTAGCAATTGTTGGACTATTAGCAACTGTAGTTGCAGCTTTTTATTATTTAAGAATTATAAAAATTATATATTTTGATCCAGAAAAAGAAGAATACGAAACATCTCATAATCTAGGGTTAAAAATTACTTTGGCTATTTCAACAATATTTATTTTAGCATACTTTATATATCCGAGCGGCATAACAGAAATAGTATCTAAAATTACCATGATCTAATGAAATTAAAAAAATATTTATACAAAAAAGTTGAAAGCACTAACAATGTAGCGCTAAGATTAATTAAGCAAGGCAATCAAAGAGGAATAATTTTAACAGATCAACAAACAAAAGGTAAAGGACAAAGAAAAAATAAATGGATATCTATAAAAGGTAATTTGTTTTTATCAGTCTTCTTTGAAATTAGTAAAAAAATATCCTTATCAAAAATAATAAATTTAAATTTAAAAATAATTAAAAAAATAATATATAAAAGAATAAATACTTTAATTTTAATAAAAAAACCTAATGATATATTAATAAATAAAAAAAAAGTCTGCGGAATTTTACAAGAAACAATTTTTATGCAGAATAGAAAATACTTAATCGTAGGAATTGGAATTAATGTTTCTAGTAGTCCAAAAATTAATAATTATCCAACTACATTTTTAAATAATTATACAAACAAAAAATTAAAAAGACTTGAATTATTTAAAGAAATTAAATTGCTGATAAATTTAATCTTTTAAAAGTCCTTAAGTATGAGAGAAAAAATTTATTATATGAAAAAAAAGCTTCATCGTCATTTAAATCAAAAGAGTAAGCGTCTTTCATATAAAATTCCCTGCATCTCATAATTCCAAACCTTGGTCTTAGTTCATCTCTAAATTTCCACTGAATATGATATAATAGCTGTGGTAGTGATTTATAAGATTTAATACTTGATCTAAATATTTCTGTCACTAATTCTTCATTAGTCGGCCCATATAACATTTCTCTATTTTGACGATCTTTAATACGCAACATCTCTTCTCCATAATCATCATATCTTCCGCTTTCTTTCCAAATTTCTGATGATTGAATTGTTGGCATTAGAATTTCCTGAACGCCAATTCTATCCTGCTCTTCTCTAACAATTTGCTCTATTTTTACTACATACATGGTTACCAGATGCTATGGAAGGCCCAACGCCAGTTTCTGCATTAATTCACGCTGCAACTATGGTAACTGCTGGAGTATTTCTGATTGTTAGATGCTCACCTATATACGAATATTCTCCATTAGCTCTCACAGTTATAACTATAATTGGAATGACTACTGCTTTCTTTGCAGCAACAGTTGCACTTGTTCAAAATGATATAAAAAAAATCATTGCTTATTCTACTTGTAGTCAATTGGGCTATATGTTTTTTGCTGCTGGAGTAGGTGCTTACAATGTTCCGGTAGAGGAGGACTCTAGATCAATAAAAGAAAGAAGAAATATTTCATCAAATGGATTTTTAGAAGCTACAATTATGATTACACCAAAAGGAAACATTCACAACAAACCTTTGGTAACTTTTAGAGGTCTACCAGTATATGAGAATGATGAGT
>CACKUI010000011.1 GCA_902603305.1 uncultured Pelagibacteraceae bacterium | reverse complement strand
CCCTCTTCTATATCTTTGGCACCTCCATTTGGATCAAACAAATTACCTTCTTTATCAGCATAAATAGAATTAATGGTAAAATCTCTTCTTAATGAGTCTTTTAACCAGTCTGTTGTATATCTAACGTTTGCATGTCTTCCGTCGGTATCAACATCTTCTCTTAATGATGTGATCTCAAAATTTTTTTGTCCTATATTTGCAGTAATAGTTCCATGTTTTATGCCAGTTTCAAAGAATTTAATGTTTTTTGATTGCAAACATTCTTTAACTTGGTTTGGATTTAAATTTACAGCTAAATCAATATCATCCACATCTTCTTGATTTAAAACTTTTCTAACACATCCACCTACATATCTAAGTTCACTTGTATTATTAAAATTTGATATGGCTTCAAAAAGTTTTGAAACTTCAGTGTTGTTGTATATGCTTAAAAAAGAGCTATCTTTCGGTGTAAGTTTTCTGTTTGTTTTAAATATTTTTCTAAAAAAATTGTACATAAATGGCTGGGGTGCTAGGATTCGAACCTAGGATGGCGGTACCAAAAACCGCTGCCTTACCACTTGGCTACACCCCAAAATTAATTTCATATATCACAAAAAAAAAGCTTTATATAGTTTTTGATAAATTACACCAATAGTTTTTATAATTTTTTCTTAATAATTTCTTTGCGTTTAGTGCGGCTTTTTTGGACTTAAAATACCCAACGATTGTTGAACCAGATCCTGTCATTCTTACATATGAATTTTTATCAATATTTAAAAAATAATCTCTAAGTTCCTGAAGTCTAGGATATTTTTTTGTAGATATGATCTCTAAATCATTTTTTAACTTTGACATTAAATTAAAATCAATATTTTTTGACCTTATTTTTGATAATTGTGGTTTTGAGTAATGTTTAACTCGGTTAAAGATAACTTTTGTCGAACAGCCAAAATTTGGCTTAACCATTAAAGTAAACATTTTTAAATTTTTTTTAATTTTTGTAGTTTTTTTTTTATAAGAAATAATCAAATTTTTTTGATCAATACCTAAGATTACATCCGACCCTATTTTTGAACATAAATCATATCTCTCATTTAATGTTAAATTAATTTTATTTTTTTTTTCAAAGTAATTAATTAAAGAGGCCGCGTTCATTGAGCCTCCACCAAGTCCAGCCTCTTGGGGGATATTTTTTTTTATTAAAATTAAATATTTATTATTTTTTAATTTTTTTTTTTTATCGAGAATATTTAGCAAATTACTAACGGTATTTATTTTTGGCACTTTATTAGAGAAATCTCCTGAAAATTTTACTATGTGATTTTTATTATTTGTTCTTTTTATAAAAATTTGATCATGTAAGTCGACGAAAGCAACTAGAGTTTCTAAATTATGAAGTTTTGATTTTCGTTTTCCTAGCACGTTGAGAGATAAATTAACTTTTGCGTGTGACTTAATCTTTTCAAATCTCATTAATTATAATTTTTTTAAACCCTCTAATAACTTAGATTTTATTTTTGATTTCATTTTATCTTCTGTTTCCTCAAGTTCTAAAACAGCCCGCCAATAATAATTTGCTTGTAGTTTTTTATTTAGTTTCCAAAGAACATCACCATAATGATCGTTAACAATTGGATCGTCTGGCATAAGCTGCAAGGCTCTTTTTAAATATTTTTCAGCATTAATATAATCACCAATCAAATAATATCCCCAACCAACAGAATCTGTTATATATGGATCGTCCTCTTTTTGTTTGTAGGCTGACTGTATCATTTCTATTGCTTCATCTATTTTGTGGTTTCTCTCTAGCCAACTATAAGCAAGATAATTCATAGTATATGGTTCATTTGGATATATTTTTAAACTCTCCAACATATCTTTGTCCGCTTTTTCATAATTTCCCATCCTTTCATAGCTGCTGCCTCTTCTGTAAAGAATCCTGGAGAGTGCATAAGAATTCTTTTCAACTCTTTTCATTAATTCAGTGTAATATTCGATAGCAATTTCATAATTTTCAAAACCTTTATTAATGTTTGCATAGTCATAAAGGATTTTTAAAGTTGGAGACTTTATAGAATTGAAATGCTTCTTAATATATATTGCAGCTTCTTCTTCTGAATTATCTTCAGATAGTATTCTCCCAATCTTTTTTGTTTTATACCAAAAGTATAATTTATCTTTTTTTTTGAAATCTTCTAAAATTTTATTAGCTTGGTAATTATTCTTATTTAAGTAATAATTTTCAGCGAGCAAAGTCCGATTGAAATAAAATTTAGGATTTAAGTATTCTGATATTCTTAAATAAAAATTTGACTGATCAAAAATCTTTTGAGTAGAAAATAAATTAGATATCAAATAAAAGATCTCAGCCAAAATATCATTTTCATTTTTACAAGAAAAATGGGTTTTAAATTTTTTATAATCTTCATTATCGATCCAATCTTTGATTTGATGTAATAATATACTATCTCCTAAAGGTTCAATTCTTTTAGATAATTCATTTACTTTTTTGAGTTCTTTATTCTCAATCAGATTTGCAAAATAAAAATACATATATCTCGAATAATCTCCATCAGAGCTATTTAATAACATTTCAAAATATGAATTTGTTTTTTGAGAGTTTAAATAACAATTCTGAAAAGCAGTTGAAATTAAACTTAATGATCCATATTTATTATCTTCAATAGCCTCTTTTTTAAAAAACAGATAATTAAAATCTTTTAAAATTTTGTAAATTACGTATTCGTAAGTTCCATCATCTTTGTCCATTTGAAATTCTTTGATTCTTTTATTGGCTTGTTTAAAATCTTTTTTCTTAAAACTATCAACTAAAAGGAGAAGGTTAAGCTCAAAGGTATTTGAATTAATATCATTTTTTGAAATTTTTATTTGGTCTATTCCTTTTTTAACTTGTCCATTTAAAACTAGTGAAAATACATACTTTTTTAAAAAATTATCATGTTTTTGGATAAGAAATTTAGATGAATTAAAATAATCAAGTGCTGCTTCATTTTTTTGATTACCTGATGAAACTAAAGCAGAAAAATAATTTGAGAGATACTTTTGATTGAATTTATTATCTTCAGAAGTACTTGAATATGTACTGGTCTGCAGTGCTAAAAATGATAAAATTACCAATAAAATTTTCATATTTAAATTTATGACTTTAAATCTCAAAAATCAAAATGACATATTAAACCTTGAAAATCTTAACTCAAATGAAATTGAGTATATATTTAACGATAAGCCAATTAACAGACTTAAAACTAAACCACAGCTAGAAGATAAAAAAAAACTTCTTTTAGAATTAAAGAATGAAATCGAAAATATAGATAATTGTGAACTGAAGAATAATGCTACGCAACTAGTATTTGCTGATGGGAACTGCGAAAGTAAAATTATGATAATCGGTGAAGGTCCAGGCCAAAAAGAAGACGAGCAAGGGAAGCCATTTGTGGGGGACGCTGGGCTATTATTAAATAAAATGTTAGAGGCTATTCAAATAAAAAGAAATAATATTTATATTACTAATGTGGTTAACTATCGACCACCAAATAACAGAAAGCCTGAGCCTTCAGAAATTAATAGATATTCGAATTTTCTTCGAAAACATATTTCAATTATTGATCCTAAAATTTTAATTCTGATGGGTAGTACAGCCATGGAATCACTTTTTGGATCTAAGATAAAAATTTCAAAAGAAAGAGGAGTTTGGAAAGATTTAATTATTCACAATAAAACATACATGACAATGATCACATTTCATCCAGCATATTTATTAAGGCAAGCCGAACAAAAAAAATATTCTTGGGCTGATTTAAAACAAATCAGGAAGAAAATTGATGAATTAAGAATATCAGTCTAAATTTACGATGATAGAAATACATAAAAAATATATAAATTGGTGGAGAGAAAAACTTAATCTTTCAAATTATGGATTATTGTGGATTACTTTTATTAAAGGTTTGATAATTGGAGTACTTTTATATCATTTTTTTATTACTTAATGAGAAAAATTATTGCTGGAGTTGATGAAGTTGGTAGAGGAAGTTTAATTGGTCCAGTGTATGCTGCAGCTGTTATTCTTAAAAAAAATATTAGAAAGAAAGAGATCAAAGATTCAAAGAAGTTAACTAAGATTGATAGAGAAAAATTAGCAAAATTTATAAAAAAAAATTCTACTTGGGCAATAGGATCTGCCTCAGTTAAAGAAATAGAAAAACTAAATATTTTAAATGCTAGTTTATTAGCCATGAAGAGAGCTATAAAAAAACTAAAAGTTAAACCTAATTTAGTACTTATTGATGGAAATAAATCACCAGAAGTAAGAAATTATCTTATTAAAACAATAATTAAAGGAGACCAAAAAATTAAAGAAATATCAGCAGCATCAATAATTGCAAAAGTTTCAAGAGATAAACTGATGCTCAAAATGTCAGAAAGTTTTAAAAAATATAAATGGGATTTAAATGCTGGTTATGGAACTAGAGATCACATTAATGCTATTAGAAAATATGGAATAACAAGATTTCATCGAAAAACATTCAATCCTATACACAACATATTGAGTCACAGAAAAAAATAGTAACAAGTAGACTCAAAATAATTCAATCTCAGGTTGACGGTGACTCTACTCTGGAGTCTAATTAATAATTAAAAAATGAGTTATCAAACTTTAAAAAACAAAATTATTAATGGAGATAGTTTAAAGGAATTAAAAAAAATTCCTAATGAAACTTTTGATCTTATTTTTGCTGATCCCCCGTACAACCTTCAATTAAAAAAAGAATTGAGTAGACCTGATACATCTAAAGTAGATGCTGTAGACGATAAATGGGATCAATTTGAAAGTTTTAAAAGTTATGATGAATTTACTTTTGATTGGTTAAAAGAATGCAAGAGAATTTTAAAAAAAAATGGATCGATTTGGGTAATTGGTAGTTATCACAATATTTTTAGAGTTGGTGCTACAATCCAAGATTTAGGTTTTTGGATACTAAACGATGTAATTTGGAATAAAAATAATCCAATGCCAAATTTTAGGGGAACAAGGTTTACTAACGCACATGAAACACTTATTTGGGCATCAAAAAGTGAGGGGTCGAAATACACTTTCAATTATCAATCATTGAAATGCTTAAATGATGACCTCCAAATGAGATCTACATGGAACCTTCCAATCTGTAATGGAAAAGAAAGATTAAAAAATAATGGAAAAAAAATCCATTCTACTCAAAAACCAGAAGCGTTGCTCCATAGAATAATATTAGCCTCATCAAATAAAAATGATTTTATTTTAGATCCATTTTTAGGATCAGGTACCACGGCTGTTGTTTCTAAAAAATTAGGTAGAAAGTATTTTGGAATTGAAAAGGAAAAAAATTATTTTGATGCTACAAGAAAAAGATTAGATAATACAAATGTTATAAAAGATGAATATCTGGATACGCTTCAAAATAATAGATCAAAACCAAGAATTCCTTTTGGATCATTAGTTGAAATGGGTTTGATTAAACCTGGAACGGAAATTTATGATCAAAAGAAAAAAGTAAATGCTAAAATTATGGTAGATGGAAGTATAAAATATCAACAATCAGAGGGTTCAATCCATAAAGTTGCAGCAAAAATTATTGGTGCAGAAAGTTGTAACGGATGGACTTTTTGGCATTATAAATCTGGAAATTCTTTAAAGCCAATTGATGACTTGAGGCAAAGATTAAGGCCTACAAGTCAAGTTCTGTAAATTTTACCCAAGTAATTTTCAAGAAATTTTTTATTTTTTGAGAGATATTTCAAAATTTTATTTCTAATAAAAATATTAATGGGATTTGATAAGTGAAATGAAAAATGGTTTAACTTAGATTTATTATTTATAGAAGAAATACTACGAATTCTTTCTTGATAGAATTCATTTGTACCGTTCAAAATACTTTTTAATATATCATTTGCAGTTTCGATACTTTGAGAGGCTCCTTGAGCAAATGATGGAGGGAAAGTAAATAAAGCATCGCCTGAAAAAAATATATTTTTTTTATTTAGACTTGGAAAATCGCTGCTAACGTAAACAGGAAATGATTTCAATTCACTTAAATTTTCTAAGTTTATTTGGGATGTTTTTTGCAAACTTGATAATAAAGATGCTAAAAATTCCTCAGATTTGAATAAATCATAATTTTTTAATTCATCTGATGATAATTTTTTTTTTATAATAGCTACAAAATTATGTTCATTATTTTGATTTACAGGATAGGTCACATAGTGACTATTTGATCCCATGTATATTGAAATATCACTTCCATAATGACCTGTTAATTTACCTCGTAGCGCAACATTAAAATTATATTTTGGTTTTGTAATTTCATTCAATATTAATGACCTTGTTTTTGAAAAAATACCATCAGAAATAATTAAATAATCAAATTCTTCATTTTTGTTATCTCCAAAAGTAACTGAAAGGCCATTTGAATTTTCTATTTTTGTTATTCTTGAATTAAATTTAATTTTTTCATTTGGTACGTTTTGAAATAAGAATTCTAATAATGTTGATCTTTTAAGTGTTGTGTATCGATTTAATGGATCATTAAATTGTGTAAGATCTATGTCACAGATTTTTTTTGAAATATTTGCTTGTATAAAATTAACTTTTGAGGGAAAGTTAACTTTAGACACAGGTAGATTTTTAAATCCTATACTATTTAATAATTTTATACTATTTACTGATAACTGAATTCCATAACCTTCATGGAAATTATAATTATTTTTTTTTTCAAATATTTTATATTCAAAATCTTTTTGATTATTTAGAATATTTGCAAAATATAGGCCTGATATTCCACCACCAATAATTGCAATTTTTTTCATTAATTTATTTGATACTATTAAGTATTTTCTTTGTAAACGAAGGTAAAGTCCAATTACTTAAATCTTTAATGTTTACAAAAAATCCATCTCTCTTATCTGGTAAATTATTTTTCATTTTAATAGCAATTCTCATATCCATATTCGACATTTTTACATTAATCCTTTTTCCTACGTGATTTTTAAATTTTACCTTAGGTATCTCATTCATAGGGAATATAGGCATATCTTTTAAAAAGTTAAATTTTCTGTTTTTTAAAAGAAAATAATTATTCTGCTTATTTTGAAAAATATTCGCTTCAAAAAACTTTTGTTTATTAAATTTATTTATTTTAATAATTGTAAAGTCATTCTTTTTAAAGGATTTACAATTTTGTGAAATAGGACATTGATAACAAAGTGGGTTGGATGGTTTACAAATTAATGCACCTATTTCCATTATAGCTTGAGCATAATCACTAGCTCTAATTGTTTCTTCAAAAAAAGTTTTTTTTTTATGTAAATTTTCTTTAGAAATTTCTTTTTCTTTTTTTAAATAAAATACCCTTTTTAAAACTCTTTCAACATTTCCGTCTAAAGGAATTATTTTCTTATTGAATGCAATTGCCATAATTGCTTTAGATGTATAATCTCCGATCCCAGGAAGAGATTTTAAATCTTCTTCATTATTTGGAAGCTGCCCCTTAAATTCATCTATAATTTTTTTTGCTGATTTTTTAAGGTTTCTGGCTCTTGAATAATATCCTAATCCTTCCCAACATTTCATCAATTTATCATCTCTAACTCTTGATAAACTTTTTAAATTTGGGATTTTAAGAATAAAATTTTTAAAATAAGGTATTACGGTTTTAACTTGAGTTTGCTGCAACATAAATTCACTCACTAAGGTAAAGTATTCTTTTTGAACTCTAGAGACTTTTCTTCGCCAAGGCAGATCTCTCTTATTATTATCGTACCAATTTAAAATTTTATTTGGTATGTTTTGACTTGTCATATGAATTTTAAATATAATACTAAGCAGAGAACTAAATCTGTTCAAGGACTAAGATCTTTTAAAGATACTTTGCCCCAAGAAGCTAAAAGGATATTGAATAAAAAAGGTCAAATTTATTCAAATACTTTAGATAATTGGAAATTTATTGTTGGCAAAGAATTATTTAATGTTTCATATCCAAGATCTTATAAAAATTCAAAATTAAATGGGAGCTGTTTGAATATAATGGTAAAAAGAGGAAATGAAGTAGATTTAGAATACTCTAAGAAAGAAATAATGAAAAAAATTAATATTTTTTTTGGTTACAATGTAATCGATGATATTAAATTAAAAACTTTTGAGGGAGAGTTTGAAAAAATTAAAGAGAACAAAACAAATAATGCGACAAAAAGCAAAAATATTAAGAAGATTACTAATATTAAGAATGATAAAATTAAACAATCATTGTTAGAATTAAATAAAATATACAAATCAAGATGAAAAAAATACTAATAAAAACAATTATAGTTTTATTATTTTTTGTAACTCATAATGCAAAAGCAAATATTAAATCGATTACTGAAGGTAGTGTTGATGCAAAAGTAAAACTTTTAGTTTTTGAGTCTTTAACATGTAGTCATTGTGCAGACTTTCATAAAAATGTTTATCCTAACTTAAAAGCTGATTTTATAGATAAAGGTTTAATTTTAATAGAATTTAGAAATTTTCCATTAGATATGGCTGCATTTAATGCGTCAAAAATAGCTCATTGTAAGAATGATGGAAATTCAGAAATACTTCATCATTTATATAAAAATCAAAGTAGCTGGGTAAGAGGAAGTACAATTGAAGATCTCAACAAAAACTTAAAAAAAGTAATTCAAGAATCAAATTTTAAATTAGATTTTGATAAATGTATAGCTGACTCAAAAATTGAAGATTTTATTTTAGAAGACCGAATCAATGGAGCTAAAAACTACAAAATAGAGGCAACACCAACACTTATAATTAACGGTGAAAAGTTTGAAAATACTTCCAACTATAAAAAATTAAAAAAATATATAGAAAAACTGATATAAGTCATTGAATGGAGTTTAAAAAAATCCAATTAAATGGCTTTAAGTCATTCGCAGAAAAAACAAATTTTCTAATAGAAAAAGGTCTTACTGGAATAGTAGGTCCTAATGGCTGTGGGAAGTCGAACATAGTTGAGTCTCTCAGATGGTGTATGGGAGAGACCTCAGCTAAAAGTATGAGAGGGTCTGGCATGGAGGATGTAATATTTTCAGGTACCTCAAACAAACCATCAAAGAATATTGCTGAAGTAGTTTTAAGTTTAAACAATGAAAATAAGGATGGACCATACCAATACAACGATATAGAGGAAATAGAAATTCGAAGAAAGATTGAGAAAGATAAAGGATCAAAGTTTTACATAAACAATAAAGAAGTTAGAGCAAAAGATGCTCAAATGTTTTTTGCCGATCTATCTACAGGGGCTCATTCACCATCATTAATAAGTCAAGGAAGAATTGGGGCATTAGTTACAGCAAAACCATCTGATAGAAGAGCTATACTTGAAGAAGCTGCTGGAATAGCTGGTTTGCATGTTAGAAGGCATGAAGCAGAAATTAGATTAGGAGCAGCAGAAAATAATTTAAAAAGAGCTGACGAACTTAGAAGACAACAAGAAAAACAATTAGCAAATTTAGAAAAACAAGCTGAGGAAGCTGCAAAGTATAAATTAATTTCAGAAGAAATAAAAAAAGTTGAGGCAGGACTTTATTATTTAAGACTTCTAGAAATTGATAAAGAAATCACTTTAGAAAATGAAGTAAATAATGAGGCCAATGGGAAGGTTGAAGTATTTAATAAACAAATTGAAGAACTAGAAAATAAAATTAAAAATGAACTTGAAAGAGTAGAGCCAATAAGGCAAAAAAATATTGAGAATTTGTCCAAGATTCAAAGATTAAACCTTGAGCTAAAGGCTTTAGATGAGGAAACTGCTAGAATAAATGAGGAAATAGATACAATAAAAAATTCTATAAAAGTTATAGATGAAGACATTGATAGAGAAAAAAGTATTGTAATTGATGCAAATTCTAACGAAAAACGATTAAAAGAAGAAAGAAATATCTTAATTGATACAGATTCAAAATATTATGAAACAGAAAAACTTTCTAATCAAGATTTAGAAAACTCTAAATCAAAATTAAAAAGCGAGCAAGATAGAATGGATGTATTATTAGAAAGTTTAAGTGCTGAGACTTTGCAAAAAAATAATGAAATTATTAAAAATATTAAAAATCAAATCGAAGAAGTTAAAAAACTAATTTCAGAAAATAGAAATCATCAGACAATAAAAATTTTAGATGAATGTATAATTAACTTGTCCTTTTTAACTATAAAAGTTAAAGAAGTTGAGAATAATGATGTGATTTCAACTCTAACATCAAAAAGTGATCAAATAAAAAAATTACAGGATGACTATGCTGAAACTTATAGTAAAAACCAAAGTATAAAAAAAGAGTCTGTTAAAAGAAAAGAGAGAATAAGTATAATTGATCAAGAGTTTGAAAGCTGGCAAAATCTTTTAACTAATTCTGAAAAAATGGTAAATGAACTTAATGCTAGAAAAAATAAACTTGTAGAAAAAATGAATGTTCTAGAAAAACAACCTCAATCTCAAGCAGAAAAAAAAGGGCAAATTTCTGAAAACTTAAGAATTTCAGAAAATGAAAAAAATGAAAATGAAATTTTAGTTGAAAAAATTGATAATAATATTGCAGAAATTAGAGTCCAGTTAAATAATACAAAAGAAAGTTCAATAGAAATTAGAGAGAAGAAAGCTAGCTCAGGAGCTACAATTGAAGGCTTAAACAAAAGAAGAAATGATCTTTTGGAAAGAGTTATGACAGAATTGAATGTTGAAGAAGAAAATATACTTAATTATTCAAATCTTGAAAAAAATGCTGAATTTCCTGACTTAGTTACTCAAGAAGAGTTACTAGATGAAAAAAAGAGGGAAAGAGAGAAACTTGGATCTGTAAACTTAAGAGCAGATGATGAAACTGAAAAATATAAAACTGAAATAAAAAAAATGGAACAAGATAGACAAGATCTTGTTACAGCAATATTAAAATTAAAGGAGAGTATAACTGAACTTAATCAAAAAGGTCGAGAAAGATTATTGGACGCTTTTGAGAGAGTCAGTAGAAAATTTAATGAGGTTTACACAAAATTATTTAATGGGGGTAGCGCTAAATTAGAACTAGTAGACTCTGATGATCCACTTGATGCTGGTTTGGAAATGCTAGTAAGTCCTCCTGGTAAAAGACTTCAGTCAATTACTCTGCTTTCAGGTGGTGAACAGGCTTTAACAGCATTATCCTTAATATTTGCTGTATTTTTAACTAACCCTTCACCTATCTGTGTATTAGATGAAGTAGACGCTCCACTAGATGATGCAAATGTAACTAGATTTTGTAATCTGTTAAATGAGCTGACAAAGATTACTTCTACAAGATTTATAATAGTGACCCACCACGCATTAACTATGTCAAAAATGGATAGATTATATGGGGTCACAATGCCAGAGAAGGGCATAAGTCAACTAGTTGCTGTTGACCTTCAAAAAGCTGAGGGCATGGTAGCTTAGGCTAATGGGAGAGGAAGATTTTAAAACTCGCCTAAAAAGTGCAAAAAATAGAGCAAAATCCAAATATTCTGAGAATAAAGAGCCTTCAACTTCAGGAATGGGTCATGCATTTAAAATGAGTACAGAATTAGTTGCTGCGGTAGCTGTTGGGACAATTATTGGGTTTATTTTAGACAATTGGTTTGGTACTAAGCCTTGGTTAATTTTAATATTTTTTTTTGTAGGTGTAATTTCAGGAATAATAAATGTAATTAAATCAGCAAAAAAAATGCAAAAATAAATAAGAGAATTTAATGGCATCAAATCCAATGTACCAATTCAATGTTTATCGAATTGGTCCGGAAATTAAATTAGGCTCAGTCGATATTTCTTTCACTAATGCAAGTTTATTTATGGTTATTAGTTCTTTAGCCATTTTGATAATTTTTAATCTAGGAGCAAAGAAAAAAACTTTAATACCTGATAAATTACAATTATTATCAGAATTAAGTTATTCCTTTGTCGCCAAAATGATTAGTGACACAGCAGGATCAAAAGCAAAACCGTACTTTTCGTTTATTTTCTCACTTTTTATGTTTGTACTTTTTTGTAACATGTTTGGGATGATACCTTACGCATTTACAGTCACAAGCCATATTATAGTTACATTTGTATTGGCAGCATTTATTTTCATTGGAGTAACAATTATTGGATTTATGAAACATGGATTGGGATATTTAAAATTGTTTGTACCAAGTGGAGTTCCAATGGTTCTACTCCCACTAATAGTAGTTATTGAAATTATTTCGTATTTAAGCAGACCAATTAGTTTATCAGTAAGATTATTTGCTAATATGATGGCTGGTCACACAATGATGAAGGTATTTGGAGGCTTTGTTATAAGCTTAGGAATTGTAGGTGGATGGCTTCCACTTAGTTTTTCGGTTGCACTTACAGGTTTGGAGATACTAGTTGCTTTTCTTCAAGCATATGTATTTGCAATTTTAACATGCATTTATTTAAATGATGCATTAAATCTACACCATTAATAAAAAAAAGGAGGAAAAATGGAATTAGAAGCAGCAAAAATGATAGGAGCAGGCTTGGCAGCTATCGCACTAGCAGGTGCGGGAGTTGGTATAGGAATTATCTTTGGTAATTACTTATCTGGTGCTATGAGAAATCCATCTGCAGCTCAAAAACAATTCCCTAACTTGTTATTAGGATTTGCTTTAGCTGAAGCAACAGGATTGTTTGGACTAGTAGTTGCGTTGATTATTTTATTTGCATTTTAGTTGATGTTAAAAAAAATAGTTATTTTATTATTCGTTACATGCTTTGCATGTTTTAATACAGTATTTGCCGCTGAAAGTGGTGGTATGCCTCAACTTAATCCAGAGTTTTGGATTTCTCAAATCTTCTGGCTTATCATCACGTTTGGAATACTTTTTATTATTTTGACCAAAGTTATATTGCCTAAGATTAGCGATAACCTGGAAACTAGAAAATCTCAAATACTTGAAAATATTGAGACAGCAGATAAGCAAAAAGAGGAAAGTCAAAAAAAAATTGACGAATATGAAAAGATTATTTTAGACAGCAAACTTAAAGCTAAAAGTTACTTTAATGAGGCTAGAGAAAAAATTTTGGATGATATTAATAAAAAAAGAGCTGCATTAGAGAGAGATCTTGATGAGGAAATAAGTGAAGTAGAAAAGGAATTGTCTGATCTAAAGAATAAATCAGGAGAAAAAATAAACAAGATAGCAGCTGAAACATCAGCTGAGTTAATAAAAGAGCTAATTGGTGAAGAGGTAAATAGTAGCAGTATAGCAGCAATTGTGGAAGACCAATCAAAAATAAATAAAGAGAGAAAAGATGTTTGATGCAACTTTTTGGGTAGCAATATCGTTTTTTATTTTTATAGGTCTGTTGGTATATTTTAAAATACCTCAGAATATAAATAATCTTCTAACAAAAATGATAGGAGATATAAAAAAAGAAATCGATGAAAGTGAAAAGTTAAGAGTTGAGTCAAAAAAACTTTTAGATGAAGCTCAAGCTAAACTCAATTCCGTTGAAGGAGAGTCCCAAAAGATCCTCGATGAGGCAAAAACTGAGTCTGAACAACTTGTTATAAGTATGAATGAAAAATTTCATAAATCTTCTGAAATAAAGAAGAATTTAACTCAAACAAAAATTAATCAGATGAAAGAGGGAGCAATTAAAGAAATCAAAGATACTTCTGTCAAAATTGCACTAGAGTCAGTGAAAAAAATTATAACAACTACAGTTAATAAATCTAAATTAGATAATTTGTTTGAAAAAAATCTTGAAGAAGCTAAGACAGAATTAAAAAAAATTAATTCATAACTAAATTACGTTACATTTTCTTAAAATAATATAAAATCCAAATTATGAATTCGATAGTAATAGGATCAGGTTTTGGTGGTATAGCTGCAGCATTAAGGTTAAAAGCTAAAGGCCATAATGTAACTTTGATTGAAAAACATAAAGATTTAGGTGGACGCGCAAGAGTCTTTAAAAAAAATGGGTTTACATTTGATGGGGGGCCAACTGTGATAACAGCGCCCTACTTGATTGATGAATTATTTCAGCTTTTTAACAAAAATTCAAATGATTATTTAGAAATAAAATCTTTAAAAACTTGGTATCAATTTGTTTTTGAAGATGGTTTTAAGTTTGACTATTCGGGTGATGAAGAGGAAATGGTTAATCAAATAAAAAAGATTAACGAAAAAGATGTAAACGGATATAAAAATTTAGTTAATTTTACAAAAAAGATTTTTGATAAAGGTTTTACTGAACTATCAGATGTTCCATTTGATAAACCCTCTTTTATGTTAAAGCAGATACCCTCTTTATTTAATTTAAAGAGTTATAAATCTGTTTATGGTTTGGTTTCTTCTTATATAGAAGATGAAAAATTAAGAAGATTACTTAGTATGCATCCATTATTGGTAGGTGGTAATCCTTTCACAACAACATCAATATATGGATTAATTTTATATTTAGAAAAAAAATGGGGAATTCATTATTCAATGGGTGGTACAGGTCAAATAATAAATGCCATGGAAAAACTAATGAATGAAGAAAATATCAAAATATTAAAAGGTTGCGAAGTAAATAAAATTATATCAAATAAAAATAAAATAACTGGGATTGAACTAAACAATGGGGATAGAATAGAAACAGATAATATTATTTGTAACGCAGATCCACCTGCAGTTTACTCAAAATTAGCAAACACAAATAGTAGTAATTCTATTTTTAATTGGAAAATGAAAAGAATGGAATATTCAATGGGTTTGTTTGTTTATTACTTTGGAACCAAAAAAATTTACGACAATGTTGAACATCATACAATCAAATTTGGAGATAAGTACAAGGAACACTTGGACGATATTTTTAACAATAAAAAATTAAATGACGATATTAGTTACTATTTACATAGACCAACAGCTACAGACAAATCGATGGCGCCTGATAAACATGATTGTTTTTATGTGTTAGTACCAGTTCCTAATAATCAATCTGGCATAGACTGGTCTATTGAGGGAGATAGAATGAAGAACCTAGTTATTAAAAAAATGGAAGAAAGTTTACTACCTAACCTAAGTGAAAATATTGTTGAGGATTTTTACTTAACTCCTGATTATTTTGAGAAAGAGTTAAATACAAAATATGGCTCTGGTTTTTCTATTCAACCAAAATTTACCCAATCAGCTTATTTTAGATTTCATAATAAGTCAGAGATTTTTGATGGTTTATATTTTGTTGGAGCAGGTACTCATCCTGGAGCAGGTGTGCCAGGAGTACTATCTTCAGCAAAAGTCTTAGACAAAATTTTGTAATGGAGAAAAAGAGTTTTCTATCAATATACGCAAAATCATTTAACTGGGCTGGTTTTTTTCTTCCAAAAGAAACTTATTTGAAATGTTCTGATTTATACGATTTTTGTAGAACTTTAGACAATATAGCAGACGATGACGGTGCAATTGATGTCAAATTAAGAAGATTTTTAAACTTCAAAAATAATTTTATAAATAAAGAATTTCAGAACCCTATAATTGAAAATATGTGGGTACTAATGAATAAATATAATATTTCTACAAAAATTGTAGATGATTTATTTGATGGTGTAGAGTCTGATATTCAAAATGAAGTAAAATTAAATTCAAAAAAGGAATTATTAATTTATTCATATAGAGTAGCGGGAACTGTTGGATTAATGATGGCAAAAATTCTAAATGTTACAGACTCTATTTCTCTTAAATCAGCTATAGATTTAGGTATAGCAATGCAGCTTACAAATATTTCTAGAGATGTAATAGAAGACTCTAAAAATAAAAGGTTTTATATAAAACATAATTTTGAAACCATAAAAGAAACATTGGCAACTGCAGATTTATTTTACGATAGTAGCTTTTCTTCAATAAAGGATATTCCATTAAGTCTGAGATTCTCAATCTTAGTTGCAAGGAGAGTTTATAGGCAAATAGGTAGAAATATTATTAAAAAGCAAACAATTCAAAA
>CACKUI010000010.1 GCA_902603305.1 uncultured Pelagibacteraceae bacterium | reverse complement strand
TCAGCTAAAATTAGGGTAAGAAATAGGTGTCAAATAACTGGTAGACCTCACGGTGTTTATCGAAAATTAAAAATATCAAGAATCGCACTAAGACAGCTTGGTCTTGAAGGCAAAATTCCTGGTATGGTAAAATCAAGTTGGTAGAAAGGTAATTATGAGTTTAAGCGATCCAATAGGTGATATGTTAGCAAGACTAAAAAATTCTCAACAAAGAAATCATAAAAAAATTGAATTACCATCATCAAAATTTAAGACAAAAATAGCTGAGATACTTAAGTCCGAAGGATATATAGTTGATTACAAGGTAAAATCAGAAAATAAAAAAACTAATTTGCATATCAGTTTAAAATATAATTCAGGAAACCCTGTGATAAGTTCAATTGAAAGAATATCTAAACCTGGGAGAAGAATATTTTCTAGTGCAGACAGTTTGCCCAAAGTAAATAATGGTTTAGGAATTGCAATAATTTCAACACCAAAAGGTGTAATGACCGACATTGATGCAAGAAAACAAAAAGTTGGTGGAGAGGTAATTTGTAAGGTATTTTAATGTCAAAAATTGGAAAAATTAGCATTACAATTCCTGAAAAAGTAAAAGTCATGTTAAGTGGTAGTATAATTAATATTGAAGGTCCTTTAGGTAAAAAATCTTTAAATATTGATTTAGATATTTTTGATTTAAATATTAATGAAGGTAAAGATCTATTAATTAAGCCAAAAAAAAATAATCAAAGTTCAAGAAGATTATGGGGCATGAACAGAAGTCTTATAAATAATGCAATTATTGGTACTAGCAAAGGATATGAAAAAATTTTAGAGTTATCAGGTGTTGGTTACAGAGCTGCATTGAAAGGAAACATACTAAATCTTCAGCTAGGATTTAGTCATGACGTAAATTTTGAGATACCAAATGGAGTTAAAATTCAAGTTGAAAAACAAATTATACTTAAGATTTCGGGTACTGACAAACAACAAGTAGGGATGGTTGCGGCTGAAATTAAGAGCATTAGACCCCCTGAGCCCTATAAGGGTAAGGGTATTAAGGAGCAGGGGCAATATATATTAAGAAAAGAAGGTAAGAAGAAGTAATGAAATTAAAAAAAATAGAAAGAAAAAAGTTCAGAGTTACAAATAAATTAAAGAAAGTAGCTACAAGTGATAGATTTAGATTAAGTGTAAATAGATCAACAAAAAATATTAGTGCGCAAATTATTGATGATGTAAAAAATGTTACATTAGTCTCAGCATCATCAAATACAAAGGAAATTAAATTACAAAAAAAAAATAAAAAAGAATTATCTGCACTAGTTGCGGAATTATTATCAAAAAAAGCAAAGGAAATGAATATCACAAAAGTTTATTTCGATAGAGGAATATATAAATATCATGGAAGAGTAAAATTATTAGCTGATGAGTTAAGAAAAAACGGAATGGAATTTTAAATAATGGAAAAAAGTACTGAATTTGTAGAGAAATTAGTTCATATAAATAGAATTACTAAAGTAGTAAAGGGTGGAAGAAGATTTGGTTTTTCAGCATTGGTTGTGGTTGGAAATCAGAATGGTAAGATTGGTATTGCTCATGCCAAAGCAAAGCAAGTTCCAGATGCTATTAAAAAGGCTAATGAATTAGCAAGACGAAATCTTATACAAATTCCATTAAGAGAAGGAAGAACAATACATCACGATATATTTGGCAAAGATGGTGCGGGTAAAATTAAATTAAGAGCAGCACCAAAGGGAACTGGAATAATAGCTGGTGGTGCAGTTAGAGCTGTCTGTGAGGTCTTAGGAATAAAGGACATTGTTGCTAAATCACTTGGAACTGCGAACCCACATAATGTAATAAGAGCTTGTATGAAAGCCTTATCAAAACAAAATTCCCCTAAAAATATTTCCCTTCTTAGAAATAAGAAAATTTCAGAAATAATAGAGAAAAGAGGCTGATGAAAATTTTAAATAATACAGTAAAAGTAAAAAATTCTAAGAAAAGAGTAGGAAGAGGCATTGGATCTGGAAAAGGTAAAACATCTGGTAGAGGTGTAAAAGGTCAAAAATCAAGATCTGGCGTAGCCATAAATAGTTTTGAGGGAGGTCAAATGCCACTATATAGAAGACTTCCTAAAAGGGGTTTTAATCCAATCAATAAAGATAAAACTGCAAAAATCAATTTAGATCAGTTGCAGAAATTTGTTGATATGAAAAGAATTAATTCATCCGATCTAATTAATTTAGAAACTCTAAAAAAAACTAAAATTATTAAAAAACCTTACTTAAAATTTAAAATTTTATCAAATGGAAATTTAACCACAAAAATAAACATAGAAGCTGATTTTTCATCTATTTCTGCTAAAAATAAAATTGAGAAACTAGGTGGTGTATTAAAGATTAAAAATACAAAATAAAATGAGTGAGTCATCACAAACAAATGATCTAAGAAACAGAATCTTATTTACAGTTTTTATTTTAGCAATTTATCGATTGGGAACTTTTGTTCCATTGCCGGGAATAGATCCTGCACAGTTACAAATAATGATGGAAGGTAATCAGAAAGGTTTATTAGGCATGTTCAATGTATTTGCCGGAGGTGCAGTTAGTAGAATGGCAATTTTTGCACTAGGTATAATGCCTTATATTTCTTCATCAATAATAGTCCAACTTCTAACTGGGGTAACTGATTACTTTAAAAATCTTAAAGCACAAGGTGAAATTGGTAGACAAAAAATCACACAAATTACAAGATATGGAACAGTTTTGTTGGCTACAGTGCAAGGATATGGGCTTGCTGTTGGATTAGAATCATCTGCAGATTTAGTAATAAATCCAGGAATATTTTTTAAAATTTCTACTGTAACTACAATAGTAGCAGGAACTATTTTTTTAATGTGGCTAGGTGAGCAGATAACCCAAAGAGGTATAGGAAATGGTATTTCTTTAATAATTTTTTCTGGAATAGTTGCAGAAATTCCAAGAGCATTAGTGACAACATTTGAATTAGGTAGAACTGGAGCTATATCAACTTTAATGATTGTTGTAATTTTTGTTTTATTAGTTCTGACGATATTATTTATTGTATTTATGGAAAGAGCATTAAGAAAAATACTAATTAATTATCCTAAAAGACAAATGGGTAATAAAATGTATGGAGGAGAGTCATCACACCTGCCACTTAAAATAAATTCTGCTGGTGTAATACCAGCAATTTTTGCATCCGCTCTATTATTGCTGCCTGTAACATTTTCAAATTTTAATGTTTCACAAAATGAAACTTTTTTAAATATTTCCTCATATTTTTCACAGGGCCAACCGCTATATATGCTTTTATATGCTTCAGGTATTATATTTTTTACTTTTTTTTACACCTCTATAACTTTTAATCCTAATGAAACAGCAGAAAATCTAAGAAAATATGGTGGGTTTATTCCAGGTATAAGACCTGGAGAAAGTACTGCTTTATATATTGATACAATATTGACAAGACTAACAACTATTGGGGCATTGTATTTAACCCTCGTATGTTTAATGCCCGAATTTTTAATTGCAAATTATCCTATTCCTTTTTATCTCGGTGGAGCATCTGTGCTCATAGTCGTTGTTGTTGCTATTGATACTGTTACCCAAGTTCAAACTAGATTAATGAGTTCTCAATACGAACAACTAATTAAGAAAACGAAATTTGGAAGATAGTTATAAGTGAATGTATTAATTTTTGGACCACCAGGAGCTGGTAAAGGTACACAAGCTGTAAATATTGTAGAAACCTTCAATCTATATCAAGTTTCAACTGGGGACCTTTTAAGGAATGAGGTTAAAAATCAAACTTCTATAGGTAGAGACATAGAAAATATAATTTCAAAAGGTGATTTTGCTACAGATGAAATAGTTAATGAATTAATAAAGAAAGTTGTTCATGATCCACAAAAAAAAAATAATTTGGTATTTGATGGATATCCTAGATCACTTAGTCAGGCAGAAAATTTGGATAAACTATTGAACGAAACTAATCAAAAAATTGATTTTATTTTTTTTCTAAATGTGAAAAAAGATACAATAATCAAAAGAATTGAAAAAAGAAAAATTTTAGAAAAAAGATCGGACGATAATTTGGTAACTATACTTAAAAGATATGATACTTATATGGAGACAACAAAACCCGTCTTAAATTTCTATTCAAAAAATCCAAATTTTTATGAAATTGATGGTGGTGGTAAAATAGATGAAATATCAAGCAAAATTAAGCAAATTCTATCAGTTTAAGACATTGACTTTAAAAGAACTTCTTATATAAAAGGCTAAATTTTTATCTCAATAATATGGCTCGTATAGCAGGTGTAAACATTCCACAGAACAAATTAGTCAGAATAGGATTAACTTATATATTTGGAATTGGTGAAAAAAATTCAAATGACATATGTAAATTTTTAGAAATTCCTAAAACTAAAAGAGTGAATGAATTGACTGATGACGAAATTTTAAAAATAAGAGAATTTATAGATCAAAAATTTACTGTTGAGGGCGATCTTAGAAGAGATACTTCATTAAATATTAAAAGATTAATTGATCTCGCTTCATATCGGGGATCACGTCATAGAAAAAAACTTCCTGTAAGAGGACAAAGAACTAGATGCAATGCTAGGACACGTAAAGGAAAAGCAATAGCTATTGCTGGAAAAAAATTAACTCCACTCAAGAAATAATATGGCTAAAGATAAATTAGACAATAAAGATCAAAGTAAAGATATTTCAACAAAATCTAAAAAAAGTTCATATTCAAAAAAGAAAAAAAATAAGAAAAATATTTTAAATGGAATTGCTTATGTTCAGTCAACTTTTAATAATACTATAGTTTCAATAGCAGATACTAATGGAAATATTATTTCTTGGGCATCAGCTGGACAAAAAGGATTTAAAGGATCAAGAAAATCAACACCTTATGCAGCGCAAGTTGCAGCTGACTCAGCAGCGGCAAAAGCTTTAGAGGTGGGGATGAAAATTCTATCCGTTGAAGTAAAAGGCCCTGGATCTGGAAGGGAAACGGCTTTAAGAGCCCTACAGGCCAGAGGATTTAAAATTATCTCAATAAAAGACACAACCCCAATGCCACATAATGGTGCGAGGCCGCCAAAAAAAAGGAGAGTATAAATGGAAGCAACGGAAGTTAATATTAAAAATTGGAAATCACTTATTAAGCCACCAAAATTAGATGTGCACTTGAGTGAGGATAAATCTTATGCAAAAATAATTGCTGAGCCTTTAGAAAAGGGTTACGGACTTACATTAGGTAATTCTTTAAGAAGAATACTCTTATCATCTATAAGAGGAACTGCTGTCACAGCAATACAAATCGACGGTGTTCTTCATGAATTTACATCAATAAAAGGTGTCAGGGAAGATGTAACCGATATAGTCTTAAATGTTAAATCATTAGCTTTAAAAAGTAACACTGAAACTACAAATAAGTTGATTTTAGATGCCAAGGGACCAGGTGAAATTAAAGCATCTGACATTACCACATCCTCAGATATTGAAATATTAAATCCAGACTTAGTTATTTGCAATTTAGATGAAAACACTAATTTTCATATGGAAATGACAGTAAGCAATGGTAAAGGATATGTTTCAGCTGATATGAACAAGCCTGAAGAACCACCATTAGGTTTAATATCTATAGATTCATTGTTTAGTCCTGTGAAAAAAGTATCTTATTCAATAAGCACTGCAAGAGAAGGTAAAGCTTTGGATTATGACAAACTTACCATGGAAGTTGAGACAAATGGATCTATATCAGCAGAAGATGCTGTGGCTTATTCTGCAAGAATATTCCAAGACCAACTTGGTATGTTTGTTAATTTTGATGAACCTCAAGAAGTAATTGTTAGAGAGCAACCAACAGAACCAGAATTTAATAAAAACTTATTGAGAAAAGTTGATGAACTAGAACTGTCCGTTAGATCAATGAACTGTTTAAAAAATGATAATATAATTTATATTGGCGATCTAGTTCAAAAATCTGAGGGAGAAATGTTGAGAACACCTAATTTTGGAAGAAAATCTTTAAATGAAATTAAAGAGGTATTAACAGGAATGTCCCTTTACTTAGGAATGGAGATACCAAATTGGCCTCCTGACAACATAGCAGAATTATCTAAAAAACTTGAGGAAGCTATCTAATGAGACATAAAATGGGTTATAAAAAACTCAATAGAACTTCTGAGCATAGAAAAGCATTGATAAAGAATATGCTTAATTCACTTGTGAAGTACGAACAAATTACTACAACACTTCCAAAAGCAAAAGTTTTAAAACCTCAGGCAGATAAACTAATTACTTTAGGTAAAAAGAATACACTTCAAAACACTAGAACCTTGATTTCTAAACTTCAAGATGAGGCATCAGCAAGCAAAATTAAAAAAACATTATCAAAAAGATATGAAAATAGAAAAGGTGGATATACAAGGATAATTAAGGCAGGTTTTAGATATGGAGATAATGCTCCCATGGCAGTAATAGAATTTGTAGACCGTGATATACAAGCAAAAAAAGTAGATAAAAAGAAAGTGGAAAAATCTACAGTTAATGATAAAAAATCAGAGTCATCTAAAGAAGCCACGCCCTAAATACCATCATTATGAAAAAAACTATCAACGTAGATAATACGTATGCTGGTATGCGTATTGATAGGTTTCTTCGAAAACATTTTGAGACGATCCCTCAAAGTTTAATTGAGAAAAGTCTTAGAAACGGAAAAATTAAACTTAATAAAAAAAAAATCAAAAGCTCTACTAAACTTCAGATTAACGATTTGATAGAACTCCACAATTTTGAAATTAAAAAAAAAATTACAACCAATAAAATCAAATTTAAACCTTCTGACACTATAGTTAAAGAAAATGAAGATTTCATAATTGAAAATAATACTGATTTTATCGTTCTTAATAAGCAAGCAGGTATATCTGTCCAGGGTGGAACAAAATCTAAAAAAAACCTTATAGATATTTTTTCTAAGAGTGATGTTTTTAAAGACGATAAGCCATATTCGGTACATAGACTAGATAAAGAAACTTCTGGAGTTTTTTTAATTGCAAAAAATAGACCAACAGCACAACTGTTCACAACACTGTTTAGATTAAGAAAAATTTATAAGACTTATATTGCAATATGTCATGGAGAAATTACTATTAAGGACAAAGGTTCAATAAAAAATAATCTTATAAGGTACGATGAAACTAAAAAAATAGTTGAGAATGCAGAGACGAATTATGAAATTTTAGATAAAAATAACAATTCTACCTTTATTCAACTTAAACCGATCACTGGAAGAAAACATCAATTAAGAAAGCAATTATTTGAATTAGGTCACTCTATTATAGGTGACAAAAAATATAATACTTACAAAATACAGAAGAATAATAAAAACCTTATGCTTCATTCTTATGAAATTAAATTTAAAATGAATGAAAAAAAATATACATTTAGAGCTACACCTCCTGAGTACTTTAGAAATATGCTTAAGGCAAAAAGACTTAATTTTTAATTTCTTTTAAAAATTTCTCAACTAACATGTCAGAAATATAATTATATTTTTGATTTCTAATATTTATGAGATTTGTAATTCCCTTATCTTTAATACCACAAGGAATTATCTTTGTATAAGGATCTAAGTTATTTGAAATATTTAATGAAAAACCATGGTATGCAATCCACTTTTTTACTTTAATACCTATAGCTGCTACTTTTTCAATTTTAATTTTATTATCGAACTTCTTTTTATGCCAGATACCCACATTTTTTCTATCTGCAAATACATTAATTTTAAATTCTTTTAAAGTACCAATTATAGTGTTTTCTACCGAGGAAATAAGTTTTCTAATATTTTTTTTTCTAGTATTTAAATCAATAACAAAATAAAATACCAACTGTCCAGGACCGTGATATGTGATTTTTCCACCTCTATTTGTTTTGATTAAGTTTATTGATTTATCTAATAATTCACTATCTTTATAATTAGTTCCAGCTGTATAAACTTCTTTATGTTCTAATATCCATATTAGTTCTTTATTTTTTTTCGAGTGTATTTCCTCTAATCTTTTCTCCAATAGTGAAATAGCATTTTCATATTTTATTGGTTTTATTGACTTTTTGATCTCTATTATCATTATAAAATTGTAATATTAATATTTTATATTAATAGTGCCAACTAAATTATAGATAAAATTATGACTTTAGTAAAAAAAATTAAAGATAAAAAAGTTAACTTTGAATTCAATAAAGAGTTTATCAAAGTAGTTACAGACAAGATTTCTTCAAATGATGCAGAATTTATCACTAATTCATTTAATGATATGCACCCTGCAGATGCAGCGGATATTATTGAACATTTAAATGAAAACGATAGAGAAAGTTTAATAAAATTAAATAATTTTAAAGTTGATCCTGAGGTTTTTGTTGAACTGAATGAGTCAATACAATCTGAATTAATTGCATATTTATCATCAGAGTCTATTGTAAATATATTAAAAAATCTAGAATCTGATGATGCAATTAAAATTTTAGAAAATGTTGATGAAAAAGATAAGAATACTATTCTAGGATCTCTTCCACCAAAAGACCGGTTCGCTTTATTAGAAAGTTTAAGCTACCCAGAAGACTCAGCTGCACGAATAATGCAAAGAGAATTTACTGCCATACCCAGCAATTGGTCGGTTGGTCAGACAATAGATTATTTAAGAGAAAATAAAGATTTACCTGAAGAGTTTCTAGAAATCTTTATTGTAGATGAGAATTTTAAGCCTATTGGAACTGTGCCATCTTCAAAAGTGCTAAGAACTCCAAGAGAGGCAAAGATGATGTCAATAATGTCTGAATCCCAACTTTTAATACCAGTTGATATGGATAAAGAGGAAGTTGGAAATTTATTCGAAAATTATAACTTAAGCTCTGCTGCAGTCACTGATAAAAATGATAAATTGGTGGGTATGATAGCCTATGATGATGTTTTAACTGTACTTAAAGAAGAAGCTGAGGAAGACGCATTAAGACTTGCTGGGGTAGGTGATGAAGAAATAACAGATGGTGTAATAACAAAAACTAAAAGAAGATTTAATTGGCTTTTACTAAATTTATTTACAGCATTCCTAGCAACTTATTGTATTAGTTTATTTGGTGCTACCATTGAACAGATGGTTGTTTTAGCTTTTTTAATGCCTATTGTTGCATCAATGGGTGGTAATGCTGGTATGCAAACACTAGCTGTAACTGTAAGATCTTTAGCTACACAAGATTTAACAAAAAATAATTTTACTAGTAATATAATTAAAGAATTCAATATAGGTGTATTAAATGGAATAATCTTTGCAATTATAAGTTCATTAATTGTTTATTTCTGGTTTAACGATATCCAACTTGCATTAATAATATCGATATCAATGGTCTTAACAATGATAGTTGCTGGACTTTTTGGAATTTTAATACCAGTAACTTTAAAAAAGATGAACATAGATCCTGCTATTTCTTCCAGTGTTTTTGTGACTACCATTACAGATGTAATAGGTTTTGTTTCTTTTTTAGGCGTTGGTGCATATTTTTTATAACTAATAATTATCAATTAATCTAACATTGTCTATTTTATAAGCCACAAAAAGCCTATATTTATTTTTGAAATTGTTAAGTTTTAAATTTTTTTCGTCTCTAAATTCTAAATAATCTATTTTAATATTATATTTTTTTTCTAATTCCTTTTTGTATTCAGATAAAATAAAGGCTAATTTAGAACCTTGAAATTTTGATTTATACTTTATTTTTTTTAAAAATAATGCGATTTCTGATGCTTTTTTTAAGGATCTCTTTTTTAATAATTTGTTCCGCGTTGATAACGCAATTTTGTTATCTATTCTTATAGTAGGGCATGAATTGATACGTACCTTAAATTTTTTTGATAGGAATTTTTTTATTAGATATAACTGCTGATAATCTTTTTCACCCATATACAAATCTTTTGATTTTATAATGGTCATTAATCTATTCATAACATTTAGAACACCTTCGAAATGACCAATCCTAAATTTGGCGCACAAAATTTTGTCTTTTTTTTTTAAATTAAATTTCTTTGCTTTAAATTTATATATATCTTTGACACTAGGTGCGAATAAATATTCTACATTCAATTTTTCTAATATATCAATATCTTTCTGAATATTTCTCGGATATTTCTTAAAATCATCTTTTTTATTGAATTGAGTAGGATTTACAAAAATACTTACAATAGTCTTTCTTTTTTTATTTTGTGAAGCTTTTATTAAGGATTTATGACCCTCATGTATTCCACCCATGGTAGGCACAAATCCAATATTTTTATAGTTTTTAATCTCTTTATTTAAATCAAAAATGCTTGTAATTATTTTCATTTTTCAAATATATGTTTATAAATAAATTATCTTTATGATTAAACAAGCTATTATTCCACTAGCTGGATTAGGAACAAGACTTTTGCCTTTGACTAGCGTCTTTGCTAAAGAGTTACTACCTATAAATGGTAAGCCTGGAATTGAATATATTCTTGATGAGTGCATAGATGCTGGAATTACAGAAATAATTTTCATTATTTCTAAAAAAAAAGAAATGATAAAAAAATATTTTTATAATGACATTTTTTATAAATCATTAATTAAAAAGAAAAAAGATCCAAGAATAATTAAAGAATATAAAAAAATTTTACAGTATAAAAAAAAAATCAAATTTGTTTATCAAAATAAACCCTTAGGAACTGGTGATGCTGTCTTAAAAACTAAAAAATTTATTAAAAATAAATATTTTTTAATGCTCCTTCCAGATGACTTAATTATGAAAAAGAATTGCTCAAAGGATATGATCAAAATACATAAAAAATATAAAGCCTCTGTAATGGCTAGTATGACAGTCAGTAAAAAAAACGTAAATCGTTGGGGCATATTTTCTTCATCCAAAAAACTTAATATTCAGAATTTTGTAATTTCAGATGTTATTGAAAAACCAAACACAAAAGAAGCTCCATCAAACAATGCTGTAATTGGAAGATATATTCTGAGCAAAGATATATTTAAAATTCTTAAAAAACAAAAAAAAGGCAAAGGTGGTGAGATACATATAACTGACTCGATTAAAACAATGATTGATAATAAATCATTATTCATTGGTCATAAATTTTCAGGAAAATATTTAGATTGTGGTTCTATGAGTGGTTATATTAATTCAACGTTAGAAATTGCAAAATTATGAAAATTTGTATGATTGGATCAGGTTATGTAGGGTTAGTCAGTGGTGCATGTTTTGCTGAACTCGGTAACAATGTCATTTGTTTAGACAAAAACTTAAATAAAATATCTAATCTAAAGAATGGAGTAATTCCAATTTACGAACCGGGATTAGAAGAATTAATTCAAAGAAACGTTAAGCAAAAAAGACTTCAATTTTCAACAAATATATCAAAGTCAATTATAAAATCAGATATTATATTTATATGTGTTGGCACTCCAACAAAAATTAGATCTAACGAAGCAGATCTAAAATATATATTTCAAGTTGTAAAAGATTTAAAAAAGAATTTAAACAAATATAAAATAATAGTTACTAAATCTACAGTACCAGTAACCACTGGAGACAAAATTCAAAAATTATTAACAACTAAAACAAATAAAAAATTATTCGATGTAGTTTCTAATCCAGAATTTCTAAGGGAAGGCGAAGCTATAAGAGATTTTATGTTTCCTGATCGAGTTGTAGTTGGAACAAATAGTAAAAAGGCTAATAATGTTTTAAAAAACTTATATTCTCCAATTATTAAAAAAAAGGGTAGGTATTTTAATACATCAAGACGAGCAGCGGAGGTTATAAAATATGCAGCTAATGCATTTTTGGCAACAAAAATTACATTTATTAATGAAATTGCAAATTTATGTGAAAAACTTAATGTTGACGTTACTGATGTTTCATTAGGTATTGGAACTGATGAAAGAATAGGAGCAAGATTTTTAAGAGCAGGACCAGGTTATGGTGGTTCTTGTTTTCCAAAAGATACACGTGCTTTAATTTCTACTTCAAAAAAATTTAAAACTAATTTATCTATAGTTAAATCAACAATTAACTCTAATGAAAATAGGTACAAATATTTATTAACCAAAATTAAAGAAATATTAAACAATAATTTAAAAAGTAAGAAAATTACTTTTTTAGGTGTTACTTTCAAGGCTGGCACCGATGACATGAGGGACTCAGCATCTCTTAAACTAATTCCATATTTGATCAAAAAAGGTGCAAAAGTTTCTTACTATGAACCTACGGGTATTAAAAAAAATTTTGATAAAAAAAAAGTAGTTTATTTTAATAATATCAAAGATGCATGTAAAAATAGTGACCTTTTAATTATTCATACAGAGTGGAATGAGTTTAAACAGCTAAACTTTAATAGGTTGAAAAATGAGAAAAAATTTAAGATTTATGATTTAAGAAATTTATATTCACCAAAAAAAATGAAAAATAAAAATATCGATTACTTTAGCCTAGGTAGATAATTAATTAATTTCAAATATTGCATCAACCTCAACTGCAACACCTAAAGGTAAACTATTAGTACTTACAGCAGCACGTGTGTGTGTGCCATTACTACCAAAAACATCTGTAATCAAGTCTGATGCCCCATTAATTACTTTTGGTTGTTCGATAAAGTCATCAGTCGAATTAACAAAACCTGTTAATTTAATACATGATTTAATTTTTGATAAATCATCTGAGCATGCTTTTTTAGCCTGAGCAATTATATTTAATGCACATCTTTGTGCTGCTTTGTAAGCTTGTTCTGTATTAAAGTCTTTTCCGACTTTTCCCTTAATTAATTTACCATCAGCATCGATTGATATTTGTCCAGAAATATAAAGTAAATTCCCAGAAATTTTTGTAGCAACATATGAACCAACTGGATCAGTTGCTTTAGGTAAAACTAAACCCATTTCTTTTAATTTTGTATCAATAGACATTATTTACCTTTCTTTTTCTTTTTATTCTTATCGTACTCTTTTCTTTTCTCAATTAAAATAAGAGCTTCTTCCATTGTTAATTCAATTGGGTCTTTTTCCTCAGGTATAGTAGCGTTTAATGATTTGTATTTAATATAAGGTCCATATTGACCTTTCATAATTCTTACTGGTTTTTTATCCTCTGGATGTTCACCTAGATCTTTAATTAAGGATGATGAAATTCTTCCAGGTTTTGCCTCAGCTATAAGAGTTACGGCTCTATTAAGGCCAATGCTAAATATTTCTTCAACATTTTCTAAACGTGCAGATTTATTTTCACACTTTAAATAAGGCCCAAAACGACCAACATTTACAGTAATATCTTTATCATTTTCTGGATTTTTACCTAAACTAATTGGAAGTGAACATAAATACTTTGCTCTATCTAAATCTATACTTTTAATATCAATTCCCTTGGGGATAGATACATTTTTAAAATTATTTTCTTCTTTTTTTAATCTTTTCTTTTTCTTTTTTTCTTCTTTAACATCATCAATTTCTTTTTCATATTGTAGATAGGGACCAAATCTTCCATTTTTTAAATATATGTCTTTACCTATATCATTTTGACCAATTAATTTTGGTTCTGCTAAAGTTAACTGTTGAGCAGCTTTAGACTTTGAAAGAGGTCGTGTAAATTTACAATCTGGATAATTTGAACATCCAATAAAAGCACCACCACGAAAACTATTCTTTAAACTTAATTGACCACTATCACATAATTTACATTTTCTGTTAATTTTTCCGTCTTTATCGACTTCAAATATTAATGAGCCTAAACTCTCATTAAGCATATCTAAGACTTCTCTAGTACGTTTTTCTTTAACTTCTGATACATTCAAATTAAAATCTCTCCAAAATTCCTCCAAGACTTTAATCCAATTTTCTTTGCCAGCCGTAATATCGTCTAATTGATCCTCCAATTTTGCAGTAAAATCATAATCAACATATTTTGAAAATAATTTTTCAAGAAAAGCAGAGAGTAACTTACCTCTATCAGTTGGAAAAAATCTTTTGTTTTCTATGTCCGCATAACCTCTATTTGAGATTACTGATATAATACTAGCATATGTTGAAGGTCGTCCAATTCCTAATTCCTCTAATTTTTTAACAAGACTTGCTTCTGAATATCTTGGTGGTGGCTGAGTAAAATGTTGTTCATCTGTAAAGTCATTAAACTCTACTTCACCTTTACCAACTTCTGGTAATATATTTTCATCATCTTTATTTTCATCGAATCTTGAAACCTTTAAAAAACCGTCAAATTTTAAAGTTGAACCACTAGCTTTACATATATTTTTATTATCTTCAGATGTTATTGTTATAGTTTTTCTATCAAATTTTGCTGATTCCATTTGTGAGGATAATGATCTTGACCATATTAAGTTGTAAAGCTTGTATTGATCTGTGCTTAAATATTTTTTCATATCCTCAGGGACTCTACCAATTTCTGTTGGTCTGATAGCTTCATGAGCTTCTTGCGCATTTTTGGCCTTTTTGCCTGAATAATTTAAAGGGGCAGGTGGCAAATATGTTTCACCATAATTTTGAGTAATGAAATCTCTAAAAGTAGCTACAGCATCTTTTGATATATTAGTTCCATCTGTACGCATATAAGTAATTAATCCAACAGTTTCTCCATCAATATCAATACCTTGATAAAGTCTTTGGGCGATTTGCATTGTTCTAGAGGCCCCAAAACCCAGTTTACTTGATGAAGTTTGTTGTAAAGTGGAAGTCGTAAAAGGACCAGATGGGTTTCGTGTATAAATTTTAGATATTATATCTGTAATATTATATTTTTTATTTTTAATTAAATCCAAAGCATTATTAATATCTTCTTTATTTTTAAATGAGAATTTTTCAATTTTTTTATCATCTAGTTGAGTAATAGATGTATTAATATTTAGATTTTCCTTTGTTAAGAAATTTAAGTTAAGTGTCCAAAACTCATCTGGTTTAAAAACTTCAATTTCATGTTCTCTTTCTGTTAATAATCTAAGAGCAACAGACTGAACTCTTCCGGCTGACTTAGATCCTGGCAATTTTGTCCATAAAATTGGTGATATATTAAAACCTACTAAATAGTCTAGCGCTCTTCTTGCCATATAGGCATCAACAAGTTCATTTTCTATATTCCTTGGATTGACTATACCGTTTGTTACAGCTGTTTTTGTTATTTCATTAAAAACTACACGTTCTACTTTTTTATCTTTAAGAAGTTTTTTTTCATTTAAAAACTCTTTTACATGCCAAGCTATTGCCTCACCTTCCCGATCAGGGTCAGTAGCAAGGATAATTTTTTCTGAGTTTCTAGCAGTATCTGTGATTTCTTTTAAATATTTTTTTGAGAAACTGTCTATTTCCCAGATCATTTTAAAAGAATTTTCTGGATCAACTGAACCATTTTTTGAAGGCAGATCTCGTATATGACCATAACTTGCCAAAACCGTGTAATTTGAACCTAGATATTTATTTATAGTTTTAGCTTTTGCGGGACTTTCAACAATTACAAGATTCATAATAAGTCAAACTACTTATAACTATTAATCTGTCAAATTAATAAATTTTACTCTTAGTTTCTTCTTTGTTTATTAATCTTTTTATATTTTCTCTATGTGTATAAAAAATTAAAACAAACATAATGATGAAAAAAATTATGTTACTTTGATTAATGATTAGTAGATAGATTGGAATTGAAATTGAAGCAAATAATGATGATAGAGATGAATATCTTGATATTAAAAAAGTAAATGTCCAAACAATGCCAAAAACTAGTGCATAATAAATATTTATAGAAATCAAGATCCCAACAAAAGTTGCTACACCTTTGCCACCTTTAAATTTTAGCCAAATTGGGAATAAGTGTCCTAAAAATGCACAAAGTGCTGATATATAAACTAGATCAGGATAATTGAACTTTATATAGATAACAGGCACAACAGCTTTTGCTATATCTAAAATAAGAGTTAGATAACCCAATGACTTATTGCCAGTTCTTAAAACATTTGTAGCGCCAATATTTCCTGATCCTACATTTCTAATATCTTTTTTAAGTAAAATTTTTGTGAATAGATATCCAAAAGGTATAGAGCCGAATAGATAAGATATTAAAGCTGTTACTATATAATCCATTATTCAGATTTAAATAATTCTTCACCATTAACAAATGTATTTAATACTTTGCCTTGAAGTTTTTTATCCTCAATAGGGGTATTTTTTGATTTTGATATCAATTTATCTTTTCTAACAACCCAAGGTTTATTTATATCTACAATACAAAAATCAGCGTCATTTCCTATTGATAAGTTACCTTTATTTATTTTAAGTACTTCAGCTGGTCTTGATGTTAAAGCTTTTATTATAGTTTCCAACTCAACTGATCCATTATGATATAGTTCTAAGCTTAATGTTAATAAAGTTTCTATCCCTGATGCACCTGTTTCTGCTTGAGCAAAAGTTAATCTTTTATTTTCTTCATCTTCTGGTTTGTGATCAGAAACAATAACGTCAATTGTTTTATCATTTAATCCTTGAACTAAAGCATTTCTATCAGTTTCTGTTCTTAAAGGAGGTGATAATTTTAAAAAAGTTTTAAAATCACCAATGTCATTTTCATTTAGGGATAAATTATTTATAGAAACACCACAACTGAAGTTTACTTTATTTTTTCTTTCTCTGATTATATCTACAGAATTTGCGGATGAAATCTGGGCAATATGATACCTACAATTATTATATTCTAACAATGTTAAGTCTCTCTCTATAATTAACAATTCAGCACTTATTGGAATTCCTTGGAGACCAAGTTTTGTAGCTATGATTCCATCATTAATCATTCCATCTTTTGATAATTCTGCATCTTCAGCATGTTGTATTATTAAGGATTTTAAATCTGATGCTGAATTCATAATCCTATTCATAATTCTAGGATTTTGAATTGTTTTTACACCATCAGTAAAGCCAATTATTCCTTTACTCTGTAATAATCCAAATTCAGTCATATTTTCTCCTTCTGCATTTACCGTTAATGCAGCCGTTGGATAAATATTAATTTTTGACTTATCTCTTCCTCTTCTTTTAAGAAAATCAACTATTGAAATATTATCAATTACTGGATTTGTATTAGGCATTGTAACAACTGATGTTACACCACCTGATAAAGCAGCTTCACTAAGGGTTCTAAAATTCTCCTTATATTCATATCCTGGTTCACCAACAAAAACTCGCATGTCTACAATGCCAGGAAATATGTATTTTCCATTTAAATCTATTATTTTTTCTCTGGATGGAATGTTATTGGTATTTACTTTTTTTCCGACAGCTTCAATTTTTCCATTTTCTCCAATTATTATTCCTCCGATTTCATTCAAAGAGTTATGAGGATCTATTATATTTGCATTTATAAAGTATTTTTTTTTCATTTATTCACAAAAAATCTTTAAGCAGGCCATTCTTACTGCTACACCTAATTCAACTTGTTCTTTTATAACACTTTTATTTATATCGTCTGCTAAGTTTGTATCAATTTCAATTCCTCTATTCATCGGTCCTGGATGCATTATTAAAGCATCCGCTTTAGCATATTTAATTTTATCTGGTGTCAAACCATAATACTCATAGTATTCTCTGTTAGATGATAAAAATGAACTTGTCATTCTTTCATTCTGTAATCTTAGCATCATTACTATATCACAATCTTTAACCCCTTTTTTCATATCAGAAAAAATATTTACTCCAAACTTTTCAATTTCATTTGGCATTAAATTCGTAGGTGCTACGATATTTACCTCTGCACCTAACATGTTTAGAAGATAAATATTAGATCTTGCAACTCTTGAATGAAGTATATCTCCACATATTGCAATTTTAAGACCTTCTATTTTTTTTCTTCTATTTATAATTGTTAATGCATCCAACAATGCTTGTGTTGGGTGTTCTCTTCTGCCATCACCTGCATTTAGCACTGCACAATTTACTTTTTGAGATAGAAGGTTACAAGCACCTGAGTCTTGATGTCTTACTACAATAATGTCTGGATGCATTGCATTTAACGTCATAGCTGTATCTATTAATGTTTCACCTTTTTTAATTGCAGAATTAGTAATGTTCATTGACATTACATCTGCACCTAATCTTTTTCCTGCTAATTCGAATGAGCTCTGTGTTCTTGTTGATGGTTCAAAAAATAGGTTTATTTGAGTTTTACCTTTTAAAATGTCTATTTTTTTATTTTTACTTTTATTTAATTCTATAAATTTTGAGGCTTCATTTAAGATAGTAGTAACATCACTAACACTTAAATCTTGAATACCTAATAAATGTTTTTGAGATATTTTAATAGCTTTTTTTGATTTAGTTGCCATTAAAATTAACTCTATAACTATATAGTATTAACTATGCAACCATTAATTTCGAATAAAATCTAATGCTCCTTGTAAAATAAAAGCTGCTGCAAACTTATCAATATCTTTCTTTCTTTTACTCACATTTATATCTAATTCGCTTGATAAATTAAAAGCCCCAACGGTTGATAATCTTTCATCCCATAAAGATACAGGAATATCAATTTTATTTGAAATATTGATTGCTATATCTTTTGCTGATTGTGAAGATTTTCCATAGGTGCCATCCATATTTATTGGATTACCTATAATAATTCCTTTGATGTCATTTTCTGAAATAATACTTTCTAGTTCATCAATTAATTTACCTAGTTTAGATTTATCTAAGATTTGGAGGGGAGTGGCAATTTTTTGACTATAATCACTAATAGCAATCCCAATCTTCTTTGTACCTAAATCTATACCCAATAATCTTGAACCATTTGATAATTTATTTTTGAATTCGTCTATTGTGATCATATTGTATATTTTTAACTTAAGTGGTACTTTGCGACATTATTTTTTACCATATGACAATAGATCTTAAAACTGTAAAACACATATCAAAATTAGCAAGAATCTCACTTGAGGAGAAAAAAGCTGAAAAATTAGCTGATGATATGAACTCTATATTTCAATTTATTGAAAAATTAAATGAGCTAAAAACTGAGAATATTGAACCATTAACCTCTATAGCTGAAACAACTTTAAGGTTCAGAGATGACAAAATTACTAGCGATAACATAAGAGAAAAGATTCTTAAAAATTCTCCTGAAAAAAATGATGATTTTTTTGTTGTGCCGAAAGTAGTTGAGTAATGACTGAAATAACATCTTTAAGTCTTTTTGAATTAATTAAAAATATTAAAGAAAAGAAAATATCATCAAATGAAGCCGCAAAATCTTTTGTTGATAGATCTCAAAAGTCAAAAAAACTAAATACATATGTAACTGAAAATTTTGAAAATTGTCTTAAACTTTCAAAAGAGTTTGATAATAAACCAAATTTTGATTTAAAACTTCCAGGAATTCCAATTGCTGTAAAAGATCTATTTTGTACAAATGAAGTACGAACAACAGCTGGAAGCAATATCTTAAATAATTTTGTCCCAAGCTATGAGTCTACTGTAACGCAAAACATATGGAATGAAGGTGGAATACTGCTTGGTAAACTTAATTGTGATGAATTTGCAATGGGCTCATCAAATGAAACAAGTTTTTTTGGTAATGTTCAAAATCCAATTGCAAAAGATCTAGTTCCAGGTGGGTCATCTGGCGGTTCTTCATCGGCATTAGCAGCTAATTTAACACCTGTAACAATAGGTACTGACACTGGAGGGTCTATTAGGCAGCCAGCTTCCTTTACAGGAACTGTAGGGCTAAAACCTACTTATGGAAGTTGTTCAAGATATGGAATTGTTGCTTTTGCGTCATCTCTTGATCAAGCAGGTCCGATGAGTAAAGATGTCAAAGATAGCTCCATTCTTTTAGAAGTGATCTCATCATTTGATAAAAAAGATTCAACTTCAATAGATTTTAAAAGAAATAATTATTCATCAGAGCTAACTAGAAATATCAAAGGTATAAAAATTGGAATCCCAAAAGAATACAGAGTTGATGGAATGCCAGGCGAAATTGAGAATCTTTGGAAAAAAGGAATTGAGTATGCAAAAGATTGTGGAGCTGAAATAATTGATATTTCTTTACCTCACACAAGTTATGCTTTGCCTACTTATTATATTGTAGCGCCAGCTGAAGCATCATCTAATTTAGCAAGATATGATGGTGTTAAATATGGTTTAAGATCTTCTGGGGAAAGTCTAATTGATATGTATGAAAAAACTAGATCAGAAGGTTTCGGAGAAGAAGTAAAGAGAAGGATAATGATAGGCACATATGTTTTGTCTTCTGGATATTATGATGCTTACTATCTTAAAGCCCAAAAAGTAAGGCAGTTAATTAAAAAAGATTTTGATGATGCTTATAACAAAGTTGATGCTATTTTAACACCTTCAACGCCTAGTTCTGCATTTAAAATAGGAGAAAAATCTAATGATCCAGTTTCAATGTATTTAAATGACATATTTACTGTTCCAGTAAACCTTGCAGGATTACCAGGGATTTCAATACCAGCAGGTAGGGATAAAAATAATTATCCATTAGGTTTACAAATAATAGGTAAACCTTTTGATGAACAAACAGTTTTAAATATTGCTTATTCAATGGAGGAAAAAATCAATTATAAAAATAATATAACTGATTGGTGGATGGAATAATGTCTAAAAATAATTCGGAATTTTTCATAGAAAGAAATGATAATATTTATGAAGTTGTTATAGGACTTGAAGTTCATGCTCAAGTAACATCAAATTCAAAACTTTTTTCATCTTCTTCTACGAAATTTGGTGCTGAACCTAACACTCAAGTAAGTTTAGTAGATGCAGCATTTCCAGGAATGCTTCCAGTAATTAATGAATATTGTGTTAAACAAGCTATAAAAACTGGCATTGGTTTAAAAGCTAAGATCAATAATAAGTCCGTTTTCGATAGAAAGAATTATTTTTATGCTGATTTACCTCAGGGGTATCAAATATCACAATATAAATACCCAATTGTGGGTGAGGGAAATGTTATTTTGGATATGCCTGAAGGTCAAAAACAAGTTGGAATAGAAAGATTACATTTAGAGCAGGATGCAGGAAAAAGTATTCATGATATTGATCCGAGTAACACACTAGTTGATCTAAACAGATCGGGTGTAGCTTTAATGGAGATTGTTAGTAAGCCTGATCTAAGATCACCAGATGAAGTAAATGCTTATATAAAAAAACTTAGATCTATTATGCGATATTTAGGAACCTGCGATGGTAACATGCAAGAGGGATCATTGAGAGCAGATGTTAATGTGTCTGTAAGAATAAAAGGCTCAACAGAATTAGGAACAAGATGTGAAATAAAAAATGTTAATTCTATAAAGTTCATGCAAATGGCAATTATTTATGAAGCAAATAGACAAGTTGATTTAATAGAAGAAGGTGAAGAAATAGATCAAGAAACAAGACTTTTTGATACAAAAAAAAACGAAACAAGATCAATGAGGTCAAAAGAAGATGCTCATGATTATAGATACTTTCCAGATCCAGATTTACTTCCACTAGAAATTACGGATGAATTTATTGATCAATTAAAATCTGAAATCCCTGAATTACCAGATGATAAAAAGAAAAGGTTTATTGATGAGTTTAAAATTTCTCCTTATGAAGCAACTATATTAGTCTCTGATATTGATACAGCTAAATATTTTGAAGAAGTTGTTGCTAAAATGGGCAAAAACCGTGATATGAAATTAGCTGTAAATTGGATTACAGGAGAATTATTTGCTGTTTTAAATAATAAAAATATTGAAATTGCTCATAGTCCAATAAGTGCAAAAAATTTAGCAAAATTGATTAATTTAATTAAAAACGGAACTATTTCAGGTAAAATTGCTAAGACAATATTTGAATTAATGATGGATGGTGACATAGACCCTCAAATAATTGTTGAGGAAAAAGGGTTAAAGCAACAAAGTGATCCAAAAGCACTAGAGGAATTAATTGATAAAATAATCAACGATAACAGAGAAAAAGCCATTGAATATAAACAAGGAAAAGAAAAGCTATTCGGTTTTTTTGTAGGGCAAGCAATGAAAGCTTCGGGTGGGAAAGCTAACCCTCAATTAATTAATGAAATATTAAAGAAGAAACTTTAATTTTAACGAAACCTATAGTCATTATATAGTTAAAATAGATGGGTAAGAACATTGAAATTTCTGAAAAAATTGAAAGATATATTAATAATTTTAGTTTTAAACTAAGCCCAGTTCAAAAAGAAATCATAAATTATAATAACACACTTGGAAATGAAAAGAGAATGCAAGTAACGATATCTCAATGTTATTTTCTCCATTTAATAATAAAAATATCTAACATAAAAAATGTTCTTGAGATTGGAACTTTTACTGGTTTAAGTGCACTTTCTATTGCTCTTGCACTTCCAGAGGATGGAAAACTTACTGCACTTGATAAAAACAAAGAGACAAGCAAGATTGCAGTAAGTTTTTTTAAGAAAGCTAAACAAGATAAAAAAATTCAAACGATTGTAAAACCTGCACTAGATAGTTTAGATGAATTAAAAAACCTAAAATATGATATGGTTTTTATTGATGCAGATAAGCTCAACTATATAGAATATTATGAAAAATCAATTAAGATGATTAAT
>CACKUI010000009.1 GCA_902603305.1 uncultured Pelagibacteraceae bacterium | reverse complement strand
GTATCAAGCATCTAATGAGAGGTTTTGATAAAAAATATAAAGATTTTCCAGACTTTATTTTAAAAATCACAGAACAAATTTGGGAAAATAAAGATGTTGAATCAATTGGTGACTTTTATACCAATGACATACCTGTTAGATCACCATTTGGTGTTACATATGGAAATAAACCAGTTATAGAAGCAACCTATTCAACTTTAAAAGAATTTCCAAACAGGCAGTTATTAGGTGAAGATGTTATTTGGAATGGAAATGATGAAACGGGATATCACTCATCTCATAGAATTTTAAGCAAAGGAACTCATCTTGGAAAAGGCTTTTATGGTGAACCCACTGGTAAAGATATTTATTATAGGGTTATTGCTGACTGTGCTTGTAAGAATAATCAAGTTTATGATGAATGGATCGTTAGAGATCAAGGTGCAATGGTCAGACAGATTGGTTATTCCCCAGAGGAGTTTGCTAGAAAAATGATTGAACAGGAGGGAGGCGTATCAAATTCAAGTAAATTGTATGATGCTAAATCTGATAAAAATTCAGATTATAAAGCAGAGAATTATAAAAATGGATCAATCGCTGAGAAATATACGCAGGTGTTAAGTAATATTTTTAATATAAGTTACGAATATGAAGATTATGATAGAGCTGCAAATTTGTTTTGGCCAGGAAATAAACTTGGTCACGGAAGAGAAGATATTATTGAAAAATGGAATTCCATTAAGAAAATATTCACAAATATAAAATTCAGTATAGAGCATGTTGGATTTTTAGAAGAGCAAGAGAAAAATCCAAGAGTGTCAGTCAGATGGTTTTTAGAAGGGGAACATGCTAATGAAAGTAATGAGTATGGTAAAGCATCAAATAAAAAAATATTTATTATGGGTATTAACCATGCTGAATTTAATAATAACTTAATTGTTAGAGAATGGGTTTTATTTGATGAAGTTGCCATATGGAAACAAATATTATTGAACCATGGTTAAAATAAAAACTACACATGTTGGTAGCTTACCAAGATCAAACGAACTCTCCAGTCTTCTTGCCTCCAAAGATAATCAAGAAAAAATAGATATTAGCAGCTTTGATGTAGTGGTTAAAAAAAATGTAAATGAAGTTGTAAAAAAACAAATTAATACTGGAATAGACTCTGTGAGTGATGGAGAGATGTCAAAAATAAGTTACGCAACTTACATAAAAGACAGAGTTGAAGGTTTTTCTGGTGAAAGTGAAAGAAAAGCTCCAAAAGACTTAGATGATTTTCCATCTTTTAAAAAAAAACTTATCCTATCTGGTGGAACTCCAACATATAAAAGACCGTGTTGTACAAGTGAACTTAAAATCAAAGATGAAGATTCAATTAACAAAGATATTCTAAATTTTAAAAATGCCTTAGAAAAAAATTCACATTCTGATGGATTTATGAATTCACCATCTCCAGGAGTTATATGTAATTTTTTACCCAACAAATTTTATAAAAATGATGATGAGTATCTTGAGAAACTGTCAGATATAATGAAGTTCGAATATGAGAAAATAATTGAGAGCGGCTTATCTATTCAAATTGATTGCCCGGATCTCGCATTATCAAGGCATATGATTTACAAGGAAATTTCCGAAAAAGATTTTTTGGAAAGAGCTAACAAACATGTGGAAGTTTTAAATAATTCATTATCAAATATAGATCCATCTAAAGTAAGAATGCATATTTGCTGGGGTAATTATGAAGGACCTCATACTCATGATATTGGTTTAGATAAAATAATTGGATTAGCTTTTAAGGCTAATGTTAGTAAATATTTAATTGAGTCTGCTAACCCTAGACATGCTCATGAATGGGAAGTATTTGAAAATATAAAAGTACCCAAAGATAAAATGATTATTCCAGGGGTTATTGAGTCTACATCTAACTTTATTGAACATCCAGATGTTGTAAAACATAGAATTTTAGCTTTTTCTAGAGTACTAGAGCCAAATCAATTAATGGCAGGAACAGATTGTGGATTTAGTACCTTTGCAGGCTATGGAAATGTAGATGAAGATATTGTTTACAAAAAACTTGAAGCACTTGTCGCAGGTGCTGAACTTGCGTCAAAACAAATCTAATTTTTACTTTTATAAACTTAAGCGTATATGTATATTTTTCACAAGTAAAACTAATTAATATTAACAAATGAGAGAATAATATGAAAAAAATACTAGTTACTTTATTGTTTTTACTTTTTGGAACAGTAGCTAACGCTGACTGTAACATTAAAAGTGGATCAATAAATATTTTAGCAAATGATTTTCCTGCACTAAGAACTTTAGTTGAAACTGCAAAAGAATGTAAAGGAAGTGCTGACTTTAAAGTCACTCACTCAGCTGAACACAACAAAATTGCAGTACCAGCTTTAACAGCAAATCCTTCCGAGTTTTCAGTTAGAGTTGCTGCTAATAGTTCTATAGTTCCATTAATGAATGCTGATTTAATTAGACCAATGAATGATCTAGTTAAAAAATATGGAAAAGGAATTCAAGAGTCACAACTCATTACGATTGATGGAAAAGTAATGGCTGTAGCATTTATGGCTAATACACAACATCTTTATGTAAGAACAGATGTATTAGAAGAAAATGGTATTGCTATTCCGAAAACTTACGAGGAAGTTGTAGCGGCTGCTGAAAAAATAAGAGCAGCTGGAAAAATGAAATACCCATATGCAGCGGCATATAAAGCTGGATGGAATTTAGCTGAAGAATTTGTAAACATGTACATTGGTCATGGTGGTGAATTCTTTAAAGATGGTGGTGCACAACCAAACATCAATAATGCTAAAGGTGTTGCAACTTTAAACATGCTAAAAAAACTAGCTGATTTAAGTAATCCTGATTATTTAACACATGATAGTGAAGCTATTAAAGTTGAATGGGAATCTGGAAACGTAGCTATTATGACTTTATGGGCATCTAGATCTGGAACATTACTTGATGATGAAGGAGATGCTAATATAACTGCTGCTACTAAGTTAGTTGCTCCTGCAACAGTTGGTGGAGGTAACATTCCTGCAGCAACACTTTGGTGGGATGGATTTACACTTGCTAAAAATAGATCTGACGCAGATGCAGAAGCTTCTTTTAGAGCAATGGCTCATGCAGCATCATCAAAAGAGATGGTTGCAAAAGCTGCTGATCAAGCTGTTTGGTTAGTAGAAGGCTTTGTACCTGGTCCAAAATCTGTTGGAGTAATTGAAGCAGTTAAAATGGGAGCAAAACCTTATCCAATGTTGCCACAAATGGGATTAATGCATGGTGCTTTGGGTAGTGAAATTGTTGAGTTTTTGCAAGGAAATGAGTCAGCTGAGCAAGCATTGAAAGATGTTGAAGCCGCTTATATCACTAAAGCAAAAGAACAAGGTTTTCTATAAAATATAAATTAATTAAGTGGGGGTATGATTATCCCCACTTAAATATTTATCATGCCCAATAGAAGTTTTTTCTGGTTTTTTTTCCCAGCAGGATTAGCAATGATTTTATTCATTGGGTTGCCAATTATTTCAACAGGCATTCAATCTTTTTACGCTCAACATGACCAAATACTTATTGAAGTTAAAAAATGTGATCCATTTGGATGCAAAACATCAGTAGTTGTAGATCAAGAAGCTACTTCAAAAATTAAAGAAGAGAAACCATTAGGAAAATTTAATGGTTTTGGTACATACATTGATAGAAATCACTTGGCATCTGATCAAGTGTCAGAATTTTGGAGTGAGAGTAAATCAGTAGGTGAATTTATTGGCAAGGTAGGAAATCTTCCGTTTTACAAAGCTTTAGTATTTACCTTAACCTATTGTGTAATTGTTACACCATGCGTTCTGCTTTTAGGATTTATTATTGCACTTAGTCTAAACGCAATTTCTAGAAAAATTAGAGGTCCCCTTATTTTTGGTACAATTTTACCAATGATTGTCACTCCTTTGGTAGGTTCTCTAGTGTTATTCTGGATGATTGATGCAGAAGGAATTATAGGTGCAAATCTTCAAATATTAATGGATGATCCTTACTTATCTGTTAAATCATCAAAAGCTTTAACTTGGATTACAATTATTATTTATGGAGTTTGGCATCACTCCCCTTTTGCTTTTGTTGTTTTTTATGCAGCACTTCAAACTGTTCCACAAGAACCATTGGAAGCTTCAATTATAGATGGTGCTTCAAGATTTCAAAGAGTTAAACATATAGTTTTACCACATATATATCCTGTAGTTACCTTTGTTGCTTTAATTTCATTAATGGATAATTTTAGAGTATTTGAACCCATCATAGGTTTTAGTGCTGAAGGTAGTGCCCAATCTTTATCTTGGTTGATTTATGATAACTTAGTTAATGAGGAAGTAATTTTATTTGGATCAGCAGCAGCAACATCGATTATGACTATTGTAGGAATTTCAATAATTCTAACGCCAGTTTTACTGAGAACTTGGAAAGAGTTTAGAACAAATAGATAATTATGGATTTTGGATTAGATAAAAAATCAAACAGTTTAAAAACCTTCAACACAATATTTATAGTTATATGGTTGTTACTTGCATGTTTTCCATTTATTTGGACATTTTGGGGATCCTTTAAAGTCAGAGCTGACTTTTTCTCAAGAGCTGATTGGTGGTATGCAATAACAGCTTTTAATACTTTAATTGAGACTGGCGCTAGATTTACAAAGGAAGCTTATAGTGGAGCGTGGTTTGAAGGTGAATTTTGGAAAGCTTCAAGAAACACAGTAATAGTTACAATTAGTGTTGTCTCAATTTCATTATTTCTTGGCACACTAGGTGCGTACGCACTATCCAGATCTACAAAAAATTATGCATTTTGGATTTTAATTATTGCTTTAATTTTTAGAGCAATGCCGCATATAACATTGGTGTCAGGTTATCTATTCCCTTTTTTTCAATTACAAATTTGGGGAATTTTACCAACTACAATTGTAGTTCTTGTTGCAATCAATCAACCTTTTACCTTATGGCTCCTTTATTCATTTTTTAAAACTGTGCCTAAAGAATTAGATGAAAGTGCCTTAATTGATGGTTGTTCATACTTCCAAGCCTTTAGACATATTATAATGCCAGTGATGTGGCCAGGAGTAATCACAGCTGGATTGTTTAGTCTCATGTTAGCTTATAATGATTTTACTGTAACAGCTTTATTGTTAAACCAAGAGAACCACACTATGGTTCCCAAAATTCAAAGTTACCTTGGAACCAATCAGCATGAAGGAAATTTAATGTGGGCTGTATCTGCAGTTGTGTCTGCTACTGCTCCATTATTTCTATTAGTAATGTTTTTTCAAAGACAGGTTATAAGTGGATTAACCGCTGGTGCAATTAAAGGCTAATGACAATCAAAGCAGTCTTATTTGGTTCAATTGGAACAATTATTGAGACCTCTGAAATACAAAGAAATTGTTTTAATCAAGCATTTCAAAAAGTAGGATTAAATTGGTACTGGAGTAAAAAAATTTATAAATCAATGTTAAAAAAACCAGGTGGAGAGAAAAGAGTTAGGAAATATAGTTTAGAAAATAATACATCTACTAATGCAAAAAAAATAAGAAATTTAAAAACATTAATATTTAATAATTATTTAAAAAAAAATAAAATAAAACCAAGACCTGGAGTCTTAGATATTATCACTTACTGTAAGAGAAACAAAATAAAAATAGGATTTGCTACATCTACAACAAAAAATAATATTGATTCAGTTTTTTTATCCACAGTAAAATATCTTAAGAAGAAAGATTTTAATTATATTGGTAATACCACTGGGAATAAAAATACAAAATCAAAATTAGAAATTTACAAACATTGTTTAAAGAAACTTAAATTAAAATATGATGAATGTATTGCAATTGAAGATACCGAAATTAGCCTAAAATCTGCAGTTAAAGCAAAAATTAAATGTATTGCTTTTCCAGGAGATTTTCACACCGATAGTAAGTTCAAAAAATCACTGATCAGAGTAAGAAAGTTAAAAACTGATTTAATATTTAATTAGAGTGAATTTATTAAATCTGGAGCCATTTTCTTAGATTTTGATGAAAATCTAAGTTTTTTTATTGCTTCTAGGTTTGATTTATCATCACCAACAACTACAAAACCAATCATACCCATATTTTTATGGGGTGTGCACCAGTATGCGTAAATTCCAGGAACTTCAAATTTGTATTCAACATCCTTATTGAATTTTGACTTAAATTTACCAACACCTTCTGGAACTCCTTTTTTAATAAATTCAACGTTGTGACCTTTGTCTTTAGCTTTCCAAAGAACTGTATCTCCAACGTTTACTCTTACTATCTTTGGCTCAAAAACATTTGACTGTTTATCCAGTCTATTTAACATTTCTACTGTTACATCTGCGGCTAAACCGATATTAGCAAAAAGTATTGATAACAAAAATGTAGTGATAATTAAAAAATTGTTGTGTGACTTCATGAGATGCATATATGCTTTAAAAATAATCTTACAATAAGCAATATCTGTTACAAGTTGACACGGCCTTTAAGAATTAAACTTTTCTTGATAATCTATCTGCTCTTAGTGTTGTAAAAATAATTATAATTAAAAATGGTATGCAAAGCATATTCATTGTTTTCCAGCTAGTATAACTTAAAACAACACCAGCTGTTAAACTTGCAGTAGCTTGAATTGAAAAAACTATAAAATCATTAAAACCTTGAGCTCTAAACCTTTCTTCTTCTCTATAATTTAATACAAGTAAGCTTGTCCCTGATATAAATAGAAAATTCCATCCAAGGCCTAAAAATATTAATGAAAATAAATAGTTTGTAACTGTTTGATCAAGATAACTCAGAAATATTGTGATTATAAAAAATAATACGCCACAATACATAATTTTGCTGTGTCCGAATTTTTTAATTAGATTTCCGGTAACTAATGCTGGCAGGAACATGCTAATTATATGTAATTGAATTACAAAACTGGTGCTGTTTAAAGACATATTATCATTAATATGCATGCTTATTGGAGTAGCGGTCATTAAAAAAGACATTACTGCATAAGCAAAAGATGAGGAGACTAAAGCCTGAAGAAACCTTGGTTGAGAAATTAATTCTAAAATTGATCTTCCTCTTGAAATTTTTTTTTTTTCAGTAACTTTCTTTTCATTATAAAAAACTAAAAAAACAATTGATGATAAAGTTAATAATGACAAACATAGATAAGAGCCAACATATAAACCCTCTGAAATAATATTCTTTCCAAGATTTGCTAGATTAGGACCTAGTAGAGCTGATAAAATTCCTGCAAAGAGTAATAAGGAAATTGCCTTTGGAGCCTGTTTTTTATCTACACTTTCAGCAGCAGCAAAACGATATTGATGAGCAAATGCCATCCCAAATCCAAGTGAAAAGCATGAGAATGAATAAAGAATAAAATTTTGTTTCATCACTGCATAGGCTGCCAGTAAAGCAAACAATGAGGTTGTGATGGATGAAAGTATAAATCCTTTTTTTCTACCAGTGATACTCATTATTTTGGAAGCAGCTATTATAAAAAGAGCTGTGCCTACAATTGATAACGACATTGGTAAAGTCGACAAAGATTTAATTGGGCTTATACTAGATCCAATTATTCCACTTAAAAACACTGTTACAGGTGCAACTGAAAATGCGCATGCATTGCTTGCAAATAGCAACCATACATTTTTATTCATTAAGGTATTATACTCTTTTCTTACCTTGAACTACTCTGTCCAATATTAAAGCAACAAATAATATTGCAATACCAGCTAAAATTCCTTGTCCAACATTTGCATATTGAAGTGCCTCGAGTACGTCTTGTCCTAAACCTTTTGCTCCGATCAGTGAGGCTACAACAACCATTGCTAAACTTAACATCACAGTTTGATTTACACCAGCAAGTATTGAAGGTGTCGCCAGTGGTAAATCTACTTTTCTTAACAAATACCATTTGGATGCACCATAAGCTATTGCAGCTTCTCTTATAGTTTCAGGAACGCCTCTTAAGCCTAAGACTGTAAGTCTAACAACAGGTGTTCCTCCAAAAATCATTGTAATGATGACAGCCGCAACCTTACCTGTTCCAAAAAACGCAATGACTGGAATCATAAATACAAATGCAGGCATAGTTTGCATAAAATCCATTATTGGTCTTATCATTGAATAAAATCTTTGACGTCTCGCACAATAAATTCCTAAAGGTATTCCAATAACAATACTTAGTATTGCAGCTGTACCAAGTAAAGCAAGTGTGGTCATTGCTTTAACCCAAAATCCCAAAAAACCCATGTAAGCTAAAAATCCTGCAGAGTATATTGCGGTTCTTATTCCTGCTGATAAAGCAGTTAAAACTACAATGGTAGTTATGATCACAATCCAAGGTGTTTTTACAAATAACAATTCTAAAAAATCAAGAACAGATCTTATTCCAATTGTAATTGCAGTAAATACTGCGTCTCCTTTGATAACAGCATAATCAAAAATTGTTTCTACCCATTTAATAGAAGTAAGTCTTATTTCTGGATGAGTAGGAAAATCATTCATTATTGAGAAGAAACCTGGGAAACTATAATGTATTACTGAAAAAAACATTATCACTATTGTAAAACCAATACTAAGTAAGTAATTTTTTGGTTTCATGCCAGGACTTATTGATTTATTTGATAACCACTCAGAGTATCTTTTTTCTAAAACAGTATTGGCTAATATTCCTTGAATAAATTTTACAAAAATTAATAATAAAATCCCTGAAATAGTTATCCATATTGCTGAAGCCTCGATTTGCTGAACATCAACTACATATTCTTTCATTGCCTCTTCAAGTGATTTAATTGCCCTTTCGTAGACTTCGACTTTTTCTGGGTTGTTTTCTTTTGCAGCCTCTAATTGTTTGTATCTAAAATCGATAGTTGATTGAATTTTGTCAATTTTTTCAACTGCATCTTTAGTGATGTTACCAAATAATCCTCTAACAATTTGAACAACAGCAAATGTTTCCACAATTAGAAATGCCAGAGCATAATTCCATACATTTCGTAGTCCAAACCATACAGGTCCAAACAATGCTGCAAAAAGGTTAAAAGAGTAAGAGTATGATGGTTTGCTACCAATTTTTTTAAACTCTTTGATATAATAATCTGGATTTGAAATTACAAAATTTTTGATAAGTTCGGATCTTGATAAATTTTTAATTTCCTTACTCATTCTCATTTCCTTCAACAACTGCCTTTAATAGGTCTGATTGAGTAATAATTCCAACTTCCGTATTATGATCATTTACAACTACAATTGGTTTATCTTTAGAAACAGAAGTTTCAATAAGTTTGCTTAATATGTCGTTTTCATTTACTTTTTCATTATTACTTAAATTTTCCCCAAAGTTTTTTTTATATTGCTCTAAAGGTTGCATAATAGTTTTAGCCTGAACAACTTTTAATCTTGAAATTCCTTTTACAAAATCTGCAACATAATCATCAGATGGATTTACAACTATTTCTTCAGGGGTTCCGATTTGAACTACTCTTCCATCTCGCATTATTGCTATTCTATGTCCAACTCTTACAGCTTCATCAAGATCATGAGTTATAAATACAGTTGTCTTTTTCATTTGTTTTGAAAGTTTAATAAACTCAGTTTGAAGTTGACGTCTTATAAGCGGATCAAGTGCACTAAAAGGCTCATCCATGAGTAAAAATTCAGGATCAGCAGCTAATGCTCTTGCCAACCCTACTCTTTGTTGCATTCCTCCAGATAATTCATGTGCGTATTTATTACCCCACCCTTGTAATTCAACAATATTTAAGATGTTATTTGCTGCATCTAACCTATCGTTTTTACTTACTCCTCTTATTTCTAAAGGCATTGCAATATTATCTAAAACAGATCTGTGGGGCATCAATGCAAAATTTTGAAAAACCATACCAATTTTTTTATTTCTAAGTTCTTGTAAATTTTCTTTATTAAATTGCATTACATCCTGGTTGTTTATTAAAATTTTTCCAGATGTTGGCTCTAATAATCTATTAATATGCCTTACAAGTGTTGACTTACCGCTTCCAGACAATCCCATAACACAAAAGATTTCACCTTTATTGACATCAAACGAAACATCAGAAACTCCAATTACTGAGTTATACTTTTCTAAAGCTTCTTGTTTTGAAATTTTCTTATTTTGTATTGCATCTAATGCATCATTGGATGTATTTCCGAATATTTTCCAAACGTTTTGGATCTGTATAGCAGCTTCCATAAAAGGATTTTAGCTTAATATTATTGAAAATGATACCTGGCAACTATAAGTCGCCAGGTAAAATAAATTTAAATTGACTAAATTAAAGACCTAACCAACCATCAACTGTTGATTTATTTTTAGCCATCCAGTCTCTTGCAACTTCTCCTGGGTCTCTTTTTTGAACTGATACTTCGTATGCCATCCAAGAAACATCATCTGCTGTGATCTGGAAATTTTTAAAAAATTCAACAATCGCTGGTGATTTACTTTCTAAAGAAGTTCCCCATCCGATTTGAATTTGTTTCAAAGCATCCTTTGAAGCTACATATGATTTTTGATACCAATCTGCATCTGCTTTTGGTTGAATCATTTTGTATTTAGCTGGATCATACTTTGGTTCTTCCAACATAACTACATCAGCCATTCCCCAAATAGCATGAGGTTTATAACAATAAAATGCGTAACCCTCACCCTTTTTGATCGAATCTAAAACTCTAGCATTTTTTACAGCCTCAGCAGCTCTTATTGGCTCTATACCAGCATCGTAAAGTTTATAGTCTCTAAGTTTTACTTGGTTTACATTTGCAGAAGCCCATCCGTCAGCACCAATCCAAAACTCACCTTTTCCATTTCCATCACTATCCATTGCTTTAACAACTTCTGGTCTCCCCAAATCTTCTATTGCAGTAATATTCATTTTTTTTGCAAATTGTTGAGAAACACAATAGCCTTGATTTCCCTCATAAGGATTTTTGCTTAATTTTAATGTTCCTTTTGGTACTAAATCTTTTGTATAAGCTTCTTGATTTGGTAGCCAAATATCAGGGTGAACTTCGATTTCACCTTTGCTTCTATCAATCGCTCCATAGATTGCAGTATTGTTTCCTGGAACTAACTCGGCTTCACCACCCATTTTGTCAATGACAACAGCAGCAAGTAAATTTGCAATTGCAGTTGCGCCCGTCCAACCAGGATCACCAATTTTTACTTTTTCAGCAAAACTTGAGGCTGGTACAAATAATGAAATTACTCCAGCCACAAGAATTTTTTTGATTATATTCATATTTTCCCCATTTACGTTATTTTATATAACTAAAATCTAACTTTGTTTTAAATTTAGAGTCAACATTTCTAATAAGCTAAAATGTAAATACTGCTATGCAAAAGCCTAAAATGGCCTATTTAAATAAGAAAGTCCTCAATAACTTGGTTAAATTTCTGAGGCTGCTCAAGATGTACATTGTGACAGCAGTTATTAAATATTTTTAAATCACTATCAGGAATATTATTGTTAAGTATTGAGACTTGTTCAAAATTATAAGATTTGTCTTTATCTCCCCAAATTATCAGCGTTTTGTTTTTTATTTTTTTTAAATTTTCTAATCCGTTCCAGTCTCTCATGGCTATTAGGGCGTTACGCGCTGTTTCTTCAGATATATTTTTAACTGCATTTTCACATAAATAATAATTTTTGGCTTGATCTCCTTCAACAAACCATTTTGGTGGTATTCTTTTTACTTGTTCCTTAATTCCTTCCTCACCCAACTTTTTTATCGATATATTTATAGGTTCAAATCTTCCTGGGATGTCACCTATAGGTCCAGTAGCGAAACAAATCAATTTATTAATTCTATCTCCATATATATTTGCAATTTCTTGTACTATCATTCCACCCATCGAGTGACCCATTAAATTAAACTTATCTATATTTTTTAAATCAATTTGTTGGATAATGAATTTAGCCATTAAATTAATACTATTTAAAGATTTTGCATTAAAGCTTTCACCAAATCCTGGTAAGGCTGGTGCAATAATTCTAAATTTTTTATGAAGATAATCTTTTTGGAGTTTCCACATTTCTGATGATCCTAGATATCCATGAACTAAAACTAGTGGATATCCTGAACCAATATCATCAATATAAATATCTTGCATAATTGTTTATAAAATATAGTTGTATATTGTAACTTTTAAAACAAAATTCAAAGTAGATTTATGATTGGTATTCTTGGAGGAATGGGAACACAGGCTGGATTAGATTTTTGCAATAAACTTGCGAAAATAAATGCTGGAAAACTTGATCAACAATATCCAATGTTTGTTTTATATAACAAGTCTAATATTCCAAAACGACCAGAAAATTTAAAAAAATATTACAACGTTTTAGATTCACTTGTTGAAGGGTGTAAAATGTTACAAAAAAATAATTGTAAATTCATAGTAATGCCATGCAACACAGCGCATTATTGGTACGACGATTTAAGAAAAAAAGTTAAAATACCAATACTTAGTATGCCTAAAGAAGTTTACTTAGATACATCAAAAAACTGTAAAAAAAACTCTAAGATTGGTATCTTGTCTACTGAGGCTACATTAAGTACTAAAGTTTATAATAAATATTTTGATAAAAATTTTAATTTAGTAAGTCCTAACAAAAGTCTACAAAAAAATTCAGTAAATAAATCTATAAAGCTAGTTAAAATGGGAAAAATTAAAGAAGCAGAAAAAGCAATTAGACCAGCAGTAAGTTTCTTAATGAAAATTAAATGTAAAAAAATTATTCTAGGCTGTACAGAGTTGCCGATAGCAATATTTGCTTACAAATCTTTTAAGAAAATTAAACAATCAAAAGTATTTGTTGATCCAAACCTTCTGTTGGCAAATATTTCTATGAAAAAATATAAAAGATTTTAATTTAATCTCAGTTCTAATTATCAAACTAGAACTGAGATAATAAATTAATCCTAAATCCTTATTACTTTGTAGGATCTGGAACTTTTCTTAAATAAGGCTTAACTGTTTCCCATCCATCTGGATATATTTTTTTTGCCTCGTCGTCTTTCACAGCAGGAAGAATTACAACATCTTCACCTTTTTTCCAATTAGCTGGAGTAGCAACTCTATGTTTTGCAGTAAGTTGCATTGAGTCTATGGCTCTTAAAATTTCATGGAAATTTCTACCTGTAGCCATTGGGTAAGTTAAATAAAGACCAATTCTTTTATCTGGTCTTACAACAAAAATAGTTCTAACAGTCTCATTATCAACTGCTGTTCTTCCCATTGAAGTTGTTCCTGCATCGGCTTCTAACATATTGAAAAGTTTTGCAACTTTTAAATCTTCATCAGCGATAATTGGATAATCAGGCATCGTTCCAGATACATCTTTGATATCTTCTAACCATTTTTTGTGATCCTCAACTCCATCTACACTTAGTCCGATTACTTTTACATTTCTTGCATCAAACTCAGCTTTCATTTGTCCTAATGAACCTAATTCTGTAGTACAAACTGGTGTAAAATCCTTTGGGTGAGAAAATAATACGCCCCAACTATCTCCAAGCCACTCATGAAAAGAGATATCTCCCTCAGTAGTTTTGCATTGAAAATCAGGACACATACTGTTTATTTTTAACATTCTTCACTCTCCTTTTAATTAATTAGAACTATTATAAATTATTGATTAGGTTTATCAACGATATTTAAGTTTGAAAAAACAACTTATAAGACGTGTATCTTAAGCAAATTATAAGTGTTAGGTTTTTTGATATGAATAACTCTAATCACTCAAACATTTTGATTATCGGTGGCGGATGCGCTGGTATATCAGTTGCCACAAGACTAAAAAGTTTAAAGTCTGACTTATCAATATCAATTATAGAACCTTCGGAAAAATCATTATATCAAGCAGCATGGACTTTAGTAGGTGCAGGTGCTTATGATGTAAACAGCACTATAAAACCAATGTCATCTGTAATGCCTAGTTATGTTAATTGGATTAAAGAATATGCTGAAAGTTTTTCTCCAGAGTCTAATTCGGTAAAGACTTCAGGTGGTGAATATTCATATGATTATTTAGTAGTTTGTCCCGGTCTAAAAATTAATTTTGATGGAGTAGCTGGACTTAAAGAAACATTAGGAAAAAATAATGTTTGTACTAATTATAGTTCAGATATGGCAGTTTATACATGGGAATGTTTAAAGAATTTGCAGGGAGGAAACTTATTATTTACCGAACCTCCAATGCCAATTAAATGTGCAGGTGCTCCTCAAAAAATAGCTTACTTGGCTGCTGATCACTTAAAGAAAAAAGGTGCTCTTAAAGATAGTAATTTAGAATTTTTATGTGCGAAACCAGTAATTTTTGGTGTGCCTCATTTTCAAGGTCCATTAAATGAAATATGTGATTCATATGGTATTAAAAGAAGTTTCCAACATAATTTAATTTCAGTTAATGGTGAAGCAAAAGAAGCTGTATTCAAACAATCAGATAAAGATGGAAATTCTAAAGAAGTCACAAAAAAATTTGATTTTATTCATGTAACACCACCTCAAACTTCTCCTGACTTTATTAAGAATAGTCCATTAGCCGATGCTGGTGGATGGGTTGATGTAGATCATAAAGAAGGGACGTTGAGACATACTAAATATGAAAATATTTATAGTTTAGGAGATGTAATGAATGCACCTAATGCAAAAACTGGTGCAGCAGTTAGAAAACAAGCTCCAATAGTTGCTCATAATATTATTAAAGATATCAATAAATCATCTGAAGCATATAGACTTTATGATGGATATGGAGCCTGCCCACTTACAGTTGCATATGGTAAAGTTATGTTAGCAGAGTTTTGTTATGGTGGAAAAGTAACTCCAAGTTTACCTTTTGACCCGACAAAACCTAGCTCTTTATATTGGCAAATGAAATCAAAGCTATTTCCTTGGTTGCAATGGAATGTGATGTTTAAAGGTAAAGAGTGGAGCAAGCCTAATCATAAAGCTATTGAAAATTAGTTTCAATTTAATAAAATTTTAATTATTTTATAATTATGATTTTTGAACAACTATTTGATACTAAATCCTCTACTTACACTTATATTATTTCTAGTGGAAAAGGACGTGAGGCATTAATCATAGATCCAGTAATTGAGCATACTGATGAATACATAAAAGTTTTAGAAAATTTAGAGTTAAAACTTGTTAAAGTAATTGATACCCATATTCACGCAGATCATGTAACTGGCTTAAATGAGCTTAATCAACGAACGAATTGTATTCGTATAATGGGTGAAAATTCAAAGTCTGAGGTTATTGATATCAAATTAAAAGATGAAGAAAATATAAATGTCGAGAATATTGAACTTAAAGCTATATATACTCCAGGTCATACTGATTGTTCATATAGTTACTTAATGAATGATAGAGTTTTTACAGGAGACACACTTTTAATTAATGGGACAGGTAGAACAGATTTTCAAAATGGTAGTGCTCATCAGGCTTATGAGTCATTGTTTGGTAAACTTTTAAAACTTCCAGAAGAAACACTTGTTTATCCTGCTCATGATTATAATGGAAAAAAAAATTCAACAATTGGTAGTGAGAAGAGCAATAACCCTCGATTACAAGTCAGCTCAAAAGAGGAATATGCTGAAATAATGGATAATCTTAATCTTGCCAATCCAAAAATGATGGATATCGCAGTACCAGCAAATCTAAAGGGATTAACACTTAAAGAACTCTAAAATCAGGGTTATTATTAGTATTGTTTTTAAAAAATATACAATTATATAACTATTATGGCATGCAATAATTCACACTGTAAATGTAAAAACTGTTCTTGTGACAGATGCGTTTGTAAAAATTGTGATTGCAAACCATCATCAGAAAACTGCTGTTGCAACAAGTAGTTAAATTTAAATAACTAATCTTAAATAAACATGAATGATTTTTTAGAGTCGATAATTAAAAGAGATCCTGCTGCAAGATCAAAGTTGAGTTTAATACTAACTTATCCTGGAGTTAAAGCTGTATTTTTTCATAGAATTGCAAATTTTTTTTCAATTGCAAAATTTCATCTTGTTGCAAGAATAATTTCTCAGTTCTCAAGATTTTTAACAGGCATAGAAATCCATCCAAATGCTAAAATTGGAAAAAATCTTTTTATAGATCATGGCATGGGAGTAGTTATTGGAGAAACATCTGATATTGGAGATAACGTTACCATCTATCACATGGCAACATTAGGTGGAATTGCTCCGAGTATTAATTCAGATGATCAAAGAAACATTAAGAGGCACCCAACTCTAAAAGAAAATGTTGTAGTAGGTTCTGGTGCACAAATACTTGGCCCAGTTGTGGTTGGTAAAAATGCAAAAATTGGAGCTAATGCTGTTGTTACAAAAGATGTTCCAGAAAATGCAGTAATGGTTGGAATTCCTGCAAAAAATGTTGGAACCGCATCCGAAGAATTTAAACCCTATGGTGTTGCACCAGGGGGTGATACAAAGCTTGATGTATGAAAACTTTACAAAATAATTTTGTCGAAGCAATAGGAAACACACCTTTATTTAAATTAAAAGCCGCATCAGAAATTACTGGCTGTAATATTTATGGAAAAGCAGAGTACCTTAATCCAGGTGGCTCTGTAAAAGATAGAGCAGCTTTAGCTCTGATAAGAGATGCTGAAGAAAAAAAACAAATTTCAAAAGGTGGAACAATTGTTGAAGGAACTGCTGGTAATACTGGAATTGGTTTATGTCTATTAGGAAATTCTATTGGTTATAAAACTATTATTGTAATGAACGATAATCAAACACAAGAAAAAAAAGATTTATTAAGAAATATTGGAGCTGATTTAAGGTTGGTTCCACCAAAACCTTATAAAGATGAAAATAACTTTGTAAAATACGCAGGAAGATTGGCTGATGAGTTGAAGAGTAGTAACAATCACGGTGTAGTTTGGGCTAATCAATTTGATAATACAGCTAATTCTAAAGGTCATTATGAAACAACAGGGCCAGAAATATGGGAACAGACTGACGGCAAAATTGATGGTTTTGTATGCTCATCAGGCACTGGTGGCACAATTGCAGGAGTAAGTAGTTTTTTAAAAGAAAAGAATAAAGATATTAAAATATATTTATCGGATCCAACAGGTTCCTCTCTTTATAATTACATTGAAAATGGTGAATTAAAGAGTGAAGGTGGCTCAATAACTGAGGGTATTGGATCAAGTAGAGTTACAGCAAACTTTGCAAAAGCAAATATTGATGGAGCATTTTCAATAAGTGATCATGAGTCTTTACCTGTTCTATTCGATTTAATTGAAAAAGAAGGTTTAAGTTTAGGTACAAGTTGTGGAGTAAACATTGCTGGAGCAATAAGATTGGGTAAGATTTTAGGTCCAGGTAAAACGATTGTAACAATACTTTGTGATAAATCTGATAAATACAACTCAAAGATGTTTAATAAATCTTTTTTAAAAGAAAAAGGTCTTCCCTATCCTCATTGGATATAATCACGCATAGCAGTACTGTAATAAATTCATTACATTTCTTCCTTATAATAAACTCTAATAACAGAATTAATTTAAGGAGAAACTATGGACGTAAAAGAACAAATGAAAAAAGCATATGAACTTTTTAACACGGGTGATATGGAAACATTTTTTAACGATATGATAGATGACGATATTGTGTGGACATTTCCAGGGAAAGAAGGAGTTCACCCATTATCAGGAGTTCATAAAGGAAAACAAGCTATGATGGCAACAATGTCTAAAATTCCAGGAACATGGCCAAATTTTAATTTAAAAATTATGGATATGATCAGTGAAGGAAATAAGATTTTTGTAAGAGTTCATGCCAAAGCTGATAACATGGATACTATGTTTGGACATTATTTTGAAATGAACGATCAAGGAAAAACTGTAACCATGATGACATTTGATGACACCCTTAGCATGTTCAATGCAATGAAAAAGTAAGAATCAATATGTCAATTTTAGAAAAACTAAATAAAGCAATCATGGAAAAAGATGGTGCAGCAGCTGGTGAGCTGGTGCACGATGACTACAAAATGTTTTCTCATCTAAAAGGTGAATATGTACACATGGGTAAAGCAGGCATGGTCGAAGCAGTAAGTAAAGGCATGATGAGTCCTGCAAAATACCGAATTCTTTTTGAGAATGATGAAATTGGTTTTGATCATGCATATGTTACTTATCAAGATGGAAATACAGAAGCTTTGATGTGTTGTTGGAAATTTAAAGACGGTAAAATCATTGAAGTAGAAACTGGAGCAACAAAAATACCAAAATAACTATAGACTTACAAAGGAGTTAATATGGCTAGCATTGAGTTTAAAACTTTTGATATAGCATATGAATTTGCTGGGGTTTGGGGGGAATAAAATGGTAAAAATGGTTGGTAACTTTGAAGTAAAAGACTGGGCTCACTGGAAAAAAATGTTTGATGAACATTCTGGTCCAAGAGAAGCAGCAGGTATTAAAACTATTTACGTAGGTAATGAAATAGAAAATCCAAATAAAGTACATATTGTGATGGAAACACCAGCAGCAGACACTATGCAAAAATTTATGCAGAATCCAGAGAATGCTAAGGTAATTGCAGAATCTGGCCATAAACAAGAGACAACAGTAATGAGTGTTTGTTCAGATTAAAAATAATAACAGAAAGGTAATGGTGAAAAAAATATATTTAATTATGATGTTTATAATATTTACAACATCAAGTTTTGCAGACGGTCATAAAGGAAAAATTGATCTTAAAGGTTTTATTGTTGGAGATAACAAATTTCTTACTGATAATGAGGGTAACTTTTTAACTTTTACTTACGATGGAGTTGGAGGATTAATGGCAGTCGAAGGTACAACATTCATGGATAATGCTTCACAATATTGTCTTGGCGCAGGCACAATCCCAGGAAAGGGATTTGAAATGGGACACTGTAAAATAAATCAAATGGATGGGGATACTATTTTTACATACTACGAAATTCCACTTGGAGACTCAATGAATGGTACATTTAAATGTTTAGGGGGAACAGGAAAATATAAAGGAATAGAATGTAGTGGCTCAACAGGGTACACACCAATTAACTCAGCCCAAGAAAATAAATTTGCCTCATCAATTTATTTTAAAGGTGAATATTCTTTAATGAAATAATTGAATAATCATTAGATTGATTTAAAATACTAAATAAAAAAAAGGAGAAAAAAATGGAAAAAGAAGTGTTAGTAATTGTAGATTTGAAAGAAGGAAAACTTGAAAAATTTATGGGGTGGATGCAATCAGATGAAGGTATGAGTGTGAGAAAATCTGCAGCTCATCCAGAAAAAACTATAGGAGCAGTAAAGCCAGATAAAAGTGGCGTAATGTTTAAGGTATTTGTGCATAATATGGAAAAAATGAAAGAACTAATATCTGGCACACATCCAGTTGGAAAGGAAATTTACGATGAATGTGTTATCAAAATGACTGCTTGGGATTTAACGAAAGTTGAAATGTAATATGGCAAGATTTTATTTGATTGGCAAAATAAGTGCAGAATTAATGAAAAGAATGCAAAATGATCCTTCTGCAGATAGATATGCATCGACTAAGAAAGTTACCGAGGCTGCTGGTTTAAAATTGATCAGCTATGAATGGGTAAGAGGTAGATTTGATGTTATCTCATGTGTAGAAGGAGATTATGAACAAGCACTAGCCTTGAAGATTGCTTTTAAAAATTCAGGTCTAATGGATGATTTGATGGTACATGAAGTTATTAACTACAATAAAGCTTTTCAAAATGCTGCGGATGCCACAAAGTCTGTTATTAAACCAGGAGAATAATTATGAGTGGTTATGCGATCTTTAACCTTAATGTTAACAATCCAGAAAATTATAAGGAATACATAGACAAAGTTAAACCCACTGCAGAAAAATTTGGTGGGGAGTATCTTGTAAGAGGTGGTAGCAGCGAGACTATTGAAGGGTCATGGCAGTATCCGAGGACAGTTGTGATAAAATTTCCAAGTTACGAGAAAGCAAAAGAATGGTATAATTCTGAAGAATATAAGCCAATAAAACAAATTCGATTAGATAACGCAGATACTAATGGAATAATAGTTGAAGGAGTATAAAGGAGATAAAATGTCAATATTAGAAAAATACAGTGCTGCATTAAAAAATAAAGATGAAGCAGCTATGAATGAGCTTTTGCATGATGACTTTAAATTCACAATGCATAAATCAGGAAATACTTTAGGTAAAGCTGAAGTGATCAAATGGGCGATGAGCGGTGATATTAATCAAAGAGATACAAGAGTTGTATATGAAAATGATGAAGTTGGTGTACACCACGCATTTGTAACATTTGATGACGGAAATACAGAAGCTGTAATGGCAGTCTACAAATATGATAATGGAAAAATCATGAGTTTAGAGACTGGCGCAACACCAATGCCTAAATAATGAAAAAACTTTTACTTTTATTTATTTTTATCGCCTTTAATTCTAATGCAGCTTCAATGAAGATGATTGGGTCTAAGGGTGATCCAAATGATGTTACAAGAGTAATAGAAGTAAAGATGTATGACAATTATTATGAGCCAAGTTCAATTCAAGTTAAAAAAGGTGAAACAGTAAAAATAATTGTTAAAAATCTAGGTGAACTGGTGCATGAATATAATATTGGCACTAAAAAGATGCATATTGATCACCAGCCCGAAATGGCAAGATTAATTGAACACGATATTCTTTTAGGCGACCGAATTGATCATAAAAAAATGAAAGAAATGTCTAAAAAAGATCATTCATTGGGCCACAAACACGCAAATAGTGTAATGCTAGAACCAAATAAAACAGGAGAAATTATTTGGAAGTTTTCAAAAGATATTTCTTTAGAAATGGCATGTAACATTCCTGGTCACTACGAAAGTGGAATGGTCGGTCCTATAACAATTAAATAAATTAGAAAAGTTTGTAGATATTAATTAAGGATATATTATTCTTTAATTATGAGTAATTTAACTGCTTATATAATTTTAATTATTGCAGTCGCTCTTGGTACAGCATCAAATGGTTTTGCCAAAGCTGCAAATGGTTTTACAATATTTTTACCGAGTGTCTTTACAGCAATAACAATAGTTGCTTGCATGTATACTCTGTCTTTAGTTATGAAAACTATTCCTGTTGGTGTAACTTATGCTTCATTTGCAGGCTTATGTATAATAGCTACTTCTATTGTGGGAATTTATAAATTTAACCAAATCCCTGACTTTTTTACAATAATAGGTCTAATACTAATTATATCTGGAGTTTTAATCGTTAATTTAGTCGGAAAATCAAATTAAATATTAAAGTTCATCTGGTAGATCATGCTTACCGTCATCTTTTAAATCAATAATATATTCTTTAACTACAAAATCTAAATCTAGATCTGAGTATAAATGTGGAAACATGTTGCCATCAGTTGATTGCTCCCAAACAAGATTTTTTAATTTTAGAGCATCCACTTTAAGAATTATTAAATTAGTTTGATTAAGATAAAACTTATTTAGTGTTTGCTTGACCTGTTCTTTATCTGAAAAATGGATATAACCATCTTTTAAATCTAATGCAGTGCCTTTAAAAATATTATTTTGTTTTGCCTCACTCCACTCAGATTTTGTGCATATTTTGTAAACAAAATCAAAATTCATTTTATTTTAAAAAGTCGTCTACTTCTACTTGATAACCTTCAACTAAACGATTTGTTTCATTTGCCATCCCGACAATTGCGATCATTTCGTTTATCATTCCATCTGTCGCACCTTTTTTTCTGGCAGCTAGAGAATGAGATTTAATACAATATTCACAATTGTTAGTAATTGAAACTGCAACATAAATAAGTTCCTTTACAGCAGGATCTAATTCACCTTTTCCCATTACTTGTTGTAATGATCTCCAGGTTCTTTCTAATGTTTCTGGACTATTAGCCATAGTTTTCCAAAAATTTGGAATTTCGGTTATCTGTCGTGCTTCTTTTATTTCATCAAAAATTTCTTTTACTTTACCAGTAGCCTCATTTTCAGAAATTTTTTTAAATATTGTCATAGTTTTCTCCTTTTAGTTATAAATTGATTCAATTTTAGGCATTAATTTTAGTAGTTCCTTAGTATAATTATGTTTAGGATTTTTAAACAACTCTTCTGTTTCAGACACTTCACATAATTTTCCATCTTTAAGCACAGCTATTTTATCACACATTTGTCTAACAACCGGTAAATCGTGGCTTATAAATAAAATAGTAAGATTTAACTGTTCTTGAAGATCTTTTAATAAGTTTAGTATTTGAGCTTGAATGCTCACGTCTAATGCTGATGTAGGTTCATCGCACACAAGAAGTCTTGGTTGGGTTGCTAGTGCCCTTGCTATTGATATTCTTTGTCTTTGTCCCCCTGAAAATTCATGGGGATATCTGATTGCAGACTGTTGAGTTAATTCAACAGACTCTAATAAATCATGAATATAACTATCTAAATCACTAGATTTTATATCTGGATTATGAAGTTTAATAGGTTCTGCAATAATTTCCTTTACTTTTAGTCTTCCATTTAATGAAGAAAATGGATCCTGAAATATCATTTGAATTTGTTTTCTAAATTTAAGTAGATCTTTGTTTTTTTTAATTTTGGTAACATTAACACTGTCAAAATAAATATCTCCAGAACTAGGCTTAAACAAATTAACAACCATTTTTGCTATTGTTGTTTTGCCACTTCCACTTTCGCCAACTAAGCCAAAAGACTGTCCTTCTTTTATATTTAGTGAGACATCATCTACAGCCATTACAGAATTCTTTGTATTCTCAGTGAAAAAACTATCATCAAAAGACTTACTCAAGTTTTTAATTTCTATTAAATTTTGATCAACAATTATCTTTTTGGACCACCTATTTAATATTTTAATGTTATTATTTTGATTATTAACGTTCTCTTTTTCAATTATTGTAAATCTAGATATTTTTTTATTAGTCGGTGGTACAGAGCTAACTAAGCTTTTTGTGTATTTTTCTTTAGGCTCAACCAATATCTGTTTGGTTAAACCTATTTCAACTAAGTCTCCATTTTTCATTACAGCCACTCTATCTGTAGTTTCAGCGATAACTCCCATATCGTGAGTAATAAGTATTACAGCTAAGTTTCTCTCTTTTGTTAATCTTTTTATTAATTCAAGAATTTGAGACTGAATAGAAACATCTAGTGCTGTAGTTGGTTCATCTGCAATTAATAACTCAGGCTCGCAACATAAAGCAAGAGAAATAACAACTCTTTGTCTCATGCCACCAGAAAATTGGTGAGGGTAATTATAAAATCTTTTTTTGGCATCCTTGATCCCTACCTCTTTTAATAGATTAATTGCTTTATTTTTTGCATCATCAGAACTTAGGTTTAAATGAGTTTGTATTGTTTCTATAAGTTGTTCACCAATTGTTAAGATTGGATTTAAAGAGGTTTGAGGATCTTGAAATATTAATCCAATTTTTTTTCCTCGATACTGAACAATTGTCTCTGGATTTTCGCTGATATTTGTTTCTCCCATCAATATTGATCCACTTGAAACTTTACCTGGTTCATCAATTAAATTTACAATCGCATTAGCGACAGTACTTTTTCCAGAACCAGACTCTCCGACTAATCCAACTATTTCACCTTTTTTAATGTCTATATTTATATTTTTTGCAGCATTTACTGTTTCTTTTCTCATTTTATAGTCGACGCTCAAATTATTTATTTTTAAAAAAGTCATTTTTTTAGCCTCGGGTTAAGCGTATCCCTCATCCAATCTCCTAATAAATTAATTGAGAAAGCAAGAATAACTAAGAATATTGCAGGAAAGAATGTTATCCACCATTCACCTGAAAATAAAAAATCATTTCCTAATCTAATTAAAGTACCCAATGAAGGTGTTGTAGGAGGAACTCCCACTCCTAAAAAGCTCAATGTTGACTCTGCAATTATAGCAAGAGCTAGACCAATTGTGCCAATTACCAAAACAGGTCTCATGATATTTGGCAGTATATGCTTGAACATAATAAGTAAATTTGAAACGCCTATAATTGATGAAGCTGAAACATAATCTTTATTTTTTTCTACCAAAGTTGCTGCACGAGAAACTCTTGCAAATTGAGGCCACTCTGAAATTCCTATAGCAAAAATTAAAACATATATTGCCATCTCATCATGCATTTCTCTGGAGATGATACCTCTTGCAATACCATCAACTAATAGAGCCATTAATATACTCGGCACTGTTAGCTGAACATCTGTAAATCTCATTACTATCATTTCATATTTTCCACCAAAGTAACCTGCTGTTAAACCCAGTGAGACACCTAATATTAGACTAAAGATAATTGCTGAGAAACCAACTATTAATGAAATTCGTGAACCATAGAGAATTGTTGAAAGCATATCTCTTCCTTGTCCATCTGTGCCTAAGATAAATTTTGCCATACCATCCTCAGTCCAAGAAGGAGGAGTAAAAGCTTCCATTAGAGATAATGATGCAGGGTCAAATGGGTTATGAGGAGTAACAAATTCAACAAAAAAAGAACAAAAGAAAATTACTAATAATATTACTGACGATACAATTGCAGTTGGAGATTTAATAAAACTAAAGTAAATGTCGCTATCTTTTAGTCTTTCCCAAGAATTAAGTGTTTTATTATCCACTTGTAGCATCCCCTTTAACTCGAATTCTTGGATCAATAAAATAATATAGAATATCTACAATGAAATTTATCATCACAAATACAAAAGCTATAAATACTAAATAAGCTGACATGATTGGTATATCTACGAATTGAACCGCCTGAATAAATAAAAATCCCATGCCTGGCCATTGAAAAACAGTTTCAGTAATTATTGAGAAAGCAACTAATGTACCTATATTTATTCCTGCTATAGTTATTACAGGAATTAATCCATTTTTTAGTGCGTGTTTATAGTTAATACTTTTTTCACTTATACCTCGAGCTCTAGCAAATTTTATATAATCAGTTTGTAATATTTCCATCATCTCTGCTCTTACTAACCTAATTATATAAGTCATTTGAAAGAGACTTAGTGTTACAGACGGAAGTATAATTGCTTTCAATCCTGAAACTGTTAAAAGTCCAGTAGTCCAAAAGCCTAAGTCAATCACCTCTCCTCTTCCAAAAGATGGAAGTACACCTAATATTACTGCGAATAGATAAATAAAAAGTATACCAATTACAAAAGTTGGTAGAGATACTCCTAAGAGTGATATGGCCAATATGAAATCACTTAAAAAACCTTTTCTATTAATACCTGTGTACACTCCTAATAATGTTCCTGAAACCAATGCAATTAATGCAGAAATTAAAACTAATTCCATAGTTGCTGGTAATCTTTCAATAATTAATTCTGAAACTGGTCTTCTTAACTGATACGAAATCCCAAATTCCCCTTTGGAAGCATTAACTACAAACCTTGAAAATTGAATATGTATTGGATCTGTTAATCCAAGAGTTTCTCTTAATTCAGCTCTTTCTTCGTCTGAAGTTTCTTCGCCAACCATGTTGTTAATTGGATCACCCACAAAGTTAAATAAAGAAAATGAAACAAATGACACAACAAGCATCACTATTACTGATTGAATCAGACGTTTGAAAAAATACTTTATCAATTTAAGAAATATTAATAATTATAAGCCCTTTGTTTAACAAAGGGCTTATAAAAAAGTTATTTATTTAAAACTTGCAAAACGGAATAATGGTTCATTATTCGGTCTTATTGGAACATCTACATTATTTTTAGTTGCCCATGAAATTACTTGGTGATGTAGAGGAAGATATGAAATATCGTCTTTTACAATTTTCCAAGCATTTGCAATAGCTGCATTTCTTTTATCTAAGTCAACTTCACCTTCCATAACTCTTATGGCAGCATCAACTTCGCTGTTGCTAAAGTTTACTTTATTCCAGCTAGCACCTGACTCATATAGATAATGGAAAACATAATGACTATCTAATGTTGGAACTCCCCATCCCAACATATAGAAATCACCTTTATCTTCTTTTAACTCCTTAAAATGCTTACTTTTTGTCTGAGCGAATAGATTAACATTTACGCCGATTTTGCCTAACATTCCAACTACTGCTGTACAAATTGCTTCGTCGTTAACATATCTATCGTTAGGGCATCTTAGTTCAACATCGAAACCTTTTGGATATCCTGCGTCAGCTAACAATTTTTTCGCAGCGTCAACATCATAAGGCAATCTTTTATCAAGATCTTTTGTGTATCCATTTACACCAGGAAAAGTTATGATTCCTGCAGGCTCACTAAGACCTCTCATTACTTTTTTCTTAATCGCTTCAATATCTATTGCTTGATAAAGTGCTTGTCTAACCTCTTTTTTCTTAAATGGATTATCACCAGTATTTCCAGATCTTAATTTATCTGCTGCTTGGTCCATACCTAAAAAGATTGTACGCATTTGAGCTGTGCTCACTACATCATGATCTGCAGAATTTCCAATTCTAGCTAAGTCTTGGACTGGCGCGTCAGTTACTAAATCAACTTCACCAGATAGTAATGCTGCAACTCTTGTAGCTGAGTTTTTAATTGGTAAAAGGTGTATTTCACTAACACTATTATCTTTCATTGAACCCCACCAATTACTATTTCTCTCAAATACAGTCTTTGTATTTGGCTCTCTTAAAGTAATTTTGAATGGTCCAGTTCCCATAGCATTAGTTGCTGAGAATGTTTCTTCTCCACCATCCCAGTTTTGTGAAACTGTCGCTCCAAAATCAATAGACCATTTTTTAGACATTATAAATATATTTGATAATTGGTTTAAAAGAATTGGATTTGGTTTGCTTGTAGTCACTTGAACAGTGTAGTTATCAATTTCTTTAACATCAGAAATTGTACTTATGTATTCTT
>CACKUI010000008.1 GCA_902603305.1 uncultured Pelagibacteraceae bacterium | reverse complement strand
ATTACCTGAAATAAATGCCTTATTTTTTTTAATTAAAATCTCAGCACCTAATCTTCTTAATTCAGCTACATGCATAAATCTATTTTCGAAAATACTCTCAGTTATTGAACTTTTACCTTTAGCCTTACAAAGTAGAACCATAAACTGTGCTTGCAAATCTGTAGGGAAGTTTGGATATTCTTTAGTAACTAAATTAGTTAAATTTTTGATTTTTTTTGGACCAGATATATGAATTTGTTTTTTAGCTACCTTAATTTTTGCTCCAACCTTTTTTAGTAATGATAATTCTGTTTTTATAATTTTTGGATCAAAATTATTTATTTTTAAATTACCTCCAGTTAAACATGCTGCTACACAAAAAGTTCCTGTTTCTATTCTGTCTGACATCACAGAATAACGTGTACTTTCTAAAGATTTAATGCCTTCTATCTTCAAAGTACGTTTTCCTATAAATTTTATTTTCGCACCACCTGATTTTAAAAAATTTATTAAATCAATTATTTCTGGTTCAATTGCACAGTTTCTAAGAATGGTAATTCCATTTGCTAAACATGCAGCTATAATTGTATTTTCAGTTGCTCCAACACTAATTTTTGAAAATCTGATTTTTGCACCTTTGAGTTTTTCTTTCGTATGTGCGTGGATATAGCCTTTCTTAATATCATATTTCATTCCAAGTTTTTTTAGTGCATTCAAATGATAATTGACAGGTCTTGCACCTATTAGGCAGCCACCAGGTAAAGAAGTAATAGACTTTTGATGTTTGGCAACAAGTGCTCCTAAAACTAATATTCCAGCTCTCATCGTTCTAACAAGTGAATATGATGCAAAAAAATTTTGTTTTTTTTTCTTTGTTATTTTAACAATTTTTCTATTTTTATTGAATTTTATTTCTGAACCAAGAGATTTTAAAAGGTTAATCATTGTATCTATATCTTTTACACGAGGTAAATTTTTTATTATGACCTCTTTTTCAAATAAGATAGTTGATGCTAAAATTGGTAAAGCAGCATTTTTTGAGCCTGAAATTGAAATTTCGCCCTTTACTTTACAAGGACCTTTAACAATAAATTTTTCCATTATTATATTTTTGGAAGTGTAACTCCCTTTTGACCCTGATATTTACCATTTCTATCTGCATAAGAAACAGCTGGATCCTCATTGCCCTTAATAAAAACAAATTGAGCAACTCCTTCATTAGCGTAAATTTTTGCCGGTAACGGTGTTGTGTTAGAGAATTCTAATGTTACATGTCCTTCCCACCCTGGTTCAAGAGGTGTAACGTTGACAATTATTCCACATCTCGCGTATGTAGATTTACCTAAACATATTACTAAAACATTTTTAGGTATCTTAAAGTATTCGACTGTTCTGGCTAATACAAATGAATTGGGTGGAATTATACATTCAGTTGAGTTTTTTGTTATAAAATTTGAAGATTTAAAATTTTTTGGATCTACAATTTCTGAATTTACGTTAGTGAAAATTTTAAATTCATCAGAAACTCTCGCATCATAACCATATGATGAGACACCAAACGATATTTTATCTCCTCTAACTTGTTTGTCTTCAAAAGGAGAGATCATATCATTGTCTCTGGCCATTTGTATAATCCACTTATCAGATTGAACTGACATTATTTATTTTTTTTCTTAGTTTTTTTTAGAAATTCTTTCCTTTTTTTTAAATTTTTTCTTAAAGCAAGTTCAAGTTGACTAAAATTCTTCTTTTTTGAACTCATTATTTATTTTTTGTCAGGATTTGTAAGATGATCAAGAGTTATAACCTGATCAAGAGGAATGGTTTTATCTTCCTCAATTTTTTCTGGGCCAGTTTTCACCTGCTTCTTAGCTCTTTTTTCAGCAAGTTTTTTTTCTCTTTTTGCTTTTTTTTCCATGAGCTTTGCGTTTTTATTAGCTCCATATGTGTAGTGAATTCCCATAACATTTTCCTTAAATAGATATAACTTATTTTTAAAAAAAAATAAGGCAATAATTTGAAAAATTTTAATTTATACACTAATTATCATTAAAAAATGCCCTTGTAGTTTTAATGTTAAAACAGGCCCTTGGTAAGGGTCAGTTACGAGTTAGATTCTCGTCGAGGGCACCACTATTGTTTTGTATAAAAAATTTTTTTTAGCAAAAACCCAATTAAAACTAAAACTATAATTCCCAGAATTGGTAAATAAATATCAGGAGAAAAAATTAATTCTAAAACACTTGGCGCCTCAAAATTTTCCTCCAACATCTTACTCAAACCAGCGCCAAGAGATGCTCCGACAAATAATTGTGGAGTCATTCCAATTATTGATCCTAGAAAGAAATTTCTAATCTTAACATTAAATATTGTCGGTAAAATATTAGAAATAAAAAAAGGAATGCCACCTATAAATCTATAAATTAGAAAAAAAACAAACTCATTCTTTTTAAAATTTTCAGTAAAATTACTAAAACGAGATGAAAATTTTTCTTCAACCAAATCTTTAAAAAAATAATTTGCAAACATATAAAGAAGTGTTGCGCCAATAGATAACCCAAAAACTACTAGTAAAGTTCCTAACCACTTTCCAAAAATAAAACCACCAACTAGAAATACTGGTGATCCAAAGCCTAATAAGAGAACCCAGATTATGGTGCCTATTAAAAAAATAATACTTGATAAAAAAATATTACCATTTTTAATATTCTCTAAAGCTTCTCTATTTTCTCTTATTAATTCATAACTTGAGAAATCCTGAAAGGAAAAGTTGTTAAAAAAAATCAATAAAAAAACAAATACTATCAAAACGTAGGCAGAGCCTAAAAATAGTTTAATTTTTTTTTCTCTATTCATTGATTTTTAACTTATTAAAAATCACTGTACTTATATATATATATTTGTATAACTACCGAAATTTAACATTAATTTAACTACAATGAAACGTACATATCAACCAAGTAATAGAAAAAGAAAAAAGGCTGTTGGCTTTAGAGCTAAAAAAAAGACAAAAGGTGGAAGAAAAGTATTAAAAAGAAGAAGAGCCAAAGGAAGAAAAAAATTAACAAACGCTTAATGAAAAATAAGATTGTTAGCCTTTCTAAAAATGAGGATTTTAAGTCTATTCTGAGTGGAAAAAAAATTTCAAATAAATATTTAACAATTTTCTTTAAAAAACTATCTGATAAAAATAATAATAGATTAAATATTAGTTTTGTAGCCAAAAAGAAAATTGGAAATGCAGTAACAAGAAACAAAATTAAAAGAAGACTAAAAAATATTATGAATGAAGCAGTGAAATCAATTAACATTAATCTTAATTACTGTTATTTATTGATCGCAAGAATATCTGTTAGCAAAGATCCTTATGAGACAATAAAAAATGCAACACTAGAAGACTTTAAAAAAATTAAATGACCAATTTTATTAAATTTTTAATAATCAAGATTATAAGATTTTATCAAATACTTATATCTCCATATCTAGGTAATAATTGTAGATATCTTCCAACATGTTCTGAATATTTTATTGAAAACATAAAAGAGAATGGAATTTTAAAAGGAAGTATTAATGGATTTAAAAGAGTACTTAGTTGTCATCCGATAAAAATTTTGGGTGGTGGAGAGGGATTTGATCCAGTTAAAAAGAAAAAGTAATTTATGGATACAAAAAATGTAATTGCTGCAATATCTTTAAGTGCAGCGGTAATAATTCTTTATAGTTTGTTCTTTGCTCCAGCAGTGGTAGAGCAAAAAGAAATTCAAAATGATAAAAAAATTACGAGTGAAAATTCTTCAACTGATGCACCGTCATTAGTTCAGGATGAGGAAACAATTAAAATATCTAGAAATGAGGCTTTAAAAGAAAATGAAAGAATTCTTTTTGAAAATGATAAAATTAAAGGTTCAATTTCATTAATTGGGTCATCAATAGATGACTTAACTTTTAAAAATTATACTAATACTTTAAATGGAAGTGATAATGTAATTCTGCTTAATCCTAAACAGTCTAATAATGGATATTATGTAGAGACGGGTTGGGCAACAACTAGTAAAAATATTGACTTACCAAATTCGAAATCTCTATGGAATATAGAGGGAAGTAATAAACTTACACCTAATTCTCCAGTAAAATTAAGTTGGACTAACAATCAAAATATTAAATTCGTAAAAGAAATAAGTTTAGATAAACAATATCTTTTCAACATAAATCAAACAATTATTAACAATTCAGATAAAACTTATAATTTTTATCCATATGGACAAATCATAAGAAATGTAGCCCCCGATGTAACTAATTTCTATATTTTGCATGAAGGCCTAATTGGAGTTTTTGATGATCAACTAGTTGAAGAAGATTATGATGATATTGAAGAAAAAAAATATTCCAAGAATGCGCAATCCGGATGGCTCGGTATAACTGATAAGTATTGGATTACCAGTCTTATCCCTGAAAAAGATAAAAGTTTTAGATCTGATTTTGATTACAAAAATAAATTTAGAGCAAATTTTATTGAGACAAATGCAACTGAAGTTGGTGCAAACGAAACAAAAAGTAACTCAATCAGGTTAATTATTGCTGCAAAAGAAGTAAACGTTATTGATGGATACGCAGAAAGCGAAAACATTAATAAGTTTGATTTAGCAATAGATTGGGGATGGTTTTACTTCATTGTAAAACCTTTATTTTTTGCAATCCAATATTTCTTTAATCTAGCTGGCAATTTTGGAATAGCGATCATAATGATTACTGCTTGTATAAGATTAGCTTTTTTTCCACTCGCAAATTACTCATTTAGGTCAATGGCAAAGATGAAAGTTCTACAACCAGAAATGACAAGACTAAAAGAATTACATAAAGAGGATAAAATGAAACTCCAACAAGAAATGATGGCTTTATATAAAAGAGAAAAAGTAAATCCAATAAGTGGATGTCTTCCAATTTTTATTCAAATACCGTTTTTCTTTGCAATATATAAAGTTTTATTTGTAACTATTGAGATGAGGCATCAGCCGTTTTTTGGGTGGATTAAAGATTTGAGTGAGAGAGATCCTACATCTATATTTAATTTATTTGGATTAATTCCATGGGATCCTCCTTCTTTTTTACTCATAGGTGTGTGGCCATGTTTAATGGGTGTTTCAATGTGGATGCAGCAAAAATTAAATCCAACACCTCCCGATCCTGTTCAAGCAAAAATATTTATGTTCTTTCCATTATTTTTGACTGTAATACTAGCTCCTTTCCCAGCAGGACTAGTTATTTACTGGACGATAAATAACATATTAACAATGGCACAACAGTACATAATAATCAAAAGAACGACTGTCAAAACTGTTTAATAGAAATGGAAATAGAAAAAATAGTGCCAAAAGATGGTCCTTCCATCGACGAGGTTAAAAAATATATAGATAAATATAAAAATGAATTAATAGTCATTAAATATGGAGGAAATGTTTTTATTGATAGGAATATTTTTAACAATTTTATTTCAGATATTAGTATTCTAAATAAGTTAGGATTATCAATAATAATAGTTCATGGAGGTGGTCCTAGAATTAAAAGAGAATTAGAAAAATCAAACATTCAATCAAAGTTTATTAGAGGTTTAAGAGTTACAGACGAAAAAATTATAAATATTGTTGAAGATGTGCTCATTGATTTTAACGAAGATATTGTGAATTCTTTAATTGAAAAAGGTTCAAATGCAGTCTCATTAAATACAAAGAAAAATAATGTTATTGAGATTATTCCAGAAGCAGAAGAACTTGGTTTTGTGGGAAAACCAAATAAAATAAATACAAATATTATAAAGGATATAATAAAGATAAATTCAGTTCCAATTATATCACCTTTAGGATTAGGTAAAAATAATCAGACATATAATATTAACGGGGATACAGCAGCTGGTGCAATAGCTAAATCTTTGAAATGTAGAAGATTATTATTAATGACAAATGTTGAAGGTGTACTAGATAAAGAGAAAAAGCTCATTGAGGAAATTACGTCATCTGAAATTTTAGAAATGATAAATAATGAAATTATAACAGAGGGTATGATTCCTAAAATTAATACATGCTTAGATGCAGTAATGAATGGAGTTACAGGTGTTGGAATTATTGATGGAAGAAAAAAACATTCAATTCTTTTTGAATTATTCTCAGACAAAGGTGCTGGTACATTAATAAGAAAATGAAAAATATAAAAAATATTTTATTCGATTGTGATGGAGTTCTCTATCAGGATTTAGAATCTGTATTTGGTCAAGTAAGCAAAAGAATGACGCAATACATTTCTGAAAAATTAAAAATTAACTTAGTCGAAGCTAAAAAATTACAAACTGAATACTTTCATAAATATAATACAAGTCTAAATGGATTAATGATACATCACGATATTCCTCCTAGAGAGTTTTTAAATTTTGTTCATGACATTGACCTATCTTTTATGGAAAAGGATGTTGTTTTGCGTGGTGAAATAGAAAAATTGGATTTAAGAAAGTTTGTTTTTACCAATGGTTCTAGTGAGCATGTTAATAATATAACTACACATTTAGGGATTGATGATTTATTTGAAGATGTATTTGATATAGTTGATGCGGAATACAACCCAAAACCTGCAGCGAAAGCATTCGACCTGATGGTAAAAAAATTTGATATTGACCCAAAAGAAACAATTTATATTGAAGATATTGCAAAAAACTTGTCAATTGGAAAAGAAAGAGGAGCTACGACAGTTTGGCTAATCAATAATGAATATTGGGGCAAAAAAGAATCTGATAAAGACTATATTGACTATAAAATAGAAAATCTCTCTTTATTTTTAAAAGAAATAAGGATATTAAAAAACTCATAAATTATGAGTATAGAAAACTTAATAAATGAAGCTTGGGAAAAAAGGGATCAAATAAATTCTTCTTCAGATCAGTCTTTAAAAGATACAATAAATCAAGTTATTGATGATTTAGATAGTGGAAAGTCACGAGTTGCTGAAAAAATAAATGGTGAATGGATAACTCATCAACATTTGAAAAAAGCAATCATGTTAAGTTTTAGATTATATCCAATGGAGAATTTGAACGGTCCATATAGTAGTTGGTATGATAAAGCTCATCTACTAAAGGGTAAGACTGCAGGATGGACAAAAGAAAATCATGAGAAAGCGGGTTTTAGAATGGTACCTAACTCTCCAGTAAGAAAAGGAAGTTTTGTTGGAAAGAATGCAGTTTTAATGCCATGCTACGTTAACATTGGGGCATACATAGATGAAGGAACAATGATTGATACATTTGCAAGAGCAGGAAGCTGTAGCCAAATTGGAAAAAATTGCCATATATCAGCAGGTTCAGGTGTAGGTGGAGTTTTAGAACCTGCGCAAGCTCTGCCAACTATTATAGAGGATAATGTTTTTTTAGGTGCGATGTCTGAAGTTGTAGAAGGTGTAATTGTAGGAGAAGGATCCGTACTGAGTATGGGTATGTACATAGGACAATCTACAAAAATTGTTAATAGAAAAACTGGAGAAATTACTTATGGAAAAATTCCTCCATATTCAGTTGTAGTACCAGGTTCACTTCCTGACAAAAATAACCCAACTGCACCTTCACTATATTGTGCTGTAATAATTAAGCAAGTAGATGAGAAGACAAGATCTAAAACTTCTATTAACGATCTCCTGAGAGAATAGTTTCGATGAAAATTATAAATGAACTTCAATTAGCTAAAGAGCTAATAAGATTTCCAACTGTAACTCCTATAGATGCTGGAATAATGAAATTTTTGGAAAAAAAATTGAAAAAACTCGGCTTTAAAACTAAAATTCTTGAGTTCAAAGAAAAAGGAAATACTCCAGTTAAAAATCTATATGCAAGATTAGGAAACAAAAGTCCTAATTTTTGTTATGCAGGACATCTTGATGTTGTTCCAGCTGGAAATTTAAGAGATTGGACAGTAAATCCATTTAAACCAACAATTAAGAAAGGACATTTAATTGGAAGGGGTGCAAATGATATGAAAAGCTCTATAGCTGCATTTGTGTCTGCTATAAGCGTTTTTGTTGAAAAAAATAGAGGATTTAATGGATCGATAAGTCTTTTAATTACTGGAGATGAGGAGGGTGTTGCCATCAATGGAACCAAGAAAGTTGTAGATTATTTAAAAAAAAAACGAGAGAAAATAGATTTTTGCTTGGTTGGAGAGCCAACTAATCCTAATAAATTAGGTGAAATGATTAAAATTGGTCGAAGAGGAAGTATGAACGGTCGATTAACAATTACAGGAGTTCAAGGGCATGTAGCATATCCTCATAGAGCAAATAACCCTTCGACTGCTCTAGTTAGAATACTTAAGGAACTAAAAGACATTCGATTTGACAAAGGCACAAAGGATTTTCAACCAACAAATCTTGAAATTACAAAAATTAATATAAATAATACTGCAGATAATGTAATTCCTGGTCTTGCATATGCTTCATTTAATATAAGATTTAATAATATGCATACTTCAAATTCGATTAAAAATAAAATTAATAAAATTTTAAAAAAAGTATGTAATAAAACCAAATCTAAATATAAAATTGATTACAGTGTTTCAGGTGAAGCTTTTCTTACAAAGCCTAATAGTACAACATTTATGATACAAAGTATTATTAAAAAAGTTACTAAAATAAAACCTAAACTTTCTACTACTGGAGGCACATCTGATGCAAGGTTTATTAGGAAAATAGCTCCTTGTTTAGAATTTGGCTTAGTAGGAAAAACTATGCATAAAGTTGATGAGGCTGTCTCACTAAAAGATTTAAAAAAATTGAGTTTAATATATTCAAAAGTTTTAAAAAATTATTTTAAGTGAAAACTGGTCTAATCACTTCAGATACTTATAAAAACCATAATACTGGGAATGGCCATCCAGAAAATATTGATAGAGTTACTGCTATAATTGATAACTTTAAAAAAGTAGATAACAAAAATCTAATATGGAAAAAACCAAATAAATTTGACGAATTTTTTTTAAATAAAACTCATTCAATAGAATATATTAATCATGTTAAACAGTCTTTTCCAAAAAAGGGTTTAGTATTTTTAGATGGTGACACAATTGTTTCTCCTGGTAGTAAAGATGCTAGTAAGGATGCAGTAGGTTCAATTATTACAGCAATAGATGGAGTACAAAACAAAGAATTTAAGAATGCTTTTTGTGCTGTAAGACCTCCGGGTCATCATGCAGAAAAAGAAAAAGCTATGGGATTTTGTATCTATAATAATGTAGCAGTTGGTGCTAATTACTTAATTGAAAAGTATAAATACAAAAAAATTGCAATAATTGATTTTGATGTTCACCATGGTAATGGAACTCAAGATATTTTTTATGATAATGAAAAGGTATTATATGTTTCTACTCACCAATACCCATATTACCCCGGCTCAGGTTCAAATAAAGAAAATGGAAAATTTAATAATGTATTAAATATTCCACTAGAAGCTGGAACAACATCTGAAGTATATTTAAATGCTTATGAAAATGTTTTAACTAAAATAAAGCAGTTTAAGCCTGAATTTTTGTTATTTTCTGCGGGTTTTGATGCCCACGAAGATGACCCTTTGGCTCAAATAAGATTAAGCACAGAGGATTTTTATAAAATTACTAAAAGGACTTTAGAATATTCTAAATCTTTTTGTGATGGTAGGGTCGTTTCAATTCTTGAAGGTGGTTATGATCTTAAAGCCTTACAAAACAGTACTCAAAGGCACGTTGATGCGTTGTTAGAATTTAATTGATAATATTTTTTTAAGCAATAAATACAAACATATGAAACTATATAAGATTAAAAAGTCTGATATTGATAAAAAAGGTAAAGGACTTTACGCCACAAGAGATATTAAAGAAGGTGAAAAAATAATAGATTACATTGGTAAATTAATTACCAAAAAACAAACTGAGAATTCCGACAAATACGATAACAGTAAGCCAATATATTTATTTACAGTAAATAAAAGATATGATCTTGATGGGGATTTCCCATGGAATACAGCTGGTCTAATAAATCATTCATGTGAAAATAATTGTGACTACGATGGTAAGGGGCTTAAAATTTGGGTTAAGGCTATAAAAGATATTAAGAAAGGTGAGGAATTAACTTGTGACTATGGATTTGGTTATGACAAAGATTACAAACAATTTCCTTGTAAATGTAAATCAAAAAATTGTTGTGGCTATATTGTAAGAGCAGAATCAAGGTGGAGAATTAATAAAAAATTCTCAATGGGTAATAGGAAGAATTAGTATAAAACTTTTTTCAAAAACAATCCTTCTGGCGGTGCTGGTGGTGCACATAAATTTCTATTTTTTGATTCAATTACACTTGTAAATTTTTTTAAAGTCCACTTTTTTTCACCAATATATTTTAAACAACCAACTATTGATCTAACTTGTTGTTTTAAAAATGATTGAGATCTAAACTCTAATTCAATTTTGTTTTTTGTCTTTATAATTTTAACTGATTTAATTGATCTTATTGGGCTCTTTGCATTACATCCAGATGCTCTAAAAGTTGAAAAATCATGAGTTCCAATTAACTTTTTAGCTGCTTTTTTCATTATCTCTAATTCAAGATTTTTAATAACAAACCATCCTCGTTTATTTTGAAGGATTGGTTTACTTAATTGATTGAAAATAACATATTTATAAACTCTCTCTTTTGCTGAAAAACGTGCATGAAATTTCATATTTTTTCTTTTTATTTTTATAATGGCTATTTCATATTTATTTAAAAAATAATTAATTGATTTTAAAAATTTATTTAAATTTTGGATTTTTTCAGTGACATCAAAATGTGCAGATTGCTCAATTGCATGAACACCGGTATCTGTTCTTCCCGAACCAATAATTATGATTTTTTCATTTAAAAGATATGAAACTTTGTTTTGGATTAATCCTTGTATAGTTTTGCCTTTTGTTTGAACCTGCCAACCTATGAAAGAAGATCCAACATATTCGATTAGAATTTGATATCTGAACATGTTTAATTCAAATCAGTGCCTTTAGTAATTTGGCTACCACGCAGAAATTCCTTAGTTTTTTGAACTGTTTTACCTTGCCTTTGGATCTCAATGATCTTTATTGAATTTTCACCACAACCAATTTCAAAATTATCTGATAAAACATATCCTGATTTTCCACTTAAAATTGATTTTTCTGCTTTTAGTATCTTATATCTTTCACCTTTAAATTCAAACCAACCTCCTGGGTTAGGATATAAACCATTAATTTTTCCTATGATCTTTAAATTACTGTCCTCCCAATTTATTTTTCCTTCTTCTTTTTTGATTTTTTTTGCATATGTAGATTTACTATGATCTTGCTCTTTAAAAGATGCTTTATTATCAAATATATCATCAATATTTTGTAGTATTTTTTCAGATGCTAAATTACTTAATCTTTGAGACAGATCCTCACTATTTTCATTTTCTAAAATATTTATAGAATATTTATTACATACAGGACCGGAGTCTAAACCTTCATCAATTTTCATTATAGAAATACCTGTTGCTTTTTCATTGTTCATAATTGCCCTTTGAATGGGAGCAGCACCTCGAAATTTTGGTAAAAGTGAATAATGAATATTTATCCATCCTTTTTTTGGAATTTCTAAAATATCTTTTTTAAGAATCTGCCCATAAGCAACAACAATACCCAAACTTATATTTTGTTTTTCAAGGAAATTTTTTTCTTCAGTATTATCTAATATAATTGGAGTTCTAACAGGAATATTTAATATTTCAGCCATTACATGAACTGGTGACTTATTTAATCTGTGTCCTCTATTTGATGCTACAGGCGGTTGAGTATAAACAACCTCAATATCAAAACCATTTTGATACAATGATTTGAGTATTTGCCCAGAAATGGTGGGGGTACCCATGAAAGCAATTTTTTTGCTCATTAAACAATAATTCTATCAGGAGGATTTTTTTTTTTTGATAATTTTTTAACAATCATTGTTTTTTTCAATTTTGATAAGTAGTCTATAAATAAAATTCCTTCAAGATGATCCATTTCGTGCTGTATACAAGTTGCAAGGAGCCCATCAGCTTCTAAAATTTTATTTTCTCCATTATAATCTAAATATTCAACCTCACAATATTTAGGTCTATCAACTTCTGCGAAATAATCTGGGACGGATAAACATCCCTCTTCATATGTTGTTTTTTCTTTATCTTGGTTTTTAATTGTTGGATTTACAAAATACATTGGATTTTTCTCCCCATCTTTTGAAATATCCATTACTATAATCCTTTTAGGAATACCAATTTGAATTGCTGCTAATCCAATACCATTAGCTGCATACATTGTTTCCAACATGTCATCCATTAACTTTCTTTCTTCATTACCCACAGATTCTACTGGTTTTGAGACTTGTCTTAAAATCTCATTAGGTTCAGTTATAATGGTTTTTATTGTCATGATTGATTGAAGTATTTTAAACTTTTAATGGAAGAATTTCCAACAATAGTTCGTTTCTCAAGCTAATTAATTTTGTTCTATTCATAATTTCAATTACAAAATTTAGTGACTCACTGTTTAATTCATTCAATTCTTTTTCACCAATAATCTCAACTAATTTTAATAGTATCATGCCAGATTCCTTATTCTCAATCATTTTGTCAATTTCTGAATTTAATTCAGATTTGTATTGAGAAAGTTCATCAATTTGATCTATTTGAATTCCATCTGATCTCAATGATTGTAGTAATACAACATCTTTAAAGTTGAAAGAGTAATTTTTATCTTTTTTCATCTGTGATAACAAATTGTCAGTTAATTTTTGTGTTTTAGGTAAGCTTTGCTTGTTCAAAAAATAATTTAATACTTTTGATTGATGAAAAACTTCATTATTAAACTTAATTTTATTTTTTCTTTTTTCTTCAGTAATTAAATTAGTTTGGTAGAAGTCAGAAAACTTTAAAGGAATTTCTTTTTTATCCATTTTTTTTAACAACTTTGATAATTCATCGTCAAATGATTTTTTAAAATTTGAATTTTCAAAGGAATTATTCAATTTTGATAATAATGAAAGTTTATTTTCAAGATTATCTGTTAGTAAAAACCTCTGATACATCAGAGCTCTTCCTTCATAATCTGGTAATTTTTTTAATGCGTCTTCATAATTAATAAGGTCATCAATCTCAAATTGGAATTTTTTGTACAAATTCAATAGATCTTTTTCATCAAAAATACCTTCACTGGTTGCTTTCTCTAGAAACTTAACCTGATCAATATCACTGAGATTAAAATCATTTAAATTTTTAAGCAAATTTGAGTTAGATAAATATTTCCAAATAAATTCATCAGACTCTACGGATGGATAGTATAAAAAATTCTTATCTGTTTTATGAGATAGGTGAAAATAAAGAACATTTTCATCAGACAATATAAAGTTGTTATCTTCATATCCCATCAATACTTCAAACTTTTTAACAAAAAAGTTATTTAAAGAATCTAGCTCAGAGTTAAGATCAAACAACAACTGAGCCTCATCTTTTTTATTCTGAGTTATTAAACAATAAATTTTGAAATATGTTAAATATTCATCAGTTATTAAGCTCAAACTATCAATAGCAGAACATGAATTTTCTATTTTGTTTAATGACAAGTAATAATCAGCTACATGTTTTATAAGTCTTTCTTTATCTTTTATTGATGAATTTTTTTGAATAAATTCTTCAACTAAATCAAAATCTTTTTTTTTAATTAGATGGTCAAGTGTAAAATTTTCGAATTCGTTTAATGAAAAATTTTGATTTGGAACGTAAGAGTTTGTTAACAATGCTACATCCATTAACCTTTCAGAGAATTTTGATAAATTTTTAGACTGTATTTTTTCTAGTAACTTTTTAATTTTTATTCCATCAGTTTTTGACCACATATCTAGGTTTAAATCATTGTCATCAGGGTCAAATAATCCAGCCAATAAAATATTTGAATTGTCTAAATTTTGATCTACTACAATATTCTCATCAGAAAGCTTTACTTTAACGCCTTCAAGCTGGTCTATATTAATAGATGTGTCTTCATTATTTTTTGAATCAGTATTTTTAATCTCTTTTTTTTCTATTTCTGACCATATTTCTTTAACTTCCTGAGCCTGCGCAGATAGAACAAACAAAAAAAAAGAAGCAGAAATTAAAATCTTACTTAATTGTTTTGAAATTTTCATTTGGTAAAATTTTTTCAATTTGTTTATCTGGGGCAGGCAAATTAATCTGGTTAATCAAAATAATGCCAAATACAATTATGAAAATAGCTATTATAATTTTTAAAATTGCCCCTAGGCTAAAAATTTTGTCTTTACTTGTATTTTTTGTAAATTGCATATAATTTAATAATTTCAAAATAAGACATATTTGTGTTTTTTCAATATAGAAACTCATGAAATCAAATAAAAATATTGTATTAATTGGAATGATGGGATCCGGAAAATCATCAATTGGCAAAATTTTATCAAAAAAATTAAACTTTACATTTATTGATATTGATCAAAAAATTGAAGAAAATGAGGATTCTAAAATATCAGAAATTTTTAATAAATTTGGAGAGAATTATTTTCGTAAAATTGAAGAAAAAATATCTTTAAAATTTCTTAGTTCAGAAAATTCTGTAATATCTTTAGGTGGAGGAGGTTTTATTAATTCCTCAATAAGAAAAATGTGTAAGAAAAATTGTTTATCTTTCTGGTTAGATTGGAAAAATGAAACAATAATAAAAAGGATATATAAAAGCAAGAAAAGACCATTAGCAATAAATCTTACTAAGAGTCAAATTAACAATTTAATCAAAGAAAGATCAAAATTCTATAGCTTGTCGAGTCACAGGATTAATTGTGATAAATTAGACAAAGCTGAAATTATAAATAAGATATTAGATATTTATGAATACAAATAAAATTTCAATTAAAACAAGCACTAAGAACTACTCAATTATAATTGGAAGAGATTTAATAGGTAAAATTGATAAAATTTTAAAAGCTAATAGTCTAAAATTTGATAAATGTTTAATTGTTACAGACAAAAATATTCCTAATAAGTTTAAAAGACTTTTATACAAAAAGTTAAAAACAAATAAACTTTTTAAAATAGAAATAACGGCATCAGAAAAAAACAAAAATTACCGAACAATTGAAAAAATTCATACAGTTTTATTTGAAAATAGATTTAATAGAGAAGATTGTGTTATTTCTTTTGGTGGAGGAATTATTGGAGATATAGTTGGATTCGCCTCTAGTACATTTAAAAGAGGCATGAAATTTGTAAATATTCCCTCAACTTTACTGTCTCAAGTGGACTCATCAATAGGAGGTAAAACAGGTGTAAATAATAAATTTGGAAAAAATTTGGTTGGAAGTTTTTATCAACCTGATTTAGTTATTTCTGATATGAATATTTTAGCTTCTTTACCAGAAAGAGAAATTATTTGTGGATATGCTGAAATATTAAAAAGTAGTATTATTGATAATTTTAATAATTTTCTCTATTTAGACCAAAATTTAAAAAAAATTTTAAAATTAAAATCACCTTTCATTGAAAGATCCATAATTAAAAGCTGTAATTTAAAAAAAAAAGTTGTGGAAAAAGATGAGAACGAAAAAAACTACAGAAAGGTATTAAATTTAGGCCATACCTTTGCTCATTCTTATGAGTCTACTTTAGGTTTTTCTAAAAAATTAAATCATGGAGAAGCTGTAATTTTAGGTATTAAAAATGCTGTAGAGTTCAGTTTTAAAAGAAGAATTTTATCAAAAAAAAAATTTAATATTATTTTAGATCATATTAATAGAATTGAGATGAAACCAAAAATTGAAAAATTGTTTAAAAAAAAACATGTATCTAAAATTATGAATTATATGAGAAGCGATAAGAAAAATAATTCAAGTAACATTAATCTAATTTTAATAAAAGATTTTGGAAAGATAATAGTTGACTTTCAGATCAGTCCTTCAAATTTAAAAAAATACATATCTAGCATTTTAAAGTAATTTGATTTGTAATGAATGAATATAATTTTTTAATTCGTTATCTAAAATTTTATAAATAAATCTTGTTGAATACAACTTACTTTTATTCTTTAATTCATCAGATTCAATCGAAAGAACAATATGAAATTTTCCATTTTCATTAGATTTGTGATTTTTGTGTAGAAAAGACTTGTCCTCTATATAAACTTTTGAAATACAATCCTGCGACAAAATTTTTTTTTCTACAGTTTCAATTAGTTGATTAATATTCATTTTATAAAGTATTATACATCATGAAATATATTTGTGATTGGAATAATTGTTCAGAGGAAGGTCTTTTTAAAGCACCTAAAGAAAAGGATAATAGCAAAGATTATAGATTACTATGTTTAAACCATGTTAAAGAATTTAATAAAAGTTGGAATTATTTTACAGGTATGAGCGATCAACAAATACTTGATTTTTTAAGGTCTGATATGACTTGGCATAAACCAACACAAAGTTTTAGCTCATCTGATAATTTTTTCAAAGTTCTTTGGAGCAATGCTTTGAAAGATGAGATGGATAAATTTAAATTTAATAATGATTTTAATAACATGAATAAATTTAAATTTAATAACAATGATTTAAAAGCCTTTAATATATTAGGGATTAGCGTTGGATTAAAATGGGAAAAAGTTCAAGAAAAATTTAAAAAGCTTGTTAAAAAATTTCACCCTGATATGAATTCTGGAAATAAAAAATTTGAAGACAAGCTTAAAGTAATAACTTTGGCTTACACTCAATTAAAAAATACATATAAGGATAAAATTGACACCAAATATTAACCATATCCCTGACATAAAGCTATCCATTAAGCAAACTTTTGGAATCGAAAGTGACATGGAAGTTGATGCATTTTCAAAATCAAGTGAGTACGTCCCAGAAATTGATAAAACTTATAAGTTCGATAAAGATACAACATTAGCTATTTTGTCAGGATTTTCTTTTAACAAAAGAGTTTTAATTCAAGGCTACCATGGAACTGGAAAATCAACTCACATCGAACAAATTGCTGCTAGGCTAAATTGGCCTTGCATAAGAATTAATCTAGATAGTCATGTAAGTAGGATTGACTTAATAGGTAAAGATTCAATAGTCATCAAAGATGGTAAACAGGTTACTGAATTTAAAGAAGGAATACTACCTTGGTCAATTCAAAATCCTGTAGCCCTAGTTTTTGATGAATATGACGCTGGAAGACCAGATGTAATGTTCGTTATTCAGAGAGTGCTTGAGTCAGAAGGCAGCTTTACTCTATTAGACAAAAATAAAGTAATTAAACAAAATAAATTTTTTAGACTTTTTGCAACAACAAACACTGTTGGGCTAGGTGATACAACCGGATTATACCATGGGACACAACAAATTAATCAGGGACAAATGGATAGATGGAATATTGTATCTACTTTAAATTATCTTAGTTTAGATAAAGAAATGGAAATTATATTAGGTAAGAATAAAAATTTAAATAATCCTAAAGGTAAAGAACAAGTTTCAAATATGATAAAAGTAGCTTCACTTACAAGAAAAGGATTTATGGCAGGTGATATATCTACAGTAATGAGTCCTAGAACAGTTTTACATTGGGCAGAAAATTCTGAAATTTTCAAAGATATCGGATATGCATTTAGAGTAACATTTTTAAACAAATGTGATGATGCTGAAAAAAACACTATTGCCGAATATTATCAAAGATGTTTTGGGGATGAGCTACCGGAGTCAATGATCAATATTCAAATTTGATGAACAAAGAAGATAGTATTAAAGAAAAATTCAAACAAGCCCTTCAATCAACCTACAAAGTAATTTCGGATGACTATAAGGTTGTCAAAAATAAAAAAAATGACGAAAAAGTTTATGATATTGGGGAAATTGACAATATTAATGATAAAAATCAATTTAAAAAACTAAGGGCTGAAACAGACTCTGAGGCGTTAAAAAGAAGATTTTCAAACAGAAAATTATTGGATAAAAACAATCCACAAAATCCCTCTTGCAGAACACTCTACCAGCTAGCAGAAAAGGTGAGATATGAACTACTTGGTTCAGAGATGTTAAAAGGAATTTCCAAAAATTTTAAAGAAAATTATAAAAATAGACTTCAACATCTTAAACAAGAAAAAATAACAAAAAAAGAAGATACAAATATTGTTGATGCTTTTGAAATCTATATGACAAACAAATTTTTTAATGTCGAATTATACCAAGAAAATAAAGAAATTCTTAAATTTTGGGAGAAAGATTTTAATAAGTCAATAGACAAACACTTTGAATTTTTAAATCAAAATCTAGAAAATCAGGAGGTGTATAATGCTAAATTTTCTGAAATTTTAGAAAGTATGGATATATTCGAAAATGATGACACAACTGAAAAAGAAAATGAAGAAAATGATGATACGCAAGATAAAAATAATTCTAATAACAATGAAGACAAAAATAATAATGACTCTAGCAAAACAAGCGAAGATGAAAATATAAGCCAAGGAATGGATAGCGAGGATGACGTGAATGAGTTTAGACTTGAAGATCAGCTTGGAAGTGAAAATAACGAGGATGCCGAGTCAGAAAATGTTATACAAAAAAAAAATTTAAGTGTAAGCGATAAAGAATATAAAATATTTACTACTGAATTTGACGAAGTTGCTAAAGCAGAAAGTCTAGATACAGCTGAGGAAATTCAAAAACTGAGAAAAAATTTGGACCAGCAACTCTTGAGTTTTCAAGATTTAATTACTAAGTTAGCAAATAAATTACAAAGACAATTAATGGCAAAACAAAATCGATCATGGGAATTTGATCTAGAAGAGGGATTGTTAGATAGTTCAAAATTACCTAGGATTATCATTGATCCATATAACTCCTTATCATTTAAAAAAGAAAAAGATTTAGACTTTAAGGATACAATTGTGACACTTTTAATTGACAACTCTGGGTCAATGAGAGGTAGACCAATAACAATTGCTGCAATATGTGCTGATATTTTATCCAGAACCTTAGAAAGATGCTCGGTTAAAGTTGAAATACTAGGTTTTACAACGAAAAATTGGAAAGGTGGTAAAAGTCGCCAGGAGTGGAATAGATTGGGTAAAACAAAAAATCCAGGAAGACTTAATGATTTAAGACATATAATTTATAAAGGTGCCGATTCTCATTGGAGACAATCAAAAAAGAATTTGGGTTTGATGCTAAAAGAGGGTTTATTAAAAGAAAATATAGATGGTGAAGCTATAACGTGGGCATTTAATAGATTAAAAAAAAGAAAAGAAGAAAGAAAAATCCTTATGGTTATTTCAGATGGAGCACCAGTGGATGACTCAACATTATCAGTTAATTCAGGAGACTTTTTAGAAAAAAATTTGAAAAAAATTGTTAAATTTATTGAGAATAAAAGTGAAGTAGAAATATTAGCTATAGGAATTGGTCACGATGTATCTCGATATTATAAAAAAGCAATCAAAATTTCTGATGTACAAGAACTTGGAGATGTAATGATAGATCAATTAAGTGGACTATTTGAAAATAAAAAACTTCACTAAAGATTAATTAAATCTTTGTTAGACCACTCTATTTTAATTTCTGCACCACCTCTGGTTTCTGAATTCCTAATTAAGAGTTTTGCCTTATTTTTTTCTAACAAAGTTTTACCTATAAATATTCCCAAACCTAATCCTGCTCTTGATTTATTTTTAGATTGCAATGATTTTATATATGGATCTCCAATTTTGGTTAATATGTCTTTAGGAAATCCTGAACCATCATCTTCGACCGATATCGAAGAGTTTTCGCTGTCACTCGTTATTGAAATGTAAATATTTTTTTTTGCAAACTTATTTGCATTTCCAATAAAATTTCTTATGCCATAAACAACTTCAATTAATTTTGAAATTTCGAATGAATTATAATTCTGTTCAGTATTTATGATAAAATTTTTATCTGATATTTCTTCAAAAGAATTCACAATTTCTTTCACATAGTTATGCAGAGTGATATCCTTGTCAATAAAGTCATCTTCAACTACAGGATTTAAAGACAATTTTTTTAATATTACATTGCATCTATCAACTTGGCTTAAAAGTAATTCAACATCTTTTTTTAATTCTTTATTGTTTTTAAAATTGTCATACAAATCTTGAGAAATAATTTTAATTGTAGAAAGCGGTGTACCTAAAGAATGGGCAGCCGCTGCAGCTTGTCCACCCAATGAAACTAATTCATTCTCCTTAGAAATAACTTCTTGAATTTTATCTAATGCATCTTTTCTGACTTTTGACTCATTTCCAAACGTTAAAGCAAAATAATTAAGGAAAATAATTGCAATAATTAAGGCTAAAGGTACTGAATAATAATAGTAATTACTAAAAACATATTCATTTAATGGTGAGGGTAATTCTTGATGATAGAAAGTAAGAAGAATAATAGAAGATATTGTCAATATTATTAGTAAAATGTTTGTTTTAATGCTTAAGCTATTTGAGGCAAATATACTTGGTATTATTAGGAATATTGAGAATGGATTTATGGTACCACCTGTTAAATAAAGCAAAAAACTTAATTGTATAATATCAAGGGTAAGAAATGTTAAAGATATTTTTTCTTGAAGCTGATTTTTTTTGAAAAAGTAAAATAGGAAAATGTTACTTAAAGCACCTAGGAAAACTATAATATTTGCTAGTAAAAAATTGAATTCGAATTTAAATAAGAATGCAACAGCATTTATAGTAATAAATTGACCTATTACACCTATCCACCTTAAATTGACATATGTAATTTTATTTAAGTGCGATGATTTGGAATTGCTACTTAACTCCATTAATTAAATATCTAAATTTACAACATTTATAGCATTATCTACAATAAAATCTTTTCTAGAAGCAACATCATTACCCATTAATGTTTGTATAAGATTTTGATCTTTTTGAAGATTTTTTGAATATTGAACTTGAAGTAAATTTCTAGTCTCTGGATTTAATGTAGTATTCCATAATTCTTCGGGATTCATTTCTCCAAGCCCTTTAAACCTTTGAATATTCAATTTAGATTTTTCTAATTGTATCATTCTATCAAATTCTTTCGAGTTTTTCTTAACTTTTTTTATATCCTTAGAATTTTTGATTATATAATTTTCAAGATCTTTCTCATCTTTTATATAAATACCTTTAGAACCTTTATTTATTTTGAAAAGAGGTGGTTGGGCTAAATATACATGACCTTGTTCTATTAATTTATTAAATGGAATATTATTAAAGAAAGTTAAAAGTAGTGCCCGGATATGTGAGCCATCAACATCTGCATCAGTCATGATTATAATTTTTCCATATCTTAAATCCTCTAAATCTATTTCCTCTGTTTTGGGATCTAATCCAAGAGCATTTATCAATGTAACAATTTCATTTGAAGAAATCATCTTTGATAATGATTTTGTTCTTAGGTCACTTTGATTTCCATTTTTTTTAGACCCATTCATCTCTGTATATGTATTTAAAATTTTTCCCCTCAATGGTAGTACTGCTTGATACTCTCTATTTCTTCCCTGTTTAGCTGACCCTCCAGCTGAATCTCCCTCGACAATAAACAATTCTGTACCTTCTTGTTTAGAGTTTTGACAATCTGCCAATTTTCCAGGTAGTCCAGTGAGCTCTAAAGCACCTTTTCTTCTAACGTTTTCTCTTGCTCTTTTGGCAACATCTCTAGCTACGGCAGCCTGAATTATTTTCGTTAAAATTATTTTTGAAACAGATGGGTTTTGGTCAAACCAAATTGACAATTTTTCATTAACTATACCCTCAACAATATTTCTTACTTCTGAGGAAACTAATTTGTCTTTTGTTTGTGAAGAAAATTTAGGATCTGGAATTTTTACAGAAAGAACACATGTCAAACCCTCTTTAACATCGTCTCCAGACAGTAAAACTTTACTCTTTTTTAATAAATTTTGCTCAGACGCATATTTATTTACAACTCTTGTTAATGCGCTTCTAAATCCTAAAAGATGAGTTCCTCCATCTTTTTGATAAATATTATTAGTATAGGGGTAAACATCCTCATTATATCCTGCATTCCATTTTAATGAACATTGAACATCGATATTACTTTTAATTCCTTCGATATAAATAGGCTTTCTAAACAAATCATTATCATTCTTATTTTTTAATTTTTCTCTTTTTTCATCTAAAAATTCAACAAACTCGTTTATGCCACCCTCAAATTTAAATTCATGAGACTTAATTTTCTTTTGAGTTAGGTCATTAAGTATAATTTTAATCCCTTTATTTAAAAAAGCTAATTCTCGCATTCTTTTTTGAATAATTGAAAAGCTAAATTTTGTAGATGAGAAAATATCTTTGGAGGGTAAAAAATTAATTTTTGTTCCAGTATTCTTTGACTTACCTGTTACTTTTAGTGGTATTTTAGTTTCACCATTTACAAATTCGACAAAATACTTTTTTCCGTCTCTTTCGACATGTAATTCTAATTTTTGTGAAAGAGCGTTGACTACTGAAACTCCAACACCATGCAGTCCTCCTGAAACTTTATAGGAGTCGTGATCAAATTTACCACCGGCATGCAGTTGGGTCATTATAACTTCTGCTGCTGATTTTTTTTCCTCTTTGTGAAAGTCAACAGGTATTCCTCTACCATCATCTTCAACTGTAATTGACCCATCAGAATTTATACTTACCTCAATTTTTTTACAATGACCTGCTAATGCCTCATCAATGGAATTGTCTACAACTTCATAGACCATATGATGCAAACCAGTTCCATCATCTGTGTCACCGATATACATTCCAGGCCTTTTTCTTACTGCTTCTAGACCTTTTAAAACTTTAATGGAGTCTGCTTGATAAGTATTAGTATTATTTTTTGTCATTAATTTTATTAGGAGTAATCTTTTATACCATTTTTAAAATTTTTAATAAAATCTCTTTATACCTTAAGCTTAAATTAGTAAGCATTATCAACGATAATATTAGATTTTTTAAAAAAATTTTCTATTTTTTAATTTTTTTGAATAAAAGCCTTTTTTAGATTAATAATTAATGGCGGAGAGAATGGGATTCGAACCCATGATAGAGTTTCCCCTATACACGCTTTCCAAGCGTGCGCCTTCAACCACTCGGCCACCTCTCCATTTATTTCTCTTTAGATATTTTAAGCACACCTATAAATGCCTCTTGTGGAATCTCAACTTTTCCAAATTGTTTAGCCCTTGCTTTTCCTTTTTTTTGTTTTTCAAGTAACTTTCTTTTTCTATCTGTAGCTCCACCACCATGGATTTTTGTTAAAACATCTTTCTTAAAACCTTTAATTGTTTCTCTTGCAATAATCTTTCCACCTATTGCTGCTTGAACCGGTATCATAAAATTATGCCTTGGAATTAAGTCTTTTAATTTTTCACATACCTCTCTACCAGTTTTTTGAGCAAAATCTTTATGTATCATCATAGCTAAAGCGTCCACTGGTTCTGTATTTACAAGAATACCCATTTTAACAAGATCACCCTCTCTATGACCTATTATTTCATAATCAAAACTTGCATATCCACTTGTCATTGATTTTAATCTATCATTAAAATCAAACACAACTTCGTTTAAAGGTAATTCATAATTTACAACAGCTCTGTTTCCAGAATAACTCAAGTTCGTTTGAACCCCTCTTTTATCCTGACATATTTTTATTATAGGACCTAAGTACTGATCTGGTGTAATAATTGTTGCTTTGATCCATGGTTCTTCAATAAATTTTATCAAAGTTGGATCAGGTAAACTTGATGGATTTTGAAGATCTTTTATCTCTCCATTATTCATATGGATCTTATAGACAACTCCTGGAGTTGTAGTTAATAGATTAATATCAAATTCCCTCTCTAGTCTTTCAGTAACAATTTCTAAATGTAACAACCCTAAAAAACCACATCTAAAACCTAATCCTAAAGCAGAAGAGGACTCGGGCTCAAAAGAAAAACTAGAATCATTTAATTTAAGTTTAGCTAATCCATCTTTTAGTTTTTGATACTCAGAGCTATCAACAGGAAATAATCCACAAAAAACAACTGGTTTACTTGGCTTAAAACCAGGTAGTGACTCTGATAATGGCTTAGCAGCATCACAAATAGTATCTCCAACTTTTGTTTCTGACAAAACTTTTATTCCAGTTGTTATAAATCCAATTTCACCAGAATTAAGTTCGTTAATATCTTTTGGTTTAGGTGTAAATACACCAACCTTTTCAACAAAATATTCCTGATTAGTAGACATCATTTTAATTTTCATGTTATTTTTAATTTTTCCGTCGATTACTCTTACTAAAATCACTACTCCTAAGTAAGTGTCATACCAACTATCTACTAATAAACACTTAAGTTTTTGATCTTTTTCACCTTTTGGTCCAGGCAAAGTTTGAATAATTTGTTCCAAAATCTCATCAATACCCTCGCCTGTTTTTCCAGAACAAGGTACAGCATTGGCAGTATCGATGCCTATCACATCTTCGATTTGTTTATTTGTTCTATCTATATCAGAGGCAGGTAAATCAATTTTATTTAATACTGGAATTATTTCATGATTTATATCTAGTGCTTGATAAACATTTGCTAATGTTTGTGCCTCTACACCCTGAGTACTATCTACAATTAATATCGAACCCTCGCAGGCATATAAAGATCTACTAACCTCGTAACTAAAATCAACATGACCTGGCGTATCTATGATATTGAGAATATAATTTTTTCCATCTTTCGATTTATAATTTAATTTTACAGTTTGAGCTTTTATTGTTATGCCTCTTTCTCTTTCAATATCCATGGAGTCTAAAACCTGTGACTTCATTTCTCTATCTGTCAAGCCACCACATCTATGTATAATTCTATCAGCAATTGTTGACTTACCATGATCGATATGAGCAATGATTGCAAAATTTCTTATGTTATCAATTTCTGTAGACATTTAGGATCTAATTTTTGCCCCAGACTTAGTTTCAACAGTTGAAATAATTAATTTATTAATTTTTTCAAGATCGCTCTCCTCTAGAGTTTTTTCAGATGATTGAATTATAACGTTTATAGCTATTGACTTTTTATCGTTCGGAATATTTTCACCTTCATAAATATCAAAGATTTTAATTGACCTTATTAAATTTTGATCAATTGACGATATTATTTCAATCAAATCTTGTGCTTTAAAACTTTTATCAACTATAAAGGCAAAGTCTCTTTCTGATTTTTGATAGTCAGAGTACTCAAAATTAGGTTTTTGATCTTTAAGTTTAATTTTATTTTCTTTTAAATGATCTAGATAAATTTCAAAACCTACTAGACCTTCAGTTTTTATATCAAGTTTTTTAACAATATTTGGATGTATATCTCCAAAATAAGCAACAGGTTCAATATCATCCTTATCAAGATAGACCGAGCCAGCTTTGCCTGGGTGATAGTATGAGGGAGATTTATCTCTTATAAAGAAACTTTTCCTTTCATATCCAGCCTCGACTAATGTCTGAATAACATCCTTTTTTACATCAAAGACATCAACCGGTCGTTCTTTTTCGTTCCAATTTAACCTTGATACTTTTCCTGATTTAATTGCCCCTATAACTGTCAGTTGCTCACCTGGCTTGCTATTCTTAAAAATTGGCCCAATTTCGAATAGCGAAATATCTTTAAATCCTCTATCTAAATTTTTCTTTAAATAAAAAGTTAAATTAGTGAAAATCGAATTCCGTAAAACATTTAAGTCTGAGCTTATTGGATTTACTATTTTTATTTCTTTTAGATTTTCTTTAAAAAGATTATTTATTTTCGAGTCTGTAAATGACCAGGTTACAGTCTCAAAATAGCCTTTTGATGCTACAGATCGTTGTAGAAAGTGAAAGAGTTTCTGTTGTTTATTTAATGTATCTTTTATTTTAGTTTTTTCAGGCTCTAAAGTTTCTATGTTATTATATCCTTTTATTCTTACTATTTCTTCAACAATATCAATTGGTTGAATTATATCGGGTCTCCAGGTAGGTATTTTTAAATCTAATTCTAACTTATTCTTAGAAACCTCAAATCCTAGATCAGTTAAAATTTTTACAATCTCATTAACATCTACTTTAAAACCAGTTATTTTTTCAAATAAAGAGATTTTGAATTTAATTTTATTTTTTTCATGCTTGTCAGTTTTTTGAATATCAAAATTACTTATTTTGCCACCACAAATCCCAGATATTAATTCTGCAGCTTTTGTCAGTCCTAATTCAATTGATCGAGGATCAATTCCTCTTTCAAATCTGAATTTTGCATCAGTATCGATATTTAATAATTTTGAAGTTTTTCTAATTGATCTAGGAATAAAATAAGCAGATTCTAATAAAATATTTTTAGTATTTATTTCAGTTCCAGAACGCATTCCTCCGATGACTCCTCCTAAGCCTAAAACTCCAGATTTATCAGAAATAACACACATATCATCACCTAATTTATACTCTTTGTTATCAAGGGCTTCAAAAGTTTCATTCTTTTTTGAATTTCTTACTATAATTTCTTTGTCAATTTTATCTGCATCATATGCATGAAGTGGTCTATTTAAGTCTAACATTACATAATTTGTAATATCAACAATTGCAGAAATTGGTTTTTGACCAAGTGAAATAATTTTTTCTTTCAGCCATTTTGGACTTTCTTTATTTGTAACACCTGTAATTAAGCAACTACCAAATACAGTACAACCTTGATTTTTCTCTTTTGTGATTGAAACTTTGATTGTTTGAGACCCATTTTTTTTAATATTTTTGTTAGAAATATTTTTTAATTTACCAGCTCCGGCAGCTGCAAGATCTCTCGCTATACCTCTTACCCCTAAGCAATCTGGACGATTCGGAGTGACTGATAAATCAACAACTTTTTCACTTTTATTTTTAAAAAAATTTTTGCCTATTTTATCAGAGTACTTGGTTGTTTTTAGTTCTGTGATTCCCTCACTTTCATCTGATAAATTCAATTCAGATTCAGAGCATAACATTCCGTAAGAAGTTACTCCCCTGATTTTACTAACTGTAAGTTTCATTTTATTTTTTGGAATTATTGATCCAGGGCCCGCATAAACAGTTAAAAGATCTTTTTTTGCGTTTAGTGCTCCACATACTACTTTAACAGTATTTTCCTGGCCAATATCAACATCGCATATTCTAAGTCTATCAGCATTTGGATGCTGTTCAGCATTAATTATTTTTGCTACTTTAAAATTGTCTAAATCAGAATTTAAGTATTCATAACTTTCTACTTCAAGCCCAATATCTGTTAATTTTTTAATTAAACCATTATCTTGTATTTGTGTATCAAGATGTTCTTTTAGCCAACCTATTGTAAATTTCATCTGCTGAGGCCTCTATAGTTTGATGGTACATCTAATGGGTCAAAACCAAAATGGTTAAGCCACCTATAGTCAGTCTCAAAAAAAGCTCTTAAATCATTTATTCCATACTTTAGCATTCCAAGTCTATCTATTCCAATACCAAAGGCATAGCCTTGGTATTTATCTGGGTTTACTTTTACATTTTTAAGCACATTTGGATGTACCATGCCACAACCTAGAATTTCTAACCACTTATCACCCTCGCCAATAACTATTTTTCCATTTTTTATTTCATAACCAATATCTACCTCTGCAGATGGCTCAGTAAAAGGAAAGTGGCTTGGTCTAAATCTCATTTTGATTTTGTCCACTTCAAAAAATGATTTTATAAAATAGTTTAAGCATCCTTTTAGATGGCCCATATTAATTTCTTTATCAATGTGAAGTCCTTCAACTTGATGAAACATAGGAGAATGAGTTTGGTCACTATCAGATCTATATGTTCTGCCTGGAGCTATAATTTTAAATGGAGGTTTCCCATTTAACATTGTTCTTACTTGAACAGGTGATGTATGAGTTCTTAGTAATAATTCTTTATTGTTATCCAAATAAAAAGTATCATGCATATCTCTTGCTGGATGATTATCTGGTGTATTTAATGCAGTAAAATTATAATGTTCATTCTCTATGTCTGGACCCTCTTCAACATTGAAGCCAATTTCAGAAAATATTGAGGATATCTCATCTATTACTTGTGAAACAGGATGTATTTTTCCTTGATTAATTTCTCTTTCAGGCAAAGTTACGTCTACTTTCTCATTGACAAGTTTAGAATTAATTTCTTTTGTCTCAATTTCTCGAAGTTTAGAATTTATTTTTTCTTGTAGTTCATCTTTTATAGAATTTAATTCTGATGCAAATTTTTTTCTATCATCAGTTGGCAAAGATCCTAAA
>CACKUI010000007.1 GCA_902603305.1 uncultured Pelagibacteraceae bacterium | reverse complement strand
GACAATGCATTAAAATTTACTGAAAATGGTAAAAGTGCAATTTTAAACAAATTAATCCAAGCTGAGGGATTCGAGAAATTTTTGCATACTAAATATGTTGGTTCTAAAAGATTTGGTTTAGATGGTGGTGAAAGTTTAATTCCAGGTTTAGAACAAATTATAAAAATTGGAGGTCAATCAAAGATTAAAGAGGTTAAAATTGGGATGTCTCATAGAGGAAGACTAAATGTTTTAGCTAACGTTTTACAAAAATCTTATAAAAGAATATTTAATGAATTTGCTGGTGAATTAAATAATACTGATGAAGACAGTGCTGGCGATGTAAAATATCATTTGGGAGCTTCATCTGATAGAGAATTTGATGGAAATTCTGTTCACGTAAGTTTAACAGACAATCCTTCGCATTTGGAAGCAGTTAATCCAGTAGTATTGGGTCAGACTAGAGCAAAACAATTTTTTCATAAAGATACTGAGAGAAATAAAGTAATTCCGATTTTAATACATGGTGATGCTGCTTTTGCAGGACAAGGTGTTGTTGCCGAATGCTTTGCAATGTCAGGGTTACCTGGACACAATACAGGTGGAACTATTCATATAATAGTTAATAATCAAATAGGATTTACCACAAGCCCAAGGTTTGCAAGATCTTCCCCCCACCCATCAGATATTGCGAAAATGGTTGATGCGCCTATCATCCATGTTAATGGAGATGACCCAGAAGCTGTTGTTTATGGCTCAAGAATTGCAACTGAATTTAGATTAAAGTTCAATAGAGATGTAGTCATTGACTTAGTTTGTTACAGACGATTTGGACATAATGAGGGAGATGAGCCATCATTCACTCAACCATTGATGTATAAAAAAATTAGATCACATCAATCAACAGCAAATATATATGGATCTAAACTTATTAATGAAAATTTAATATCAAAGGAAGGTTTAAACGACCAAATACAAAAATTTAAAGATCTTTTAGATGAACAATTTAAGACAGCTAAAGATTATAGTCCTAAAATTGAATGGTTTGAGGGAGCATGGTCAAGCTATAAACCTAAAAAAGGGAAAGACAAAAGAGGAGTTACTGGAGCAGATAAAAAAATACTTAAAAATATTTCAGATAAAATAAATGTTGTTCCATCTGAAATAAGTATTCACAAAACTATTAGCAAAATATTGCAAAGTAGAAAAAAATCTGTCGACGATGGTTTAAATATTGACTGGTCTACTGCTGAATCATTAGCTTTTGGTTCATTATTAGATGAGGGTTTTCCAGTTCGATTTGTAGGACAAGATTCTGGAAGAGGAACATTCAGTCAGAGACATTCAGTTTTAAGAGACCAAACTAATAACTCTAGATATATTCCATTAAATAATATTTCAAAACATCAAAAAAAATTTGAAATTGTTGATAGTTTTTTGTCAGAACTTGCGGTTTTGGGATTTGAATATGGATATAGTTTAGTAGAGCCAAATACCCTTACTCTTTGGGAAGCTCAATTTGGTGATTTTGCCAATGGTGCGCAAGTTATAATTGATCAATTTATCTCTTCTGGTGAAAGAAAATGGCAAAGAGCCTCAGGTTTGGTAATGTTATTACCTCATGGCTATGAAGGTCAGGGACCAGAACATTCTTCCGCTAGACTTGAAAGATTTTTACAATTGTGTGCAAATGATAATCTCCAAGTTATGAATTGCACAACTCCAGCAAATTATTTTCATGCTTTACGTAGACAAATACACCGTGATTTTAGAAAACCACTTGTAATTATGACGCCTAAATCTTTGTTAAGAAACAAATTTTGTGTGTCAACCATTGATGATTTTAGTAAACAAACATCATTTCACCGAATAATGTGGGATCATGCATTAAGTGATCAATCCAAAAATTTTATTAAATTAAAAAAATCTAGTGAAATAAAAAAAGTTATAATTTGTTCAGGAAAAGTGTACTTCGATCTTTTAAATGCTAGAGAAAAGTTAAAAAGAGATGATGTGGTAATGTTTAGAATAGAGCAACTTTATCCTTTTCCAGCAAAGAGTTTGGTAAAAGAACTTAAACCATATGCAAAAAATGCTAATTTTTATTGGTGTCAGGAAGAGCCAAAAAATATGGGCGCATGGTTTTCAGTAAGAGATTATATACAATGGACATTGGATACCATTAAAGCTAAAAATAACGAGGTTTCTTATATTGGAAGAAGTCCTGATGCATCACCAGCCACTGGATATGCTAAAAGGCATCAACTTGAGCAACAAGAAATTATAAATGAAGTATTTAATTAATGAGTGAAAAAATTTTAGTGCCTACTTTAGGTGAAAGTATTACAGAAGCAACAGTTTCTAAATGGTTGAAAAAAGAAGGTGAAACAGTTCAGGTGGATGAAGCAATAGTTGAACTGGAAACTGATAAAGTAAATTTAGAAGTTCCTTCCCCTATTAGTGGGACATTATCAGAGATTAGTTTTAGAGATGGAGATACAGTTGAAGTTGGAGCTGTTTTGGGCTCAATTTCTGAGGGGAATGTTGATATTAAAAAAGTACCTGAAAGCAAAAAACAACTTGAGGATAATGAAGAGAAAGAATTTAAAGATCACAAAAGTAATGTAATTAATTTAGATATAGAAAAAAAACCTCAAACTAAGTTAGAAGAACCATTAGTATTAACTCAAGATAAATCAATGGAGCTATTAGAAGAAGAGCCTTTACTTTTAACTGAAGAAGTAGAAACAGAGGAAACTTCACAACAACCAATTATTCTTTCACCTGCAGTTAGAAAAATGGTTGCAGAAAAAAACATCAACCTAGATAATGTAAAGGGAACAGGTAAAGCAGGAAGAATTTTAAAAGGTGATCTAATTACTATGATGGGAGCCAACCCACAACCTAACCAGAGAAGAATTCAATATGGTGAAGAAGAAAGAATTAAAATGACCCGTTTAAGACAAACGATTGCAAAAAGATTAAAACAAGCTCAAGAAAATGCAGCAATGTTAACTACTTTTAACGAGGTAGATATGTCTGGGATTATGACAATGAGAAAAGATAACCAAGAAGATTTCAAAAGCAGATACGGAATAAAGCTCGGTCTAATGTCATTTTTTGTTAAAGCTTGTGTCGTTGGACTAAAATTATTTCCAGCAATTAACGCTGAGATTGAAGATCAAGACATAATTTATAAGAATTATTATAATATTAGTTTCGCTGTTGGAACTGAAAGGGGTTTAGTAGTTCCAGTGCTTAGAAATGCAGATGAGATGTCATTTGCTGAAATAGAAAAAGAAATAAAAAAATTATCTGAAAAAGCAAATACAGGTAGTTTAACAATTGAGGACTTACAAGGTGGTACATTTACAATTAGCAATGGTGGTGTTTATGGTTCCATGCTTTCAACACCAATATTAAACCCTCCTCAATCAGGTGTATTAGGTATGCATAATATTGTTGAAAGACCAGTAAATGATAATGGTGATATAAAAATAAAACCAATAATGTACTTGGCTTTGTCATACGATCATAGAATTATTGATGGAAAGGAATCCGTGTCGTTCTTAAAAACTGTTAAAGAAAATTTAGAAGACCCTAGAAGATTATTTTTAAATATTTAATGACTGAAAAATTTGATGTTACTGTAATTGGAGGAGGACCTGCAGGATATGTATGTGCAATTAGATTATCACAATTAGGTTTAAAAACTGCATGTATCGAGTCCAGAGGATCCTTGGGAGGTACTTGCCTTAATATAGGATGTATTCCTTCTAAAAGCCTTTTAAATATGTCAGAAAGTTTTCACAGAGCTAAAAACTTCTCAAATATCGGTATTGAAACCGGAGAAATTAAGCTAAATCTTGAAAAAATGATGAGTAACAAAGACAACTCTGTTGCAACACTTACAAAAGGAGTGGAGTTCTTATTTAAAAAAAATAAAGTCACTTACATTAAAGGGGTTGGATCTTTTAATGAAACAAACGAAATTTTAGTCAAAAATGGTAAATCAGAGATTAAAATTAAAACTGATAAAGCCATAATAAGTACTGGATCAGAACCTTTATCCCTTTCTGGAATAGAATTTGACGAAAAAACAATTCTTTCATCAACAGGAGCGCTTAATATTTCAAAACTTCCAAAAAAAATGGTTGTTGTTGGAGGTGGGTATATTGGCTTGGAGATGGGTTCTGTTTGGTCAAGACTAGGAACTGAAGTTCATGTTATAGAATATTTAGACCACATAACACCAGGACTTGATAAAGAAATTTCAAATGAATTTATGAAAATATTAAAAAAACAGAATATTAAATTTGAATTAAATACTAAAGTTGAAAAAATTGTTAAAAATGACCAAGGAGTAATAATAGAAACCTCTAACAAAGACTCAAAAAATAAAATTGAAGCTGATGTAGTTTTAATTTCTGTTGGAAGAAAACCTTACACTGAAAAATTAAATTTAGATAAAATTGGTGTAAATCTTGATAAAAAAGGAAAAATTACAGTTAATAAAAATTTTGAAACTAATGTTAAAAATGTTTACGCAATAGGAGATGTCATAGATGGTCCAATGTTAGCTCATAAAGCTGAGGAGGAAGGAATAGCAGTGGCAGAGTTAATTGCTGGACAGTCTGGTCATGTAAATTATGATATCATACCTGGAGTAATTTATACTTCACCCGAGGTAGCCTATGTAGGTAAAAATGAGGAAGAATTAAAAGAAAAAAAAGTAAACTACAAAGTTGGTAAATTTCCGTTTATGGCAAACTCAAGAGCTAAAGCAATAAATGAACCAGAGGGATTCGTCAAAATATTAGCTGAAAGTACAACCGATAGAGTATTGGGAGTACATATAATCGGACCTCATGCTGGAGAAATGATTGCAGAAATGTCCGTAGCAATGGAATTTGGCGCTAGTTCTGAAGATATTGCAAGAACATGTCATGCTCATCCTACTTTTTCAGAAGCGATAAAAGAAGCTGCTTTATCTGTAGATAAAAGACAAATTCACTCTTAATATATTTCATAATTTATTTATGAAATATCCTGTCCTAATACCTAATATATTCAACTTCCCTTTTACATATGAAAGTGACTTAGATCTTAAAGTTGGAGATTATGTTTATGTTCCCTTTGGAAAATCAAAAATAACAGGAGTTGTATGGAATGAATTTGAAAAGAATAATAACAAAAATTTTCAGATAAAAAAAGTTCTTAAAAAAATAGAAATTGAACCACTTAAAAAAGAAATTATAACCTTTTTGAATTGGTTTTCTGAATACAACTTAGTGCCAAAAGGAATGTGTTTAAAACTACATTTACTTAGTGGACAAGCAATCACTAATTATGAAGATGAAAATTATCTATCCTATAATAAACAAACGTGCGTAAATAAGTTTACCCTGTCTTCAGATCAAAGAGAAATATTTGAGGAAATGTCAAAAAAAAATAATAAATTTAGGGTCCATTTTTTACAAGGGACTACAGGTTCAGGAAAAACAATTGTTTATTTTAAGCATATAAAACAATTGTTAGAAAAAGGCTATCAAGCAATGATTTTACTACCTGAAATTGGTTTAACCGCAGAATTTGAAAATAAATTTGAGGAATTTTTTGGTTTCAGTGCTGCGGTGTGGCACTCTGGAATAACACCTAAAAAAAAGAAAATAATCTGGAGTGGAGCATCATCAGGAAAAATTAATGTAATTATTGGAGCTCGTTCCTCATTATTCTTACCATTTAAAAATCTTGGAATTATAGTAGTAGACGAAGAACACGATCAATCATTTAAACAAGACGAGGGAGTAATTTATAATGCAAGAGACATGGCAATTGCTAGAGCTAATTTTGAAAATATCCCTATCAATCTTGTAACTGCTGTACCCTCAATAGAATCATTTGCAAATATTAAGAAAAAGAAATATTCCGTATCACGTTTAACAAAAAGATATAAAGATGCAAATTTACCCTCATATGAAATAATAGACTTAAACAAAAATAAGTTAGATAAACAATCATGGATTGCTAATAAAACTTTAGAAAAGGTAAATAATCACTTAAAAAAAAATGATCAAGTATTATTTTTTATTAATAGAAGAGGTTTTTCTCCTTATGCTCTTTGTAAGAAATGTTTAAATGTTTGTTCCTGTCCAAATTGTTCAATAAATTTAGTATATCATAAACATAAAAATAAATTACTTTGTCATTATTGTGGTTTTCAATCTCAGTTAGGTAGGAATTGTAAGAAAGGTGAAGTATGTGATTTTGTTTTTAGTGGCCCTGGTGTAGAGAGAATTTCTGAAGAGGTTAAACTCAAATTCCCAAATTATAAAATATCAATTTTCTCAAGTGATACCATGAATAAAAAATCTTCTAAAAAAAAATTAGAAGATATAGTTAAAGGAAAAATTGATATACTTATTGGAACACAATTAATTTCTAAAGGTTTTCATTTTCCAAAATTAAACTGCATTATTATTTTAGATATTGATCTTAATTCAAATGGACATGATTTAAGAACTGCAGAAAAAAACCTACAACTCTATCACCAATTATCTGGACGAGCTGGCAGAACCGGTAAACCAGCAACAGTATATTTTCAAACATACAACTCAAATCAAAGTATTATAAATCAAATAACAAATCCTGATCCTTTTATTTTTTTAGAAAATGAATTGAAATTAAGGGAGAAAAATAATCTACCACCTTACGAAAGATTTGTTTCATTAATACTCACCTCTTCAAATGAAAGAAGTTTAGAAAAAGAGTCAATGGACTTAAAAAAAATGTTATCAGCATCTTTAAACGACAAAATTTTGGGACCTGTTAATGCACCTATATATCGAGTTAGACGAAAGTATAGGCAGAGACTTTTGATAAGATCTAAAAAGGGATCTAATATTCAAAAAAGATTGAGTGAAGTCTTAATCACATACAAATTACCTAAAGAAATAAAACTAACAGTTGATGTTGACCCAATAACCTTTAATTAATGGACAAATTTTGCACTATTTAGTCAATCTGTTACTTGAAGACACTAAACTCATATGCTACTTAATCCAAAAAAATCTTCTAAAATAAAGAGTTAAAATTGAGCAAAAATAACAGTTTTTCAGCAACTACAGCAAGTAGGTATTCTTTAGCACTATATGAACTGGCTAATGAAAATAATTCAATAGATGAGGTTGAAAAACAATCAATATCTTTTTTAAGATTAATAGATGAAAGCAAAGATTTTAGTTCATTAATAAAAGATCCAACTAACTCTGTAAATGAACTTCAGGATGTAATTAACAAAATTGCTGAAAATTATAAATTAAACTCTTTAATGTCAAAATTTTTAGGTTTTTTAATATCTAAAAGAAGATTTTTTTATGTAAGAACAATTCTTCAAGATTTTATAGATACTTGTTCGGAAAAAAGAGGAGAAGTAAAAGCTGAACTAATTTCCTCTAAAGAATTATCAGGAGAACAAGTAAATAAAATAAAAGACGAACTATCTCAAAATTTTGACGCAAAAATAAAATTAAACTATAAATATGACAAAAGTTTAATTGGAGGTTTAGTAATACAAGTTGGCAGTATTATGGTAGACACCTCTATTAAAAATAAATTACAACAAATCGAAAATACAATGATAGAGGCTTAAATGGAAATAAATCCTTCAGAAGTAACACAAATATTAAAAGAACAAATTAAAAAGTTTGGAGATAAAGCTGAGGTTACAGAGGTTGGTCAAGTTTTATCAGTAGGTGATGGTATAGCAAGAATATATGGATTAGATAATGTTCAAGCTGGAGAAATGGTAGAATTTTCTGACGGCTCGAAAGGAATGGCATTAAACCTAGAAAGTGAAAATGTAGGTGTAGTAATTTTTGGTGATGATAGAGCAGTAAAAGAAGGTGATACTGTAAAAAGAACTGGTGCAATTGTTGATACACCAGTTGGGAAAGAATTGCTTGGTAGAGTAGTTGATGGTTTAGGAAACCCAATTGATGGAAAAGGTGCGTTAGATAAAAGTTTAAAAAGAAGTAGGGTTGAGGTCAAAGCTCCTGGCATAATTCCACGTAAATCTGTAAGTGAACCAATGCAGACTGGTCTTAAATCAATTGATAGTCTAGTTCCAATTGGAAGAGGACAAAGAGAATTAATTATTGGTGACAGGCAAACAGGCAAAACAGCAGTTGCAATTGATGCTATAATAAACCAGAAAAAAATTAACGAGTCAGGCGATGAGAAGAAAAAATTATATTGTATTTATGTGGCCGTAGGCCAAAAGAGATCTACAGTTAGACAGATTGAAAAAACACTAGAAGAAGCTGGTGCGATGGAATACACAACAATAGTTGCAGCAACTGCGTCAGATGCAGCACCTTTACAATTTTTAGCCCCTTATACTGGATGTACTATGGGTGAGTATTTTAGAGATAACGGGATGCATGCCTTGATTATATATGATGATTTATCAAAACAAGCTGTTGCATATAGACAAATGTCACTTCTATTAAGAAGACCTCCCGGAAGAGAAGCATATCCTGGAGATGTGTTTTACTTACATAGTAGATTACTTGAAAGAGCTGCAAAATTAAGTGATGAGCATGGTGGAGGATCATTAACCGCTCTTCCAATAATCGAAACCCAAGGTGGTGATGTCTCTGCATTTATACCAACAAATGTTATTTCAATTACTGATGGTCAAATATTTCTAGAAACTGAACTTTTTAACCAAGGTATAAGACCTGCCATAAATGTTGGATTATCAGTATCAAGAGTTGGATCATCTGCTCAAACTAAAGCGATGAAGAAAGTTTCAGGGTCCATGAAATTGGAGCTCGCGCAATATCGTGAAATGGCTGCGTTTGCACAATTTGGTTCAGACCTTGATGCGTCTACTCAGAAATTACTTAACAGAGGATCAAAGTTAACTGAACTTTTAAAGCAAAATCAATATTCTCCCATGACAGTTGCAGAACAAGTCATTTCTGTATTTTGTGGAGTTAGAGGACATCTTGATGATATTGAACAAAAGGATATTTCAAGTTTTGAGAGTAAAATTATTGAAAAATGTAAATCTGAAAAGCCAGACATTATTGAGTCCATAACAGCTTCAGGAAAACTTGAAGATGATAAAGAAAAAGAATTGAATGAAATTATTTTACAACTTAAGAAAGATTTTAACTCATAAAAAATAATGGCTAGTTTAGACGATCTAAAAAAAAGAATATCAAGTGTTAAGTCTACGCAGAAGATTACGAAGGCAATGAAAATGGTCGCTGCTGCAAAATTGCGAAGAGCCCAGGAGAGTGCTGAGAAAGGCAGACCTTACTCTGATAAAATGAATAATATTATTTTAAACTTATCAAATGGTATATCTGACATTGGTAACGCTCCTAAACTTTTATCTGGTACTGGAGAAGATAAAGTGCATCTATGTGTAGTAATGACATCAGATAGAGGTCTTTGCGGAGGTTTTAATACAAATATTATTAAAAAAGCTAAACTATATTTTCAAAAAATTTTAGATGAAGGAAAAACTTTAAAAATTATTACAGTTGGAACTAAAGGTTATGACCAACTAAAACGTCTATATGGTGATAATATTATCGAAAGAATGTCTTTTAAAGAATCAAAAAGTATTAATTATTTTGATGCTGATAAAGTTGGTAAGATAGTTATTGAAAAATTTGAAAAAAAAGAATTTGATGTATGTGCAATTTTTTATAACCAATTTAAGAATGTAATTACTCAAATACCACAAGAACAACAAATTATTCCTTTAAAAACATCTGAAAAAGATGAAAATTCATCAGAAGATAACTATGAATTTGAACCCGAGGAAGATGAGATATTGAGCAACTTGTTACCTAAAAATATTTCAACTCAGATTTTTAAAGCGATGTTAGAGAATTCAGCTAGCGAGCAAGGTTCAAGAATGAGTGCAATGGATAATGCAACCAGAAACGCAGGTGAAATGGTTGACAAACTTACTATTGAGTATAATAGAAGTCGTCAGGCAGCAATTACTAAAGAGTTAATAGAAATAATTTCAGGAGCAGAAAGTTTATAATTATGAGAAAAGGACAAATAACACAGATCATTGGGGCGGTAGTAGACGTAAAATTTGATGGAGAACTACCAGAAATTTTAACTGCATTAGAGTGCGATAACGGTGGAAATAGATTAGTTTTAGAAGTTGCTCAACACTTAGGGGAGTCAAGTGTCAGAACAATTGCAATGGATGCAACAGAAGGTCTTAAAAGAGGAGACGAGGTAACAGATACAGCTGCTCCAATTAAAGTTCCAGTGGGGCCAGAGACTCTTGGAAGAATTATAAATGTGATTGGTGAGCCTATTGATGAAAGAGGAGAAGTTAAAAGTTCAGATAACTGGCCAATTCATAGAGCTGCACCAGAATTTAATGATCAATCAACAGAAACTGAAATACTTGTTACAGGAATAAAGGTTATTGATCTTTTAGCACCCTATGCAAAAGGTGGTAAAATTGGTTTATTTGGTGGAGCCGGAGTTGGTAAAACTGTTTTAATTATGGAATTGATTAACAACGTTGCAAAAGCTCATGGTGGATTTTCTGTTTTTGCAGGAGTAGGAGAAAGAACTAGAGAGGGAAATGACCTCTACCATGAAATGATAGACTCAGGTGTTATTAAAACTGATGGGGAAGGTTCTAAAGCAGCACTAGTTTATGGACAAATGAACGAGCCTCCAGGGGCAAGAGCTAGAGTAGCTTTAACGGGATTAACTGTTGCTGAATACTTTAGGGATCAAGAAGGTCAAGATGTACTATTCTTTGTTGATAACATTTTTAGATTTACACAAGCAGGATCTGAGGTCTCCGCATTACTTGGTAGAATACCTTCAGCCGTAGGATATCAACCAACACTAGCAACTGATATGGGTAACTTACAGGAAAGAATTACAACAACGAATAAAGGTTCAATTACTTCTGTTCAGGCAATTTATGTTCCTGCAGATGACTTAACTGACCCAGCGCCTGCAACTTCATTTGCTCACTTAGATGCAACAACGGTACTTTCTAGACAGATTGCTGAGATTGGAATTTACCCAGCGGTAGATCCACTAGACTCAACGTCTAGAATTTTAGATCCTAGAATAGTTGGAGATGAACATTATAGAGTGGCAAGAGAAGTACAGAAAGTTCTGCAAACTTATAAATCTTTACAAGATATTATCGCAATTTTGGGAATGGATGAATTATCTGAGGAAGATAAATTAGTTGTTGCTAGAGCTAGAAAAATACAAAGATTTCTTTCTCAACCTTTCTTTGTAGCTGAAGTATTTACTGGCTCGCCAGGTAAGCTTGTAGATTTAGAGTCAACGATCAAAGGCTTTGATGCTATTTGCAAAGGTGAATATGATCACTTACCAGAAGCTGCATTTTATATGGTTGGCACTATTGAAGAAGCTATTCAAAAAGCTGAGAGTTTAGCTAACGAAGCTGCCGCATAATGAGCGAAGAATATTCTGTAGAAATAGTAAACCCTGAAAAATCATTTTTATCAAAAAATGATGTCATTGAGGTAGTTGTTCCTGCATTTGAAGGTGAGATAGGGATTTTAAAAGACCATATTTCTATTATTTCTTTTTTAAAACCAGGAATAATTAAAATATTTTCAAAGTCTGGCGAAGAAAGTTTTTATGTAAATGATGGAATAATTGAATTTAAAGATAATAATCTTTCTATACTTACAAGTCTAATTTTAAATTTAAAAGACATTGATAAAGAAAAAATTTCAGAAATCAAGAAATCTGCTGAGGAAGAACTTAATAAGTCTGATATAAATGATCAGGAAAAATATTTGCTAGATCAAAAACTTGAAGTATTAAAATTAATTAACTAAAATTTTTTTTACCTCTTCTTGAATTTTCTTATATACGTGTAGTTTAAATTCCACCACAAGTTCAGTAATTTTATCAAGATCTACCCATTTCCATTCAAGAAATTCTGGATGTTTTGTTTCAATATTAATTTCTTTTTCTTCACCATTAAATCTCATTACATACCATTGTTGTTTTTGACCTTTAAATTTACCTTTCCAAATAATTCCTAATAATTCATTTGGTAAATGGTAAGTAAGTAAGCCATCAATTTTTTTTATTAAACTTACTGATTTAATACTAGTTTCTTCTTTTAATTCTCTAATTGCAGCTTCATAAAAGTCTTCACCCTTATCAACTCCACCTTGTGGCATTTGCCAAAAGTTTTTTTTATTATCTATTCTTTTTGCAACAAAAATTTTATTTTCTTTATTTAAAACAACTATTCCAACACCACTTCTAAGTGGTAAATTTTTATATTTCTCTTTCATTTTAGCCGTTTAAAAGCTCTAGAGCAAATTGAAGTTGATTGTCTGTATCTGTATTAAACCTAAAGTCGTCAGATCCTTCAGCTATTTCAATATCGGGAGAGACACCTATTTCTGAAATAGATTTCCCTGATGGGAGATAATATTTAGATACAGTCAATCTTATTGCACCTTTATTTTTGAGAGGAATGATTGATTGCACAGAACCTTTACCATAGCTATTTTCTCCAATTATTATTGCTCTTTTGTGATCCTTAAGTGCGCCTGCTACAATTTCAGATGCAGATGCTGAACCATAATTTATTAGGACAACAATTGTATCTCCATCTAATATATCTCCTTTCCTTGCAAAAAATTTTCTACTTTCATATTTTCTTTTACTTTTTGTCGAAACAATTTCTCCACTATCTATAAAAAAATCAGTAATTTTAATTGCCTGAGAAAGTAGTCCACCAGGATTATTTCTTAAATCTAAAATATAATTTTTAACATTTTCATTTTTTTTAAACTCTTTAATTTTGTCTCTGATTTGACCACTGCTATTTTCATTAAAAGAGGTAAGTCTTAAATAACCAGTTTGATTATCTAATATCTCAGATTTTACTGATGAAACTTTAATTTTTTCTCTAGTAATATTAAAAACTAATGCCTTTCGTTCACCCCTTCTTCTAACTGTTATTTCAATATCTGATCCAACAGGACCCCTCATTATGTCAACTGCTTCACTTAAAGATTTACCTTGAACCTGAATATCATTAATTCTTACTATATAATCACCAGCTTTAACTCCTGCTTCAGCCGCAGGTGAATCATCCATTGGTGTTATTACCTTTATTACTCCAGCTTCCATGCTCACCTCAATTCCTAGTCCTCCAAATTCTCCACTCGTTTCCGTTTGCATACTTTGATAAGAGTCTGGTGACATATAAGCAGAATAAGGATCTAAGGATTGAAGAACACCATTGATTGCAGCATCCATTGCATCACTTTGGTTTACCTCATCAACAAATTCTTTATTAATTTTATCTAAGACTTCTGAAAAAACATCTATTTTTTTATAAATATCATTCTCTTCTGATGCATTAACAATACTATTTACAAAAAAAAAAATAAATAACGATAAAAAATATGTTTTAAGTTTTTTCATTATATAATTACTTTTTCTTTAGGAATTAATTCAGACCATATTTTTTCTAATTCATAAAATTTTCTTTTTTCAGGATTGAAAATATGAATAATAAGATCAATTCCATCTACAAGTTTCCAATCACTACTTTCTCTTCCTTCAATTTTACAATTGCTTACACCATTTTTTTTCAAGTATTCATATACTTGCTCTGATAAAGCTTGGATATGTCTTGAAGACGTCCCACTAGCGATTATCATTTGATCCGCTATTGATGATTTTCCATCTAAATCTATTGAAACAATATCTAGGGCTTTATTTGCATCTAAAAGATTGACCACATCTTTGTGAAGAGAAGAGATTTTGTCCATTAATTATTAAAAGATTATCAAATTTTCCTTAATTTAGAAGATGAAATATTGACCTTATTAAATTTTATAAATTTTAAGCTTTTCTTACCATACTTTTTAAAGCTTCTAGAACTTAATGATTTAGCCTTATATCTGTCTCTATCAAATACTAGAATGTTACAAATAGATGAAATCAAATCAGAATTCTTCCATTTATGAAAATTAATCAAACTATCTGCACCCATTATGAAATAAATATCAGTATTTTTATTATTTTTTTTTATATACCTTATCAAGTCAATTGTTCTATTTGATTTAATTTTATTCTCAAAATATTTAACTTTTATAAATAGATTTTTTTGAGCAATTTTTTTTGCAAAATTTATTCTTCTATCTAAACTCAAATTACTTTTATCTTTAAACGGATTTTTTTTGGTTACCGCCCAAATAATCTTATCAATATCGAATCTTTTTTTTGCTTCTTTAGATATACTTAAATGTCCTTTATGTGCTGGATCAAAGGTTCCTCCAAGAATACCAATTTTTTTTTTATTTCCTTGTTTGACCAGATCCATATATCTCATATTTGTAACTAACTAGCTGGTTTAGTCCAACAGGACCTCTTGGTGGGAGCTTATTTGTTGAAATTCCAACCTCTCCTCCAAAACCAAATTCACCTCCATCAGCATACTGTGTTGAAGAATTGTGAATAGCGATCGAACTTTTAACATTCTTTATAAAAAATTTTGCAGAGATTTTATTATTTGTAATTATCGCATCTGTATGCATTGTTCCATATTTATTAATATGATTAATTGCATCATTAATATTATTTACTAATTTTACAGATATTTTTGCAGATAAATGTTCTTTTGACCAAGTTTTATTATTCGCTAATTTAGAATTTCCATTAAATAATTTATGAATTTTTTTATCTGCATAAATAAAACAACCTCTTTTAGTTAGTTCATTTAATATTTCGTTTACATTTTCTGATTTATTTTTATGTATTAGTAGTGTTTCGGTTGCTCCACAAATACTAGTATTTCGTAACTTAGCATTAATTAAAATTTTTTTTGCCATCTCAAGATTTGCATCTTTATCAATATATGTATGGCACATTCCTTCAAGATGACCTATTACCGGAACGGTGGATAGATCTTGAACTTTTTTTACAAGATTTTTCCCACCTCGAGGAATAATCACATCAATATATTTTGTCATTTTTGAAAGCATATAGTCGACCAGCTTTCTATTTTTATTTTCAACAAATTGTACAAAATTTTTATTTATTTTATTTTTTTCTAAAGATTTTCTAAAAAGATTAGCTAAGATTTTATTACTAAAATAAGCTTCAGAACCTCCTCTTAAAATTACACAGTTTCCTGATTTAAAACAAAGCGTAGAAACATCCGAAGTAACATTTGGCCTACTTTCGTAAATTACTCCAATAATTCCAATTGGAATTGATACTTTTTTCATTTTTAAGCCATTTGGTCTTTTCCAAGTTTCTAAATCAACATCTATTGGGTCTTTAAATTTTGCAATAGTTTTAATTGACTTAACAATCGAACTTATCTTGTCATTATTAAGCGCAAGTCTTTTAATTAAATTTTCTTTAAGTTTTTTTGATTTTGCAATTTTAATATCCTTTTCGTTTTCGACCAAAATTTTATTTTTATTTTTTTGAATAAGTTGGATGTAATAATTTAAAACTTCATTTTTTTTTTTATTATTTATTTTTGTCCGAAAAGCAATTTTTGCGTTCGTACCAATTTTTTCTAAAATCGTATTCATTTAACTAACACCATATCATCTTTATGAATAACCTCTGATTTTGAAACGTAACCTAAAATGTCATTTATTTTGTTAGAGTGCTTACCTTTAATTTTCAAAATTTCTTCTGAGGAAAAACTGCTTAATCCTCTAGCAAATTCTATCATATTATTATTTAGGATTTTGATATGATCACCTTTGCTAAAACTACCATGTACATCTTTAATTCCTGCAGCTAGTAAACTTTTTCCATTATTCAAAGCTGATAATGCACCTTCATCAATAATTATTTTTCCTTTTGGAGAAACTGAACTTATTATCCATTTTTTTCTTGCATCTAATTTTGAGATTTTAGGTAAAAACCATGTACATATATTTTTTGTTAAAATTTTTTGAATTGGTCTATTTATTAATCCATTAGCAATCGCCATATGGCATCCTGAGAATTGACAAATTTTAGCAGCATCAATCTTCGTTTTCATTCCACCAGATCCAAATTCACCGGTTTTGTTTGTTGCTAACTTTTCTACATTTTGGTCAATATTTTTAATTTCGCGAATTAATTTAGCTTTTTTGTCTAATTTTGGATCTTTAGAGTAAAGACCATTTACGTCAGATAATAAAATTAAACAATCCGCACTTGATATTTGAGCAACTCGTGATGCTAGTCTATCATTGTCGCCATACTTAATTTCAGAAGTAGCTATACTATCGTTTTCATTCACTATTGGAATAAAACCAAGATCAAATAAATTCTCAAAAGTTCTTTTTGCATTAATAGCTCTTCTCCTTTTTTCTGTATCTTCAAGTGTTAACAAAATTTGAGAAAGATTGATTTTTGCCTGATTAAAAGTTTTTTTAAAAAGATTCATTAATTCAATTTGACCAATTGAGGCTATTGCTTGACTTTTATCAAGTTTCAATTTTTTTTTACTTAATTTTAATTTTTTACATCCCAACGCAATTGCACCCGAACTAACTAAAATTATATTTTTTTTTAACTTTTGTAGAAGTTGAATATCTTTTGCAAATTCTGATAACCATTTTTCTCTAATAATTTTTTTGTCATTAATTAATAAAGATGATCCAATTTTAATAACAACTGTCTTTGAGTCTTTAAGATACATAATTAAGCAGTTTTGATTTAATATCAGATACAGATTTTTTATCGAGTGTAGATGTTGTAAAAGTAGATTTCTTAACAATTTTTTCAAAATCTTTAATCTTTTCTCTTATTTCATCTTTATCAATTAGGTCTATTTTATTAAACACTATGATTTCAGCCTTTTTTAATAGCTCAGAACTATATTTACCCATCTCATCCCTCACTTGTAGATATGAGTTGGCTAAATCATTTTCTGATATATCTATTAGATGCAAAAGGGCTTTGCATCGTTCAATATGCTTTAAAAATTTAATCCCCAATCCAGATCCTTGATGAGCTCCTTCTATTAATCCTGGAATATCTGCTAAAGTTATTTCTTTATCATCATACATTGCAACTCCAAGATTAGGATTTAAAGTAGTAAATTTATAATCCGCTATTTTAGGAGTAGCACTTGTTAAAGAAGCTAATAAACTTGATTTTCCAGCATTTGGTAAACCTATAATCCCAATATCCGCAATTGTTTTAAGTTGTAAATTTATACAAAATTCTTCACCAATTGCACCTTTGGTGAATTTTTTTGGAGCTCTGTTGGTTGATGATTTAAACCTTGTGTTACCAAATCCGCCTTTACCACCTATAGCTGCAACAAATTCCTCATTTTCTTCCTTAAAATCAAATATCAGGGTTTTATTATCTTCTTCAAATACCTGTGTCCCAACTGGTACTTTTAAATACAAATTTTCTCCTCCTCTTCCTGTTTTATTTTTTCCACTTCCATCTCTACCTCGCTCAGCCTTAAAATGCTGTTGATATCTAAAATCAATCAATGTATTTAAATTTCTCTCTGAAACGAGTAAAACAGAACCACCTTTTCCTCCATCACCTCCATCAGGTCCTCCGAATTCAATAAATTTTTCTCTTCTAAAGCTAGGAGAACCAGATCCGCCGTCTCCAGCTTTTACATATATCTTAACTTGATCGAGAAATTTCATTATTTTACAGAAATAATTAGCTTTTTACTAATTAGGTTTTACTGATACGTAAGTTCTGTCTGATTTGCTTTTTTTAAAAACAACTTTTCCTTTAACAACAGAAAAAATTGAATGGTCTTTACCCATTCCAACATTTTCTCCAGGAAAAATTTTAGTGCCTCTTTGTCTGACAATAATATTTCCAGGTATTACTAATTCTCCACCATATTTTTTCACACCCAGTCTACGGCCTGCACTATCTCTTCCGTTCCTTGATGATCCACCTGCTTTTTTTGTTGCCATAAATTACCTATTTATTTTGAAGCCTCAGTTTTTTCCTCTTTAACTTCATTAACCACAACTTCACTTGTTTTCATCTTTTCAGCCTCTGATAAAACTTTACCATCTTTTGAAAAAATTTTGTTAATTCTTACTAGCGAAAACTTTTGTCTGTGTCCATTTTTACGTCTCGAATTTTTTCTTCTTCTTTTTTTAAAGATTAGAATTGTTCTTTCTTTACCATTTTTTAATAATTCAGCTTCCACTTTAGCACCACTTACAGTTGGTTCACCTAACTCAATACTCTTGTCATCACCGTAAGCTAAAATTTCATTAAATTCTACTTTAGTTTCTGGTCTTGAATCAGCTAATTTTTCTACTTTAAGTATTTCACCAGCTGAGACTTTGTACTGTTTTCCACCTGTTTGTATAACTGCGTATGACATTAATAATTCCAATATTTAATTATCAGCAATATAGTCAGGGCCTTATTTTAGTCAAGCTGAATAAGCTAGAAATTATCCTTTAAATCTCTCAATTTTGAAAAGTTTTCAACGTTTTTTGATCTTAAAAAAATATTGGTTTGTAGTTCTTCTTCGAGAGTAGAGGGTATAGTTGGTATTCCTTTGGCTAACTTATTTTTCACTGTTTCAATTTTTGAAATTAGCCTCTTGTTATCTGAATCATACTTTAAACAAAAATCTGAATTTTTTAAGGTATATTCATGACCACAATAAATTTCTGTGTCTAAAGGTAAATTCTTTATTAACTGTAAAGAATTAAACATTTCTTCATGAGTGCCCTCAAATACTCTTCCACAACCCAATGAAAACAATGTATCTCCAGAAAATAATGCATTTTCTTTGAAAAAATAAAAACATATATGACCTAAAGTATGTCCTGGAATATGAAAAACTTTTGCTTCAAACATACCATCTTTCCAAATTTCGTCATTTTTTACCAATATATCTATTTCAGGTATTCTGTGTTTATCCTGATCAAAACCAATAACTTTAGAATTATATAATTTTTTAAGCTCTTTATTGCCTCCTACATGATCAAAATGATGGTGAGTATTCATTATAAATTTTAATTTTAAGCCGAGAGTTTCAATTTTTTTGATTATAGGCTTTGCTTCACTTGGATCTATCACAAGAGCTGACTTAGTGATTTCATCAATTAATAAATACGAAAAATTATCTTCTAAACATTTTATTATTTCTATTTTCATTTTATTTCTCTAATAAAAAAATACCTAATTCTGATATTAAGTTTTTATATTTCAAATTTGAAGAAGAAATTTTTGAGGTTTTTTGTCCATTTAAAGAAATTATTTTAAAAATATTTATTCCTTTATTATTACAAAAGTTATAAAAATCTTGAATTGTGCACATATGTAAATTTGGAGTATTATACCATTCATAAGGTAAATTCTTAGTAATTGGCATTTCTCCTTTAAAGAGTAAATCTAATCTAACTTTCCAATGTCCAAAATTAGGAATAGTTACAATAACTTTTTTTCCCACTCTTAATAAATCTTTAATTACATTTTCTGGACTCATGAAGGCTTGCAGTGTTTGACTTAGAATTACGTAATCAAAAGATAGATCTGGAAATTGTTTTAAGTCATACTCTGCATTACCTTCAACTACAGCTAATCCATTAGATAAACATTTTTTGACTTTTTCTTTAGAAATTTCAAGTCCTCTTACATCCACTACCTTATTTTTTGATAAATATTCCATCAAAATCCCATCACCACATCCAACATCAAGAACTCTTGACTTTTCATCAATTAATTTCGATATAACTTTAAATTCTTCTTTCATTTATATTTAAATAAGTGGTGTTTAAGTAATTTTTTATAGTGCTTAAAAAATCTGTCACATCTAATAAAAATGAATCATGACCTTTGTCAGTTTTAATTTCTACAAAACCAACATCAGCTCCTATAGCATTTAGTGCAATTACAATATCTTTATTTTCAGATGTTGGATATAACCAATCTGAAGTAAATGAAATAATAAAAAATTTTGTCTTACTTCCTTTAAAAGCCTTAGAAAGATTACCACCATGTTGTTTTGTCAAATCAAAGTAGTCCATTGCTCTTGTAATGTACAAGTAACTATTTGCATCAAATCTATCCACAAAAACAGATCCTTGATATCTTAAATAACTCTCAATTTGAAAGTCAGCATCAAATCCAAATTTTAAATCTGATCTTTCTTGCAAGTTTCGTCCAAATTTTTCTTGTAATCCTTTTTTTGATAAATACGTAATATGTGCAGCCATTCTAGCAACAGCCAAACCTTTATCTGGATTACTTGTCTTCCCGTCATATAAACCATCCTTCCAATTTATATCTGACATTATCGCTTGTCTTCCAAGCTCATTGAAAGCAATATTCTGAGCTGAATGACTAGCTGTGCAAGCAATTGGTAAAGCAACTTTGGCCTTGTTTGGAAAATTTGATACAAATTGTAATACTTGCATCCCACCCATAGAACCACCAGCTACTGCAAATAATCTTTCTATTTTAAAATGATCTAAAAGATTATATTGAGCATTAACCATATCGTTTATTGTAATAACAGGAAAATTCGTTCCTATTGGTTTGTTAGTTGTAGGATCAATAGTTCCTGGTCCGTATGAACCCATACAACCACCAATAACATTTGCACAAATTACAAAGAATTTTTCTGTATCAAAAGCCTTGCCTGGACCAACTGCATAGTTCCACCACCCTTCTTTATTAGTCACTGGGTTTTGACCTGAAGCAAACTGATCTCCTGTTAGTGCATGAAAAACAAGTATGGCATTGTCTTTATTTTCATTAAGATTTCCGTAAGTCTCATAAGCTAATGGAAAATTAGATATTTCCTTTCCACAATCAAGTTTTAGAGGTTGCTTAATAGTTATACTTTTTATGTTATCAAAATTACTCATAATATTTTTGCTGAGATGAATTGTGAGAAAAAAAACTTGTTTAGCAGGTTTTTTATAGCGCTCGCAATTCAGTTAAATCAGCGCTAAAACGTTTTATAAGATAGCTTTTTAGATGTCAATTTTTTTAGAATTATTGATTGTATTATCTAATTATCTGACTATTTATTAATAAAAGTTAACATCATGAATACCCCAATATTTAGAAAAATTAAACTCCAAGCTTACAAACCAGGAAAATCATTTTTAAATAAAAAAAAAAAAATAATTAAATTATCAGCAAATGAATCTGCCTTAGGTATGAGCAAAAATGCTCAAGGGGTAATAAAAAAAGCTAGTGACAACATCTCTAAATATCCAGATGGAAAATTCAGAGATTTAACTTCTATAATTTCAAAAAAATACAATTGTAATCAAAACCAAGTGATTTGTGGATCTGGATCTGATGAAATTATTCAGATGTTATGCCAACTATTTTTAAATAAAGGGGATGAGGTAGTTGTACCAGAATTTAGTTTCTTGATGTACAGAATCTATGCGCAAATAGTGGGAGCCAAGGTTATATTTTCTAAAGAAAAAAATTTTAAAGTATCAAATAATGAAATTTTAAATAAAGTATCAAAGAAGACTAAAATCGTATTTCTGGCAAATCCTAATAATCCTACAGGTACATATATTTCTAAAAAACAATTATTAGAATTAAGAAAGCGTTTAAATAAAAAAATATTACTAGTTGTTGATGATGCTTATTTTGAATACATGCTAAATAAAGATTACAAATCAGGTTTAGAGCTTTTCAAAAATAAAAATAATGTATTTATCTTGAGAACTTTCTCTAAAATTTATGGACTTGCATCTTTAAGAGTTGGATGGGGATATGGTAGTAAAAAAATAGTAGATGCTTTATATAAAATCAAACCACCATTTAATGTAAATAAAATAGCTCAGGTATGTGCTATTGAGTCTTTAAAAGATAAAAGTTTTATTAAAAAGTCTATAAAACACAATTTGGATTGGGCAAAAAAAATACAACAGAAAATGAATTTATATAATATAAAAACAAATGAAATTGGACCAAACTTTTTCCTTTTAGATTTTAAAAATTGTAAACTTTCAGCAAATTTTGTAGAAAAAAAACTTGAGTCCTCTGGAATAATTCTAAGAGAAATGAATTCCTATGGAATTAAAAATTGTTTGAGACTTACTATAGGAAATAATAAAGAAAATTTACTTTTGCTTAATAATTTCAAAAAAATTTTTAAAAATGTTTAAAAAAATCTTAATTATAGGTTGTGGACTTATAGGGTCTTCAATATTAAGAGCCTCAATTACTAAAAAAATCTCTAAACATTTTTTTGTTTATGAAAAATCACAAAAAAATATTCTAAAAATAAAAAAAATTAATAACAAAATAATTATTCTAAAAAAATTAGATGATAAATTATCTGAAATGGATCTTGTGGTTTTATCAACACCAATGAGTGAATATGATAAAATTGTACCTAATTTAAATAAATATCTTAATAAAAATTGTCTAATTACTGATGTAGGCTCAACTAAAGAAAATGTATTAAAATTAAAAAACAAAAAACTAGCAAAATCACTTGATTGGATTACAAGTCATCCAATATCAGGTTCAGAGGTTAGTGGACCTGAGCATGGAACCAAAAATCTTTTTGTAAAAAAATGGTGCATTGTTGTTAGTGATAAAAATAAATTAAAGCAAAATAAGTTATTAAAATTTTGGAAAAAAATAGGTTCAAAAGTAATTATTATGGATGCAAAAATTCATGATAAAATTTTTTCTATCACGAGTCATTTACCCCATTTAATAGCTTATAACCTGATAAAAACAGCACAAGATTTTCAAAAAAAACAAAAAAAGGATGTCATAAAGTTTAGTGCAGGTGGATTAAGAGATTTTTCAAGGATAGCTGCATCTAATGAAATAATGTGGAGAGATATCTTTTTTAATAATAAAAGAAACATAGTGAGTGCGATAAACTTATTTATTAATAATTTAAATTCATTTAAGAAAAATATAGAAAATTTAGATGACAAGACTTTGAGAAAAAAATTAACTAATTCAAAAAAGGTAAGACAACAAATATTAAGTTTAAAACAAGATGTAGCAAAACCAGATTTTGGTAGGGACCAAGATTAAATTGGTATAACTTTTACTATTTTTAAATTTGCAGTTTTCTCAATCAATTTTATAGTTTTATTAATTGGCATTATTAATACCTTTTTTCTTGGTCCATATGCATGAATTAAATTATTTGAATTCAAACAAATTGCAACATGTCCCTTCCAAAAAATAATATCGCCTTTTTTGAAAACTTTTTTTTTAATAACCCCCTTTTTAATTTTAACTTGCTCAACTGTATCTCTTGGAAAAAATTTATTATTAAATTTATAAAATATTTGTAATAAACCTGAACAGTCAATACCATCAAAACTTTTACCGCCCCATTTATACTTACAATCTAAAAAAAGTTTAAATATTTTTATAAAATCAATATTTCTTTTTTTTATAATTTCTAATTCATTAAAACTAACCCATTTATTTTTTTCAAATTTGGCAAAATTATTTTTTTTTTCTAAAAGTTCAATTTTTGATGAAAAGGGAAGAAATTTTTTAGTACCAAATCTACTTAAAGGTTTTGAATAAATTTTAGATTTTAAGACACTGACTTTATGTGTCTGGGTCACTTTTTTGCTAAACTCTCCAACTTTTATAAAACCAACATACTTGTCATAAATTGTTTTAACTTTTAAAAAATTCTTTTTTTTTTGTACTATTTGAAATTTTTCACCATATAAAATTTGTGAGGTGAGGTCAGATTTTGATGAAGCTGTCTCATATATATTTAAATAGGGGCTACGGCAAAAGTAACTATTTTTCACCAATTTTTACCTTATTTCTTATAAACCAAAGACATATTAACGATGGGATAACCATTATTGTAGTTATGACAAAAAATGTTCCCCAGTCCCCATTTAACCAATCTACCAACGCCCCAGATGAAGAGGCAAGTGTAGTTCTGCCGGCGGTTCCTATTGATGCCAACAATGCATATTGAGTTGCTGTATAGGTTCTATCTACTAATAATGATATGAAAGCTACAAATGCTACAGTCGCAAATGCTGCAGTTATGTCATCAGCAATTACAGCTATTGCAAATAAAAGTTCAGACTTACCTATCCACGCCAGCAATGCAAAAATAAGATTTGTTAAAGCCATCAGAGCGCCAGCAAAAAACATTGTTTTTATTGTGCCTGCCCGCATTGCCATTACACCTCCAAGTAGAGTGAAAACAACAGTTGTAATCCAACCTAATCCTTTAGAATAAATAGCTATTTGTCCTTTAGAAAAACCAATTTCTTTATAAAAGACTATAGACATTCGTCCTAAAAATGCCTCTCCAATTTTAAATAAAAATACAAAACCTAAAATCCCTAGCGCAATAGCAAGACCATTTTTTTTGAAAAAACTTATTATTGGTCCTCCAATAGTACCTGTAATATAGGCAATAAAATTTGTTAAAATATTATTCGATCCAAGTTTATCTCTAATTATTTGATCATTTACCATTTGTTTTTTTTGCCTATCATTTTCAACTGGTTCATGAACAAACATTAAACCTATATTCATTAATATAACCAAAATACCTAAAATTAAAAAAGTAGCTTGCCAATAGTCTACTACTCCAAGATTTTCAAAAAATTCAGCTGTAAATAATGCGACTACACCACCTAATTTATAACCGGTCCACCAACCAACAACTGCCATAGCTGCACCTGCAGCCATAGCTTTACCTTCATCTGAATTAATTTGTTCAATTCGCAATGCATCAACAGTTATATCTTGAGTTGCAGAAGCTACTGCGATTATTAAACCGACAGCAATTAAAAGAGCAAGGTTTTGTGTAGGGTTTATAAAACTCCAAACTATCAAACTCATCAGAATTACAAATTGCATTAAGACAATCCATCCTCGTCTATGTCCTAATTTTTTAGACAAAACTGGTATTTGTATTCTATCAATTATTGGAGCCCATAAATAATTAAATGCATATACCCCAAATATTAATCCAGCCCATCCAATTGTTGATCTACTTAATCCTTCTTCTTTTAACCAAAGACTTAAGCTACTAGCAATTAATACCCAGGGGAAACCGCTTATTGCTCCAAGTAGCAAAATTCTCAACATCCTTACATCTTTGTAAACTAGCAAAGAGTCTTTCCAGCTTTGTTTTCTTGTAGACATTAATATTTTCTCCAAAATGATGGAATAAATAATACTAGTACAGCAAATAACTCTAATCTACCCAATATCATTGCTAAACTTAAAATCCATTTTGAAAAATCAGATAAATTATAAAAATTACCATTTGGACCAATAATATCGCCTAAACCAGGCCCTACATTTGATATCGATGTTGCAGCAGCAGATATTGATGTTGTCAAATCTAAACCACTAGTTGATAGAAGAGCTGTTATAATAAAAAAAATTACAATATATAGAAATATAAAAGAAATGATTGATCCTAAAAATTTTTCATCGATATTATTATTTTCATATTTTATTTTGAATATTCCTCTTGGATAAATGACTTTCTTTAATTGCACAGAAATAAACTGGAATAAAATTTGGACTCTAAATATCTTAATTCCACAGGCTGTAGAGCCCGCACAACCACCAATAAACATTAGAATTAGAAAATAAATTAATGGGAATTGACCCCAATCACTAAAGTTTTGAGTCACATAACCAGTACCTGTTAAAATTGATATTACATTAAATGCAACTGACCGAATGTTAGTATCAAAAAAACTTTGATTTTTTACTAAGAGATATAAATACATTAAAATAATTGAAAAAAGGACAATCTTTATAAAAGTTTTAATCTGTGTATCGTTAAAAAATATTTTTTTGTCTCCATTTAAGTATTTGATATAAGCAATAAATGGAATACTTCCTAAAATTATAAATATAATTGACGTAAATTCAATAAGCGAACTATCAAAATAGCCAATAGACTCATTATAGTTTGAAAATCCCCCTGTTGCAATTGTTGTCATTGAGTGAACAACACTGTCAAAAAAGTTCATACCAAATATTTTATAAAATATTGCACATATAAAAGTTAATCCGGAGTATACTAAGATTAATCTCAATGCTATCTCTTTTGATCTAGGTAAAATTTTTTCTGGGGTATCACTTGTTGATATAATAAACAACTGCATTCCACCAATATTCATAAGTGGCATCAAAGTAATTGCCATCACAATGATGCCGATTCCACCTAACCATTGAAGCATACCTCTCCAAAGTAAGATACTTTTTGGAGTTTCGTTTAAATTGGTAATTATAGTTGATCCAGTTGTAGTAATACCTGACATACTCTCAAAAAAAGCATCTGTCACACTCAATTCAATCTCCGAAAATATGAAAGGAAGTGATCCAAAAATAGCAATACTCAACCAAGATAAAGCTGTTAAAAGGAAGGCATGTGGTAAGCTAATTTTTTTATCATGATCTAAATTTGTCAGTAAAAAAAGAACTCCAAAAATAATAGTTACAATTCCAGAACTTACAAAACCAGAGTCAAATTCATCATAAAAAAACTGCGCTAAAATTGGCGCAATCATCGATAACCCTAAAATAATTTGCAAAACTCCCAGTGTAAAGAAAACTGTTTTATAATTGGACATTTTGATTGGACATTATTTTATGGTAAATAAATTTCAACTCTATAAGAATTATTAAAAACGTTATTTTATAAGCTATTTGATTAAAAGTGATCGATAAAACCAACATAGATAAAACAAACGCTTGGCCTTTTGTTGAGGCTAAAAAGCTTCTAAGAGAAAGAAAAAAAAATATTGAAAATAAAGGAAAAATAATTCTGCAAACAGGATATGGTCCCAGTGGCTTACCTCATATTGGTACTTTTGGTGAAGTAGCAAGAACTTCAATGATTGTTAATGCCTTAAATCATATAACAGATCTCCCTAAAGAAATAATTACATTTTCTGACGATATGGATGGACTAAGAAAAGTGCCAGACAATATTCCTAATTCTAAAAAACTAGAGCAAAATCTTCATAAACCTTTAACCCAAGTTCCAGATCCTTTTGGAAAATTTAATAGTTTTGGAGAACATAATAATGAAATGTTAAAAAATTTTCTAAATAAATTTAATTTTAAATATAATTTTAAAAGCTCAACATTTTTATATAAATCTGGTTTTTTTAATGACTCATTAAAATTAATTTTAGAAAATTATGAAGGAATAATGAACATAATTATTCCCACGCTTGGTAAAGACAGGCAAAAAACTTATTCTCCATTTTTACCAATATGTCCAGATACAGGCGTTGTATTAGAGATACCAGTTTCAGAACTAGATATAAAAAATTCAAAAATAATTTTCGATAATAAAGGTAAAAAATTAGAACAAAGTATTTTAGATGGAAATTGTAAGTTACAGTGGAAAGTAGATTGGGCTATGAGATGGTATGCACTAGATGTTGATTTTGAAATGTATGGAAAAGATTTGATTGAGAGCGCAATTTTATCAACAAAAATTATAAAATTATTGGGCAAGTCAAATCCGTCTGGGTTTGCTTATGAGCTATTTTTAGATGAAAAAGGTGAAAAAATATCTAAGTCAAAAGGAAATGGTATCACCATTGATCAATGGCTAGAATATGCTTCGCCCGAAAGTCTCTCATTATATATGTACCAAAATCCAAAAAGAGCAAAAAAACTTTATAGAGAAGTAGTACCAAAAGCTGTTGATGAATATCTTGAATTTGTTGAAAAAAGTAAAACTCAAAACGAACTTCAAAAACTTATGAATCCTGTTTGGCATGTTCACAATTCAGTGATTCCAGATGAAAATTCAATTATGTCCTTCTCTATGTTATTAAATTTAGTAGAGACTAGTAATGCTGAAAATAAAGAATTACTTTGGAAGTTTGTTAAGAAATATAAGAAAGATATTAATGAGGATATGCATCCAATTTTTGACAACTTAATATCTTATGCAATTAAATATTTTAATGACGCTATAAAATCTAAAAAGATTTATAAAAAACCAAATGAAAGTGAAAAGAATGCTTTAGTTGCTTTAGTAAACTCTTTAGATAACTGCGATGACACAATGAAACCTGAGGATATTCAGACTACAATTTATACAGTCGGAAAAGATAATGGTTATAAAGAAAATTTGCGTGATTGGTTCAAATTAATATATGAGGTAGTTTTTGGTGTAGAAAATGGACCGCGATTTGGTTTTTTTATTAGCTTTTTTGGGGTTCAAGAAACTAAAGAATTAATAAAAAGTAAATTAGAAAATGTTTAATATTTTAAGACCATTAATTTTTAAATTTAGTCCTGAAGTAGCACATTCTTTGGCAATAAAAACATTAAAATTAAATAATATTCCTTATACTCAACCTAAAGATAATCATATTATAGAAACAACTTTTTGTGAAAAAAAATTACCTTCGCCAATTGGTGTTGCTGCTGGATTTGATAAAAATGCTGAAGTATATAATCCCCTGTTTAATCTTGGATTTGGTTTTGTAGAAGTAGGGACAATCACGCCAAAGCCTCAATTTGGTAACCCTAAACCAAGAGTTTTTAGACTTGAAGAAGATGAAGCACTTATAAATAGATTAGGATTTAACAATTCTGGTTCGGAAGAAATTTGTAAGAGAATTAAGGAAAATAATAGAAAAGGTTTTTTAGGAATAAATATTGGACCAAATAAAGACTCCACGAATAGAGTTGATGATTATTTAATTTGTTTTCGTAAATTCTATAATTTAGCTGATTATATAACTATAAACATCTCCTCACCAAATACAGAAAGTTTAAGAGACTTTCATAATCAGGATGAACTAAATTCTTTGATTGGCAAACTAAAAAATGAAAAAAAAGAGTTAAATTCCAACATTCCACTAGCTATAAAAGTTTCACCCGATCTTAATGATGATCAAATTACTGAAGTATCAAAAATAATTATGGAACAAGAAGTAGAAATAATTATTGTTTCAAATACCACAGATAAGAATAGGGAAAATTTAAAAAATATAAATAAACTTGAAAAGGGTGGACTGTCAGGTAAACCAATTGCAAAGATTTCAAACGAAGTAATTTCTAAGTTTTATAAAATTCTAAAAGATAAAACAAAAATAATAGGAGTGGGTGGTGTTAGCAATGGACAAGATGCTTTTGAAAAAATCACTTCTGGTGCAACACTCGTTCAATTATATACTGGAATGGTTTATAGAGGTCCTCGTATAGCTTCAAAAATAAGTAAAGAATTAATTGATTTATTAAAAAATCAGGGATTTAAAAATGTTTCAGAGGCTATTGGAACTAAAAATTAATCTTGACGCAATAAGATTCAGATCCTATACAAGTTCATAATTTATGTCTAAAAAATGCGAACTTACTGGAAAAATCCCACTTAAGGGTCATAACGTTAGTCATGCTAACAATAAGACTAAAAGAAGATTTCTTCCAAATTTAAAAAAAGTTAAGTTTAAAAGCGAACTACTTAAGAGAAGTTTAAGATTAACCGTCTCAAATGCTGGTGTTAGGTCAGTAGATAAAAAAGGTAGTTTTGACCAATTTCTAATTTCTGCTAAGTCTAGAGACTTATCATTAAGGCTTAAAAAATTAAAAAAATCCTTAGTCAGTAAATCAGCATAATGAATAAAGTATTTTTAACACTCTCATTTTTAATGGGATTGGTTGTTTTAGCATCTAATTATTTAGTCCAATTTCCAATTCAATACTATGGTCTACAAGAAATTCTTACATATGGAGCATTTAGTTATCCAATAGCTTTTTTAATAACTGATCTAGCAAATAGATCTTTTGGTAAATTAGTTGCTAGAAAAATTGTGTATATAGGATTTACAATAGGTATTTTGTTTACACTAATTTTCTCAACAAATTTTGCAGATTTAATTTCAGTTAGAATAGCAATTGGTTCAGGAACAGCATTTATTATCGCTCAATTACTGGATGT
>CACKUI010000006.1 GCA_902603305.1 uncultured Pelagibacteraceae bacterium | reverse complement strand
AATGAAAAAATATTTATTGATATAATGAAAAAATCAATTAATTAGGCGACGTGGAAAACATACTATTAATTATAAATATAATATTAGCAGCAATTCTAGTATTGCTGGTTTTGTTCCAAAAATCTGAAGGCGGAGCCTTGGGTATTGGAGTTTCTCAAGATAACTTTATGTTTTCAAGGTCGGCTGGGAATTTTATGACTAAAGCAACGGCTATTGTTGCAACATTATTCATAATTTGTAGTCTAGGATTAACTATTATCTCACGAGGAGATCTTCCTTCAAATACTTCTGTAATTGATAAAATAGAAGAAAATGCAGATGATGCTCCTAAATTACCAGAAAATAATAATTAATACTTTTATTTTTCTAAATCATTGGCTATAACATAATTCCATGGCGCGATATATATTTGTCACTGGCGGCGTGGTTTCATCACTTGGTAAAGGATTATCATCAGCATCTCTTGGATACTTACTTAGATCTCAAGGCTATAAGGTGAGGATAAGAAAAATGGATCCATATTTAAATGTAGATCCAGGAACAATGAGTCCTTTTCAACATGGTGAAGTTTTTGTAACTGATGATGGTGCTGAAACTGATTTAGATTTAGGACATTATGAAAGATTTACAAACATATCAGCCAAACAATCTGACAACATTACTACAGGTAGAATTTACAGTGATATCATAAAAAAAGAGAGAAGAGGAGGTTATCTCGGAAAAACAGTTCAAGTAATTCCACATGTTACAGATAGAATTAAAGAGTTTATAAAAAAAGATATTACAAATGAAGATTTTGTAATTTGCGAAATTGGAGGAACGGTTGGGGATATTGAGAGTTTGCCATTTTTAGAAGCTATAAGACAGTTTTCAAATGATAATGGAAAATCAAAATCATTATTTATTCATTTAACATTTGTTCCTTTTTTAAAATCTTCAGATGAAATTAAAACAAAACCAACACAACACTCTGTTAAAGAATTAAGAAGTATCGGTATTCAACCTGACATAGTGATATGTAGATCTCAACAGTCTATTCCTTTAGATCAAAGAAGAAAAATATCCTTATTTTGTAATGTGGACATTGCTAATGTTATAGAAACAGTTGATGTAAAAACTATTTATGAAGCCCCAATAAGTTTCTTTAATCAGAAACTAGATAAGCAAGTTTTAAATTTCTTTAAAATAAAATCTAGAAAAAGACCAAACTTGCTACCTTGGAAAAAAATTACAAATATAGTTTTAAATGCGAAAAGAATAGTAAATATTGCTATCATAGGCAAATATGTAAACTTAAAAGATGCTTATAAATCACTTGATGAAGCTCTTACGCATGGGGGAATTTCAAATAAAGTTAAAGTTAACTTAGTAAGGATTGAATCAGACAACTTTAGATCAAAAGAAATTAAATCAAAATTAAAGAATGTATCTGGAATATTGATACCAGGAGGATTTGGCAAAAGAGGAACAGAGGGTAAAATTGAGGCAATTAGATATGCTAGAGAGAAAAAAATACCTTTTCTAGGTATTTGTTTTGGAATGCAAATGGCAATGATTGAGTTTGCAAGAAATAGATTAAAAATTAAAAAAGCTGGCTCTAGTGAACTAGATAAAAATTGTTTTCCCGTAATAGGATTAATTGATGAATGGAACAAAGATGGAAAAATTATAAAAGGAACCGACAAAAACCTTGGAGGAACAATGAGGTTAGGTCTATATGAGGCAAAACTAAGAAATAATTCTGCCATAAAAAATATCTATAAATCTAATATGATTAAGGAGAGACACAGACATAGATATGAAGTCAATATAAATTTAATGCATAAATTTGAAAAAAAAGGTTTGATGTTTTCAGGAATCTCTCCTGACAATCAATTACCTGAAATTATTGAACTTAAAAATCATCCATGGTTTATTGGAGTCCAATTTCATCCAGAATTTAAATCTAGACCTTTAAATCCTCATCCTTTATTCTCATCATTTATTAAAGCTGCAAAATCTTTTAATGGAAAATAAAATAGTTAATTGTAATGGTATAGAAATTTCAAACAAAAATAAAATTTGTTTAATAGCTGGACCTTGTCAACTTGAAACCGAGCAACATGCTTTGGACATGGCAGGCAAAATTAAAGAAATAGTGACAAAGTATAATATTGGATTTATTTATAAAACTTCATTTGATAAGGCTAATAGAACAAGCTTGAAAGGCAAAAGAGGAGCTGGTTTAGAAAACTCCTTGCCTGTATTTGATAAAATCAAAAAAGATATTAAAGTACCCGTTCTTACCGATATACATAATGAAGAACAATGTTCCCTAGTTTCTAATCACGTAGATGTTCTTCAAATACCAGCATTCCTTTGTAGGCAAACAGATTTATTAATTGCTGCTGCTAAAACCAATAAAATTATTAATGTGAAAAAGGGTCAATTTCTAGCACCGTGGGATATGGTGAATGTAACCAAAAAAATTTCAGATAGTGGAAATGAAAATATTTTAGTGACCGAAAGAGGAGCTAGCTTTGGCTATAATACATTGGTCTCAGATATGAGATCTATTCCCATTATGGCAAAAAATGGTTATCCAGTGGTATTTGATGGAACTCATTCAGTGCAACAACCTGGTGGTCTAGGCGAACAAAGTGGAGGTCAAAGAGAATTTGTAGAGTATTTATCAAGAGCAGCAGCTGCAGTAGGTGTTGCAGCTATTTTTTTGGAAACACATCAGGACCCCGATAATGCTCCATCAGATGGTCCAAACATGGTACCTTTAGACAAATTAGACGAGCTGATTAATCAAATTGTAGAAATTGATAATTTAGTTAAAAAGTAATTAATGAGTAAAATCAAAAGAATTGTAGCCAGACAGGTTTATGATAGTAGAGGAAATCCCACCATTGAGGCTGAAGTATTTTCAAATAATTTAAGTGCGTCAGCAATTTGTCCTTCAGGTGCTTCAACAGGAACTTTTGAGGCTTATGAAAAAAGAGATAAGATTAATAAAAAATACTTAGGTAAAAGTGTTTTAATACCAGTTGCAACTGTTAATAAATTAATATCAAAAAAATTAAAAAATCAGAATATCCATGACCAAGAAAGAATAGATAGTATTCTTATAAAATTAGATGGCACAAAACAAAAAGCAAAGTTAGGTGCGAATACAATCCTAGCTGTATCCATGGCTGTAAAAAAACTATCAGCTAAAATTAAAAAAATACCTTTATATAAAAATTTTATTGTTAAAAAAAACTTTAAACTCCCTTTTCCTTTAATGAATATTATTAATGGGGGTGTGCATGCTGATAATGGCCTTAGAATACAAGAGTTTATGATTAGACCTGATAAAGCAAAATCATTTAATGATGCTGTCAGAATGTGTTTTTTGGTAATAAATAATTTAAAAGTATTATTAAAAAAAGCAGGTCACTCTATTAATGTAGGTGATGAAGGTGGCTTTGCACCAATGATAAGTGATAATGAGAGTGCTTTAAAGCTTATAGTTCAAGCGATCAAAAAATCAGGTTTTAAAAATGGCAAAGATATATCTATTTGTTTAGATGTTGCAGCAAATGAATTAATTAAAAAAGGCAAATATTCAATTCATTCTAAAAATTATATAAGTGTTGATCAATCAATTAAAAAATACTTGCAACTTATTAAAAAATATCAAATTAAATCGATTGAGGATCCATTTGGTGAAGATGATTGGAAGGCATGGTCTAAATTTGTAAATGAAACAAAAAACAAAACACAAATAATAGGTGATGATCTTTTTGTAACTAATCTTGAAAGATTAAAAATAGGCTTTCTAAACTTATCTGCAAATAGTATTTTAATTAAATTAAACCAAATAGGAACTGTTACTGAAACCTTGGAGGTAATAAAGTTTTCTCAACTTATCGGTTTTAAAACAATCATCTCACATAGATCTGGTGATACCGAAGATACATTTATTGCTGATTTAGCAGTAGGCACCAATTCAAATCAAATCAAAACCGGATCTCTTGCAAGATCAGAGAGAATAGCAAAATATAACCAGCTAATTCGTATTGAAGAAGATCTTGGTAGGTCGGCTAAAATGAGTAAAATTTATTAATGTTAGAAAAATTAAAAAAGAACTATTTTATTCTTATCATCACATTCCTGTTTATATATTTTTTCTTTAATTTATTAGATGGTGATAGAGGTCTCATTTCTTACATGGAAAAGAAAGATATATATGAGCAATTAAAAAATGATCAAATAACTCTAAATAGCAAAATAGAAGATTTAGAGCACAAAAATTCACTTTTAACAGAAAATATAGATCTAGATTTCATAGAAATATTAATAAGAGAAAAGTTTTTATTTGGAAAAGAAGGTGAGACTACCTATATAATTAATGACAATGGAAATCAAAAATAAACCAAGACATCCTGAAAAAGTTAATAAACCTATTAATCCTATTAAAAAGAAACCTGATTGGATTAGATCTAAGCTACTAAATAGTAAAGAATTTTTTTTAACTAAAACAGTTGTTAATAAAGATAATCTCGTAACAGTTTGCCAAGAAGCAAACTGTCCTAATATTACTGAATGCTGGAGCAAAAGGCATGCAACACTAATGATAATGGGTGATACATGTACAAGAGCATGTGCATTTTGTGATGTTAAAACAGGAAAACCTGAAAAATTAGATCAATTTGAGCCAATTAAAATAGCGAATGCAGTTAAAAAATTAAGTTTAAGACATGTTGTTATCACATCTGTTGACAGAGACGACCTTTCTGATGGTGGATCAAACCATTTTCATGATGTTATTGTTGCTACCAAAAAAAAAAATCCAAATACCACAATTGAAGTTTTAACGCCTGATTTTTTAAGAAAAGGAGAAGCTTATAAAAGAGTATTGGAAGCAAGCCCAGATGTTTTTAATCACAATATTGAAACTGTTCCAAGTCTTTATGTAAAAGTTAGACCAGGGGCAAGATATTTTGGATCATTAGAACTTTTAAAAAATTCAAAAAAATTCAATAAAAATGTTTTTACAAAATCAGGAATTATGGTTGGATTTGGAGAAACAAAAGATGAAATAATTCAAGTTATGGATGATCTAAGATCTGCAGAAGTTGATTTCTTAACTATAGGTCAATATCTTCAACCTTCGGCCAAGCACTTTCCATTAAATAGGTATTACCATCCAGATGAATTTAAAGAATTAGGTAAAATAGCAAAATCTAAAGGATTTTTATTAGTATCTTCATCACCTTTAACAAGATCTTCTTATCATGCAGATGAAGATTTCAATAAACTTAAAAATAATAGAAAAAATATTCATTAATGCCAAAAGCATCAGTTAAGAGATTAATTGATAATAAAAAAGATAAACTTATAGAGTTCGTTTTAGACATTGAAAAATACCCTGAATTTGTTCCATTCTGTCAGGGTTCAAAAGTACATGAAAGAAAACAAAAAGGAGATCTAACACTAATTGTTGCTGATTTAACAATTGGAAAAGGACCTTTTGTTGATACCTATAAAAGTGATGTTAAATTTAATAAAAAAGATGACACAATTTTTGTAACAAATATTGACGGTCCTTTAAATTATTTAGAAAATAGCTGGAAATTTGTTGAGCAAGGAGATTTAACAGAGGTGACTTTTGATGTTGATTTTGAAATTAAAAATAAATTTTTGAATATTTTAATGACCAAGTCTTTTCAATTTGGTCTTGAAAAAATAGCTGATGCATTTCAGAAAAGAGCTGAAAGTTTATAATATATTCAAAATCATTTTAAGAGCTTGTTTGACAGTTGCTTTTTGAATTGAAATTCTTTTCTTACTTTTAAAATAATTTTTCTTTACTATTATTTTACTTCCTTTTTTAAGACCTATATAAACTAGTCCAACTGGTTTTGCTTTTGTACCACCATTCGGACCTGCGACTCCTGTGATTGAGATTGATATGTTTGCTTTACTAATTTTACTTAAATTTTTAACCATTGATAAACAGGTTTCATAGCTAACCGCTCCATACTTTGTAATAGTTTTTTTTGGAACTTGAAGCAATTTTACTTTTGCATTGTTAGAATAAGTCACTAGTCCTATATTAAATACTTTAGATGACCCACTTATAGATGTGATTGAACTTGCTAAAAGTCCTCCGGTGCAGGACTCTGCAAAGGATACTGTTAATTTTTTTTTAGTTAGTAACTTTACAATTTTTAAGGATAAATTACTCATGAGGTAATAATCATATAAAAGACGAGAATTGCTACCACATATAATCCAGCACAAACATCATCCATTATAACACCAAAGCTATTCTTAAAGTTTTTATCGTAATAACTTACAGGGTAGGGTTTTGCGATATCAAAAATTCTAAAAAGAATAAACATTATAAAATAAAAGGTTAGTACCCTTGTTGGATCCGTTGGTTCTTTATGGGCAATTTCATAAAGGCAAATTGGTATTGATTGGCCAATAAACTCATCAATAACAACCTCTTTTGGATCTTTATTGGTTAAATCTTTAATAAATAAGTTTACTGAAAAAAGTGAAATTATAAAAATACCTACTATTAAAAATAAAAAAACATCCGCTGGTACAGAAAAAATATGAAATAATATATATAAAAAGATAACTGTAACTAAAGAAGCATAGCTCCCAGGTATTCTTGGTAATTTTCCAATACCAAACATTGTAACAAATAAAGAATTTATTTTTTTAAGCATAATAATTTAAAGATACTATCACTTCACATGCGATAGCCTCTTCTTTTCCAATCAAACCCAACTTTTCAACTGTCTTACCTTTTAAATTAATTTGATCTTTATTTACACTGAGCAAATTGGACAATGAAGTAATAATTTTTTCTCTATATTTTGAGACTTTAGGTTTTTCACAAATTAAATTTATGTCTACATTATTTATAAAATACCCCTCTTTATATAAGTTTTTCAAAATAGGAGATAACATATTGGGTGATCTTATATTTTTAAATCTTCTTTTGTTGCTTGGATAAAGAGTTCCAATATCTTTTTTTCTCATAGCACCCAGCAGTCCATCTATTATAGCATGGATAATTACATCTCCATCCGAATGACCTTGTAGGCCAGAATGAAATGGAATTTTTATTCCTCCCAGGTATAATTTTTTGTTTTTAATTAATCTATGTATATCAAAACCAATCCCAAAAAAATTTTGAATATTAAGCTTTTCTAAATCTGATTTTGTTGTAATCTTGAAATTATTTTCTTCTCCTTTTATAAATTTCACTTTTTTTTCATTATCTAAAAATAATGCTGCTTCATCAGTAATATTTGTATTATTTAATTTTGATAGATTGAACAAACTTTTAAAATTAAAACATTGCGGCGTCTGGGTGAATAGCAAATTTTCTCTATTCAAATTCTGAATTTTATTTTCAACTCTATATTTTGTTGAGTTATCTGTTTTAACATAAGGAACTACTGCTTTGTTTTTTTTTAGGTTTGAGTTTAGTTTTTTTAATAACTTAATTGAAAAATTTGGTCGTGCCGCATCATGAATAAAAACATTTGTAAATCTCTTATTTTTAATAAAATTTAATGCTTTTTTTGATGATTGATATCTTTCTCTTCCACCTTTAATCACTTTTATAGATTTATTTTTAATATTTTTAATTGGAATATTTGATACAATTATTATTGATTTAAATAACTTAGAATCTATTGCCTTATCTACTGAATGCATAAATAAAGGTTTATTCATATATTTTGTAAATTGTTTTGGACTATTTGATTTAAATCTCTTACCTTTGCCAGCAGCTAGTAGTATAAAACAATTACTCATGATTATTATAAAATTTTTTGTAAGATATTTTTAGATTATGTTTGCCTTGTTAAAAAGAAATTTGTTTATCATAGTTATCTTTATATTAACTATTTCTTTAGCTTTTATTACTTTTTTAACTTTTATCGACAAAAGTTTTATCCAACTAAATGAAGATAATCTTGAAATTCTTATGATTTCCAACATTGTTTTAGTGTTAATATTTTTTGTATTAATATTTATAGACATCAGAAATTCAATTAAAAATAACATTAATGTAAGAGGTTCTGTCGCCAATAGGAAATATATTATTTCATTTGGTCTTTTTACATTAATACCTTCATTGCTAATTGCTATATTCTCACTTTTTATATTCTCATTTGCATTGGATAAGTATTTTAATGAAAAAATAACTACAGCAGTTAATAATTCTTATGAAATTGCAAAAAATTATGTTGATGAGAAAAGAAATAAAATCGAGTCTGAGATTGTTTTAATTGCTTTTGATTTAAATAAATATTCAGAATTATATAGTTCAAATCCCGATAGGTTCCAACAAATTGTAAATACTCAACGATATTTAAGAGATATAGACCAACTTCACTTAATCAATGCAGAAGGAAAATTAATTTTATCAGCAGTAGATTCCAAATACAAAAAAATTGAAGATAGGGCGATGAAGATGGTCCAAAATGATGATAGACCACTTAAGATCATAAATACTTTTGAAAATAAATCTGCAGCAGTAATAAGACTGTCAAATTTTGACAATACATTTTTATATGTATTGAAATACTTTGATAAAGATATTTCAAATTATTTAATTGAATCTGAAGAAGCTGTAAGCTTTTATTACACTGTTGAAAATCAAAATCTAGGAATAAGAATATCTTTTGCTATAATTTACGTAACGTTAGTTACACTTTTGTTGTTCTTATCAATTACAATTGCTATCAGATTTTCATCTCGTTTTTTCATATCAATTAACAACTTAATAACAGCTTCCGAAAGCATAGGAAAAGGTAATCTTGATACTAAGGTGCCTGATTTAAAAGCGGACATTGAAATGGAAAGACTTAATAAAAATTTTAATTCAATGATAGATAGGTTGAAAAATCAACAAGAAAAATTACTTACTAATGAAAGACATGAAGCATGGGAAAATGTTGCAAGAAAATTAGCTCACGAGATCAAAAACCCTTTAACACCAATACAATTAACTATCGATAACCTAAAAACAAAATATTTGCCAAACATTGAAAATGAAAGACAAGAAAAATATTTAAACAACCTTAAAACTATACAGAAGCAAATAAAGCAAATTGAAAACTTAGTAAATGAATTCTCTGACTTTGCCAGAATGCCAAAACCACTATTTAAGCCAAACAGCTTAAACAATGTGATTAATGATAATATCAGTTTGGTAAACAAATTTGATAGTTCCATTAAAATAAGATTATTTAATCATTTATCTAAAGAAGTAGTATTAAATTTTGATAATGAACAGTTTAATCGATTATTTTTTAACCTTATTAAAAATTCAGTCGAAAGTATCCAAGAAAAAGTAGAAAAAGGCAGCAAAACAGAGAAAAATATAGATATAGAAATTAGGCAAAGAAGAGATTATATAAACGTTAATATTGTTGATACTGGTATTGGGTTTAAGAATAAGAAAACTAAAGATATAATTAAACCTTACTTTACAACCAAAGAAAAAGGAACTGGATTAGGATTATCAATTGTAGATAAAATTATTAGTGATCATGAAGGATCAATAAAATTTTTAAATCATAAAAACGGTGCAAAAATTCAAATTGTAATTCCATATAAAAAATAATGTCAGCAGAAATTTTAATTATTGACGATAATGCAGATATAAGACTAATTCTAGATGAGTTAATTAAAGATACTGGATACAAAACAAGACTTGCTGCCAATTATAATCAAGCTTTAACTGAAATTGATAAAAAACTCCCAGATGTTGCAATCATTGATGTTAAATTAGACAAAGGTGATAACGATGGTATTTTGTTGTTGGATCATATAAAGAAAAAAAATCCTGATTTACCGGTTATAATGATATCAGGCCATGCTAATATTGAGATGGCTGTAAATTCATTAAAATCAGGTGCGTTTGAATTTATTCAAAAACCATTTGATAAAGAAAGGCTTTTAAATTTTGTAAATAGAGCGGTTGAAAATTACAATTTAAAAAATGAAAATAAAACTTTAAATACAAAACTTTTCCATACATTTGAATTAGTAGGTAAAAGCTCTAATATTTTGTCAATCAAAGAGCAGATAAATAAGTTATCAAAATCTGAAAGTAGAATATTTATCAGTGGTCCTACTGGATCAGGAAAAGAATTAATTTCAAGAAAAATACATAAAAATTCTAAAAGGAAAGATGGCCCGTTTGTTGTAATCAACGGAGCACTTTTAGATGCAAAAAAATATGAACTTGAACTATTTGGTGAGGAAAAGAATGATGGCTCTATATTTTATGGAGCACTTGAAAAAGCATCTGGTGGTATATTGTTAATTGATGAAGTTACAGAAATACCGCTTGAGATCCAGTCAAAAATTTTGAGAGTTGTAATTGACCAAAAATTTAAAAGAATAAATAGTAATCACGATATAAAGGTTGATGTTAGAATTATTTGTACAAATAGCAAAGATGTTCAACAAGAAATAAGGTTTGGAAATTTTAGGGAAGATTTATTTCATCGATTAAATGTGTTTAATATTAAAATAGATCCATTGAATCAAAGAATTGATGATATTCCAATTTTAATTGATTATTTTATAGAGAATATCTGTGAAGCTAACAATTTCAAGAAATTTAAAATTATAGATAACAATTATTTACTCAATTACGATTGGCCTGGAAATGTAAGGGAATTAAGAAATTTGATAGAAAGAATAGCCATATTGTCACCTGGTGATGATAATGAAAGGTTAATGAATATAATTAAAGAATCCTTGTCAAAGTCAATTGAAGATGAATTTTCTGTGACTGAAAGTCTCACTGTTCCTCTAAAAGAGGCTAGAGAAAATTTTGAAAAACAATATTTAGTATCTCAATTAAAAAAATTTAGTGGAAATATTTCTAAAACTGCAAAATTTATAGGCATGGAAAGATCGGCTTTACATAGAAAATTAAAATTACTCGGTGTGAAAGATCTAAATTAATGAATATTATTATTTGCGGAGCTGGTAGAGTAGGGTCTACAATAGCAAAAATGCTGATTGAGCAAAATCACTCAATTACAATGATCGACCAATCTAGTGATGATATTCAAAAAATCAATGAAACTTTGGATGTCAAAGCAATCGTTGGTAAGGCAACATCACCATCAATATTAGAAAAAGCAAATACAAAGGATGCAGACATGATCATCGCAGTAACCAGAAATGACGAAATAAATATGTTGATATGTCAAATAGCTTTTTCTTTATTTCAGGTTCCAAAAAAAATTGCACGAATAAGATTTCAAGAATACCTGGATCCAAAATATTCAGGTTTATTTAATAGAGAAAATCTACCAATTGATAATATTATTTCCCCAGAAATTGAAATTGCAAAATCTATTCAGCGTAAATTAGAGGCACCTGGAACTTTAGACAATGTGCCTTTTGCAAAAAACAAAATTAGATTGTTAGAAATATTGATTGACGAAAAATGTTCGATTCAAAAAATAAATTTAAATGAACTTACAAAAAAATTCCCAAAATTACACGCTTACATACTTGGCGTTATTAGAAATGAAAAATTTGTTATAATGAAAAAAACAGATCAACTTCAGCTCAATGATAAAGCTTATGTAGTTGTTAATAGCAGTCAAATGCAAGAAACCTTAACTGTTTTTGGACATAACGAAAAAATTTCAAATAAAATGTTAATTATTGGAGGTGGAAATATTGGTTTTAATCTTGCTAAAAATATTGAACAATCATTTGACTCAGCTAGGGTTAAAATAATTGAAAAAGATAAATCTAGAGCAGAATATATAGCTAATGAACTTAATGATACTATTGTGATTAATGGTAATGGCTTGGACGAAGATGTTTTAAATGAAGCTAATATTGATGAGGTTGAAACAGTTTTGGCTTTAACAAATGATGATGAAGATAATTTAATGGTAAGTGTAATAGTTGAAAAATTTTCTAAAGATAAAAGAACTATGGCTTTGATAAACAAGCCTAATTATTCTTTACTACAATCTTCTTTAAAAATTGATGATTTAATTGACCCAAGAATGAATACAGTTTCAAGTATTTTAAAGCATGTTCATAAAGGAACAATTGAAAATGCCTATACAATTTTAAATGGTGAATATGAAGTTATAGAGGCAGATATTATTGAAACCTCTGAGTTAATAAACAAACAATTAAAAGACTCTAATTTACCCGATGAAATTAGAATTGGAGCAATATTAAGAGATGAAAATGTTATTACTCCAAGTTCAAGTTACGTTTTTCAAAAGGATGATACAGTTGTTCTTTTAGCTAAAAGAAATCAATTACCTATTGTAGAAAATATGTTTAGAATTAGCTCAGTCTAATTTTAATATGACAAAATTTAGCACTATTTATTTAAGTTCTTTTCTATTTTTGATAAGTATTTTTTCTTTTTTGAATATTATTTATTCAAATTATTTTGATATTTTTTTTAATATTGAAAATTATATATATACTTTAACTATAAGTCTTTTTTTAGGAGTAATTCTAATATTATTTAATAAGACAAATACAAAAAAAATTACTCTTTATGAAAAAATATTTACTGTATTGATTGGTTATTTCCTGTTTCCATTAATAATATCAATACCCTATTATTTTAGCATACAAAATTTAACTTTATTAAATTCATATTTTGAAGCTATATCAGGTTTTACTTCTACCGGATTTACTATCTTTGAAAATGTAAAACAATTAGATGAAAGTTTAATCTTATGGAGATCTACATCCCAGTGGATTGGAGGAATTTATTTTCTTTTTTCTATTTTACTATTAATTGATATTTTTGACAAAAATCTTAAACATTCATTCACCGAATATTTATCTTTTAATTACAATGAAATTTTTAAACAATCAGTTAAAATTGTTATAATTTATTCCTCATTAACTTTAATTATATTTATTCTCTTAAAGATTATTGATTTAAGAACTTTTGATGCATTTAATTTATCATTATCAATAATATCATCTGGTGGTTTTCTGCCTGTCAATAGAGTTGATTATTTATTTGAAAGCGATGTAAGTAAAATTATTTTATCATTTACTATGTTGTTATCTTTTTTTAGTTTATTTTTAATTTATAATCTTATTTTTTTTAATAAAAAAAAATTAAATTTTTTGAGTGAAGATTTAAATCTTTTAATTTATTTATTAGTTATAATTTCTTTCTCATTTGTTTTTTTAAATTCAAGTAATAATTTTCCAACAATTTTAGTAGCAATTTCAAGTAGTATTTCAAATATTGGTATTTCTTTTAATGATACACCAAATAATTTAATATTTGTTTTTTTTATTATGGTTGTGATTGGAGGTTCTTTTTTTTCAACAAGTTCAGGCATTAGAGTTATAAAGATCCTAAGTTTATTAAAATTTTCTTTAAATAATTTGTTGTCACACTCAAAACCAAACCAAATCTATTCAAACAAAGTTACATTAATAAATGAGACGACTGAAAAATCAGATATAAATAAATATTTCTTTTCAATAATTATTTTTGTTATTTCTCTCTCTATATTAACTCTTTTTTTAACACTTTCTGACATCCAATTTGAAAATTCATTTAAACTTTCTTTGTTGACAATTATGAATACTGTAAATTCAAGTATGTTTGAACTCGCGAATTTTGATTTCTATAATCTTTCTTTTTTAACTAAGATTTACTTAATAATTTTCATGATAATAGGAAGAGTAGAACTATTAACTATACTAATTTTATTTAAAAAATTTCTTTTCAAAAATTAAATTAGTATTATAAGATTGTTTTTTGCGCCCTTAGCTCAGCTGGATAGAGCATCGGTTTTCTAAACCGAGGGTCGGAGGTTCGAATCCTCCAGGGCGCGCCATGTTTAATTGATCAGCATTGATAAGCTAATTTTACCATTGATGGTTGTATAAGTTTCTGCTTTACTAGTGCATTCAAAAATTACATTTTTGAATAATTTGTTAACAAATAAATAATAAAAAGAGGAAAATAATGTTTAAAATAATAAAACAATTGACTTCTGTAGTCGCTATGTTTGCTGTGCTTTTTGCATTTTCAACAGAAACAATGGCTGCTAAGAAATCAAAAACTCTTGAGAACACAAAAAAAAGAGGATTTGTAAGATGTGGTGTTTCTCAGGGTCTACCTGGATTTTCAAACGCAGATGAGTCTGGAAATTGGACAGGAATAGATGTTGATGTATGTAGAGCTGTTGCAGCTGCTACATTAGGAGATGCAACTAAAGTTAAATTCACTCCTTTAAGTGCAAAAGAAAGATTTACTGCACTTACTTCAGGTGAAATTGACATTTTATCAAGAAACACAACTTGGACACTTTCTAGAGACGCTGACATTGGTTTGACATTTGTTGGTGTAAACTTTTATGATGGACAAGGTTTCATGGTAAGAAAAGGTTCAGGAATATCATCTACAGGTGAATTTAAAAATGGAACTTCAGTTTGTACAAACTTAGGAACTACAACTGAGCTTAATATGAGAGATTTCTTTGATTCAAGAGGAATTTCTTATGAGCCAGTAGTTTTTGAAAAAGCGGATGAAGTCGTAGCTGCTTATGATGCAGGTAGATGTGATACATACACTACAGATAAATCTGGTCTTGCTGCACAAAGAACTAAATTATCAGCTCCAGATGACCATGTAGTATTACCTGAAACTATTTCAAAAGAACCATTAGGACCAGTTGTACGTCAAGGTGATTCTGTTTGGGAAGATATAGTTAGATGGTCTTTAAATACAATGATCGAAGCAGAAGAATATGGTGTTAACTCATCAAATGCTGACATGATGAAAACTTCAAACAATCCAGCAATCAAAAGATTAGTTGGTGCTGAAGGTGAGTTAGGTGCTGCTTTTGGTTTAGATAATGACTGGAACTTAAGAATTATCAAACAAGTTGGTAACTACGGTGAAAGCTACAAAAGAAATATAGCAGACACTGGAATTCTACCTGACAGAGGTCCAAATGAATTATGGACAAAAGGTGGAATATTATACGTACCACCTGCAAGATAATTTTATTTCAAATTACTTAAAAAGGGCTAGATATTTCTAGCCCTTTTTTTTATTATAGACTCCGATGAACAACATTATAAAAAGATATATACCTCAGATTTTAGCAATACTGTTCGTTGTTCTTATTTTTGGGTTTTTAACCCTTAATGCTCAGACCAATATGGATAATAGAGGTATTGATTTTGGTTTTGGATTTTTATCACAAGAGTCATCATTTGATGTCCAGTTTTCTTTAATTGAATATAGTGGATCAGACTCATATGCCCGTGCTTTTCTTGTTGGACTTTTAAATACTTTGTTAGTTTCTTTTATAAGTATAATTATTTGTACAATATTAGGTGTTATAATTGGTGTGGCAAGATTATCATCTAATTACCTAATTAAAAACTCAGCCGCATGGTACGTCGAGTTTTTCAGAAATATTCCATTACTGCTACAAATCTTTTTTTGGTATTACGCAGCTCTTAGAGCTTTACCTATGCCAGAGAAAGCCAATGCATGGTTTGGGGTAACTTATATGACTGTAAAAGGTTATTACATACCAGCAATGGTATGGGAAAATTTGAATGTATTTTTATATTGTGGACTTGCAGCAATAATAGCAATTATTGTATTAAGAAATTACGCAAATAAATTAAGAGATATACAAGGTAAACAAATTCCTGTGCTATTTTATTCAGCATCTCTATTAATTGTATTGCCTCTTTTATCATTTTTAATTGGTGGAGTATCCTTAGAATTTGAAATACCTGAGCTCAAAAAATTATCAAAGATATCTTATATTTATGAAGGTGGAATAAGTTTACCACCAGAATTAATAGCATTAGTGCTAGCATTATCTTTATACACTTCTACCTTTGTGGCAGAGTGCGTTAGAGCTGGTATTGAGGGAGTTAGCAAAGGCCAAAAAGAGGCTGCAGCATCTGTAGGTTTGACGCCTAATCAAGTTTTAAAGTTAGTTATTATGCCTCAAGCTTTAAGAATTATTATACCACCAACAACAAACCAATATTTAAATTTAACTAAAAATTCATCTTTGGCAGCTGCTATTGCATATCCGGATTTAGTACTTGTATTTGCGGGAACTGCTTTGATGCAAACTGGTAAGGCAATAGAAATTGTTTCAATAACAATGTTAACTTATTTAACTATAAGCTTAACAATTGCAGCAATAATGAATTGGTATAACAAAAAAATTGAAATTAAAGAAAAGTAAATGATACAAACTATTAATTTTTTAAAACCTAACAGAGATAACATTAAAAACTATTCTATTATTGGTACTTTTTTAGTTTTAGTAAGCTTAATTGATGTCATATCAAATGCCTTTTTAAAAATAAATTTAACATCTTTTCTACCTGGCTCCTTAACAACTTTGTTTCCATTAATCATAGGATTAATCGGATTAAATATGATGAGAATTGATTATTCAGGAAATAAAAAATTAGATTTATTAAATAAAAATATAAACACGAATAATTTTAATGCTTTGTTAACTCTATTAATATTATTTTCAATTATAAAAGCTCTTCCTCAGTCTCTAAGTTGGATGATTTTTGACGCCACTATTTCAGGTGACTCAAAAGATGCTTGCACAGGCACGGGTGCTTGTTGGACGTATATTAAAGTTTGGTTTCGAAGATTTATGTATGGAATGTATCCCAATGAATTTCATTGGAGAATAAACACTGCATTTATATTAGTTATAGCACTTGGATTTGTTGGATATTTCATGAAAGAAAATTTGAAAAAATATTTGGCATTATACTATGTTATAATTTATCCAGTTATTGCATATCTCGTAATTTATTATTTAATTTCTGGAGGATCATTTGGTCTTCAGTGGGTAGAAACGGGTGCATGGGGAGGATTGTCACTTACTTTTATAGTTTCGTTTTTCTGTCTAATTTTCTGTTTTCCTTTGGGTATGATTTTTGCATTAGGAAGAAGATCTAATTTGCCAGCGATAAAATATATATCAATTTGTTATATTGAATTTTGGAGAGGTGTTCCACTGATTACAGTATTATTTATGTCATCTGTAATGTTTCCAATGTTCTTACCTGAAGATTTTTTCATGGATAAATTGGTAAGAGTAATAATTGCAATTACTTTATTTGAAGCTGCTTATTGTGCTGAGGTAATAAGAGGAGGATTGCAATCTCTTCCACGTGGTCAATACGATGCAGCCAAATCCTTAGGAATGGGTTATTGGAAAATGCATATTTTTGTAATTTTACCTCAAGCTCTAAAATTAGTTATACCTGGAATAGCAAATACTTTTTTAGCATTGGTTAAAGATACTCCTCTAATTTTTGTAGTTGGTTTAGCTGAATTAGCAGGAATGCTTGCTTTAGCAAAAACAAATCCAAAATGGCTTGGCTTTGCTATGGAAGGATATATTTTTGCATCAATAATATTCTGGATTATATGCTATGCAATGAGTAAATATAGTTATAACTTAGAAGCTAAATACAAAACTGAAAGATAATAAATGTCTGATCCAATAATAAAAATTCAAAATATGAATAAATGGTTTGGTGACTTTCAAGTTTTAAAAAATATAAATCTTGAGGTTGAGACAAATAAAAAAATTGTTGTATGTGGGCCCTCTGGATCGGGAAAATCAACACTAATTAGATGTATTAATAGATTAGAAGAGCACCAAGAAGGAGATATAATTGTTGATGGAAATGAACTATCAGAAAAAACAAAAGATATTGAAAAAATAAGAGCTGAAGTTGGAATGGTTTTTCAACAATTTAATTTATTTCCACACTTATCAATTTTAGACAATTGTACTCTTGCACCTATTTGGGTAAAAAAAATGCCAAAAAAAGAAGCCCAAGAACTTGCATTAGATCAACTTAAAAAAGTACAAATTGATGATCAGGCAAACAAATTTCCTGGACAACTATCTGGAGGTCAACAACAACGTTGTGCAATAGCAAGAGCATTATGCATGCAACCAAAAATTATGTTATTTGATGAGCCAACTTCAGCATTAGACCCAGAAATGATCAAAGAAGTACTTGATGCAATGGTTAGTCTCGCAAAAGGTGGAATGACCATGATTGTTGTGACACATGAGATGGGATTTGCAAAAGAAGTTGCTGATGAAGTCATTTTTATGGACGAAGGTATGATAATTGAGAAGGCAGAAACTAAAGAATTCTTTGCTAACCCTAAGAGTGACAGAACTAAGCTTTTTTTAAGCCAAATTCTTTAAAATAATTCTAAAGACTTCATAAAAAGTTACTTGACAGGTTTCGAATAAGTTAAAAAAACCATTTTTTTTAAAAATTATTTTACTTGCATTAACTTTTCTATTTAGATTAACTCTCATTAATATTTTTATTTAAAGAGGGGTCTTGAATGGAAGATAATTTTAACAAACATCTTGGCAATAAGCTCAAGTTAAGAAGATTAGCACTAGGTTTAACTCAGACTAAAGTAGCAAAAGCGATAAACGTAACATTTCAACAAATTCAAAAGTATGAAAAAGGAACTAACGGTGTAAGTTCAATTAGATTATTGCAACTTTCTAATTATTTAAAAGTCCCAATAAACTATTTCTTTGAGGATTTTTCAGAATATTTAATAAATCTTGATAAATCAAAAGAGGGACACATGAATGTAAACTATAACTTCTTAGTTAAAGTTTATTCAGAGTTAACTCAGGATCAAAAAATTAAATTCGGAAAAAATTTACAAATAGCACAAATAAATACTTCTAAAGCTGTTTAATTGATTTGGCTCCTCGGGCAGGACTCGAACCTGCGACCAATTGATTAACAGTCAACTGCTCTACCAACTGAGCTACCGAGGAATATTTTTCTCACAACTTACTTTTTTTAAAACTTATCTCAATACTTTTTTTGGAGGCAACGCCCGGAATCGAACCGGGATACAAGGATTTGCAATCCTCTGCGTAACCATTCCGCCACGTTGCCATCAAATATAAAATATTTGGTAATCGATATTTGTATAATTCATTTTGATCATTAGTCTATAAATTTAGCAATGATTTTCATTATTGTTTATTAATTTGATTAATTTATAAAACAATTCAATGAGTTTTGATAAATATGAGCATAAAAATGTAGAAAATAAAATCTACGATTATTGGGAAAAAAATGATTTATTTAAACCCAAAGAAAATTCAAAAAAATTCTCAATTGTAATTCCACCACCGAATGTAACTGGAAGTCTCCACATGGGGCATGCTTTAAATAACTCAATTCAAGATGTTTTAACTAGATTTCATAGAATGAATAATTATGAAACTTTATGGCAACCAGGAACAGATCACGCCGGAATTGCAACCCAAGCATTAGTTGAAAAAAAACTTACAAAAGAAGGGGTTAAAAAAAATGATTTGGGTAGGGAAAAATTCATAGAAAAAGTGTGGGAATGGAAAAACGAATATGGAGATATTATAATAAACCAACTTAAAAAACTTGGATGTTCTTGTGATTGGTCTCGTAATGCATTCACAATGGACGAGAATTTATCCAAATCGGTCATAAAAGTATTTGTTGATCTTTATAATAAGAAATTAATCTACAAAGCAAAAAAACTTGTAAATTGGGATGTTGTTTTAAAAACAGCAATATCTGATTTAGAAGTTGATCAACGTGAAGTAAATTCTCAACTTTATTATATAAATTATCCAATAGAAAATTCTGATAAATTTGTAACAATTGCAACAACCAGACCTGAAACTATGTTGGGAGATACTGCAATAGCAGTTAATCCTAAAGACGATCGATTTAAAGATATTGTTGGAAAGCTAGTGACCATTCCTTTAGCAAACAGAAAAATAAAAGTAATAACAGATGACTATGCTGATCCTGAACAAGGAACAGGAGCAGTAAAAATTACTCCAGCTCATGATTTCAATGACTATGATGTAGGTATAAGAAACAAGTTAGAAGTAATTAATATATTTACGCCTGATGGAAAAATAAATGACAATGCACCTGACCCATATAAAGGTTTAGATAGATTTGCTGCAAGAAAATTAATTTTAGAACATCTTGAAGAAGGTAAGTTTTTAGAAAAAATAGAAAAGTTAGTAAACAAAGTTCCTTATGGAGATAGATCTAATTCTATTATTGAGCCTTATTTAACAGAACAATGGTTTGTTGATGCTAAAACTTTAGCTGTAAAAGCAAAAGAAGTAGTAAATAATGGTAAAACTAAATTCTTTCCTGAGAACTGGTCAAAAACATATTTTCAATGGATGAATAATATTGAGCCTTGGTGTATTTCTCGTCAATTATGGTGGGGACATCAAATTCCAGCATGGTACGGGCCTGATGGAAAAATATTTGTAGCTGAAAATGAGGATGAATGCATAAAACAAGCAAAAGAATTCTATTCAAAAGATGTGGAATTAAAAAGAGATGAGGATGTATTAGACACTTGGTTTTCTTCAGGTCTATGGCCATTTGCGACTTTAGGTTGGCCAGAAAAAACTCCAGAAGTTGAAAAATTTTATCCAACAAGCGTTCTTGTTACTGGTTTTGATATTATATTTTTCTGGGTTGCTAGAATGATTATGATGGGAACTGAGTTTTTAAAAGAAGAGCCTTTTAACAATATATACGTTCACGCACTTGTTAGAGATGAAAAGGGTCAAAAAATGTCTAAATCAAAGGGCAATGTAATTGATCCCTTAGAACTTATCGAAAAATATAGTGCTGATGCTTTAAGATTCACTCTCTTATCAATGGCATCTCCTGGTCGTGATGTAAAATTGTCGGAAGATAGGGTTAAAGGTTATAGAAATTTTTTAAATAAAGTTTGGAATGCTAACAATTTTTTAAGACAAAATGAGTGTGATTTTAGTGACATTAAAAAACCTGAAAATCTTAAATTAACAATTAATAAGTGGATATTATCTGAACTAGTTAAAACAAAAAAAGAGACAGAAAACAGTTTAAAAAACTATAGATTTGATGAAGCCGCAAAGAATATTTATCAATTTGTATGGCATTCTTTTTGTGATTGGTATTTAGAGCTATCTAAAACTGTATTTAATTCTAATAATGAGGAGGAGATTAAAGAACTAAGACAAACATCTTCATATGTCTTTAGAGAAATCTTAATAATACTGCATCCTTTCATCCCATTCGTTACAGAAGAGATTTGGTTGAATAATAAGTTAGATAAAAATGGCAATGAATTCTTAATGCATGCTAATTGGTTGGAAAATGATTATCATGAAAAAAAATCTTATGATGAAATTAATAATATCATTAGTTTTATTACATCTATTAGATCATTTAAAAATGAATTAAACATTAGCCCTGGATCATTTATTGAAATTTCAACAGAAAACACCAATAAAGAATATAAAAACTTTTTATCAGCTAATGAAAATATTTTAAAAAAAAATGGAAGAATTAAAAACTTTCATGATAATGACTTAAAAAAATCAGCTGCGAGTATTGTTATTAATGGAGAGTTATTCAAACTATATTTTGACCAAGATGTTGATCTAAATATGATTAAAACAACACTAGAGAAAAAAATCACTAAGATTAATGAAGAAATGAAAAAAATTGATACTAGATTGTCAAATAAATCCTTTATGGACCGTGCGCCACAAAATATAGTAGATCAAGAGAAAAGCAACTTTGCTAATTTAGAAAAAGATGTTAAAAAAATAGAACTAACTCTTAAAGGTTTATAATGAAAAAATTTAATAAAAAAAAATTACCAAGTAGACATACAACAATAGGTGCTGATAAAGCTCCTCAAAGATCATTTTATTATGCAATGGATCTAACAGAAAAGGATGTTGCTAAGCCATTTGTTGGAGTTGTCTCAACATGGAATGAAGCTGCTCCATGTAACATTAATTTAATGAAACAAGCGCAATCGGTCAAAAAAGGTGTTCAAGCAACCGGTGGAACACCAAGAGAATTTTGTACTATTACAGTAACAGATGGAATTGCAATGGGTCATGAAGGAATGAAATCATCTTTAATATCAAGAGATGTAATTGCAGACTCAACAGAACTTACAGTTAGAGGTCATTGTTATGATGCATTAGTTGGATTAGCTGGATGTGATAAATCATTACCAGGTCTAATGATGGCTATGGTTAGATTAAATGTTCCAAGTGTTTTTATTTATGGCGGTTCTATTTTACCAGGTAGATTTGAAGGTAAAGATGTAACAGTAGTTGATGTATTTGAAGGTGTTGGAAAATATACATCAAAAAAAATGACAGCTCATGCATTAAGAAAATTAGAATTAAAAGCATGTCCAAGTGCAGGTGCTTGTGGTGGACAATTTACAGCTAATACAATGGCATGTGTTTCTGAAGCAATAGGATTAGCTTTACCTTTCTCAGCAGGAACGCCAGCGCCATATTTAGAAAGAAATAAATATGCAATAGACAGCGGTAAAGCTGTAATGAATTTATTAGCAAAAAATATTAGACCTAGAGACATAGTAACAAGAAAAGCTCTCGAAAATGCAGCAACAATCGTTGCAGCAACAGGTGGATCAACAAATGCAGGTTTACACTTACCAGCTATTGCAAATGAAATTGGAATTAAATTTGATTTAATGGATGTTGCAAAAATTTTTAAAAAAACTCCTTATCTTGCTGATTTAAAACCTGGTGGAAAATATGTTGCAAAAGATATGTGGGAAGCAGGAGGAGTTCCAATGTTATTAAAAACTCTTATGGATGGTGGTTACATTCATGGAGACTGTATGACGGTTACAGGCAAAACCATGAGAGAAAATTTAAAAAATGTTAAATTTAGAACTAATCAAAAAGTAATGAGATCTTATAAAAATCCAATTTCACCAACAGGAGGAGTTGTTGGATTAAAAGGAAATTTAGCTCCAGAAGGTGGAATTGTAAAAATAGCAGGTTTGAAAAAATTACAATTTACAGGAAGAGCAAGATGTTTTGATAATGAAGAGTCTGCTTACCAAGCAGTAATAAACAGAAAATACAAAGATGGAGATATCATTATAATTAGATATGAGGGACCAATAGGAGGTCCTGGTATGAGAGAAATGCTTCAAACAACTGCAGCAATCTACGGTCAGGGAAAAGGGGAGAAAGTAGCTCTTATAACAGATGGTAGGTTCTCTGGGGCTACTAGAGGCTTTTGTATCGGTCATGTGGGCCCTGAGGCCTCCGTAGGCGGTCCTATAGCCCTTTTAAGGAATGGGGATATCATTGATATAGACGCTAAAAAAGGCACTATTAACGTAAGACTTACAAAGAAGGAATTAAGTGCAAGACGTAAAAAATGGAAACCGAGAAAAGTGAATTTTGGTAATGGTACATTATGGAAATATGCACAAACGGTTGGTCCTGCTTATAAAGGTGCACCAACTCATCCAGGTGGTAAAAACGAGGTTAGAACTTACGCTGATATTTAATGAAAATTAGACCTGTAATACTTTGTGGTGGCGCAGGCACAAGACTTTGGCCAGATAAAAAAAAACATCAAGCAAAACAATTTATTGATTTTGGTGGATGGAGTTTAATTCAAAAAACTTTAGAAAGAGTAAATAAACCAATTTTTGATTTTCCTATAATCAGCACAAATCTCAAATACTTAAAACAAGTAAAATTAGCTTTAAAAAAAAGTAAAATTAAAAAGTTTAAAATAGTTTTAGAACCAGCTAAAAAAAATACCGCACCGGCAATTCTTGCTTCAGCTTTGATAAAAGATATTCCATTAGAGCAACCATTAATGTTTTTTGCAGCAGACCATTTAATTGAAAGGTCTAATATTTTAAATAAATCCCTTTTAAAAAATAAACCAAATTTAGATAATCAAAATTTATTTATTTTTGGAATAAAACCTACAAGCCCATCAAGTGAATATGGATATTTTTTAACTAAAAAAATTAAATCTATAAATAAAGTTACAAAATTTATTGAAAAACCAAAATTATCAAAAGCAAAAGAAGTAATTAAGAAAAAAGGTTACTGGAATTCTGGCATGTTTTATTTAAGAAAAGACTCAATAATCAATAACTTTAAAAAATATCAAAATAAAACTTATAAAAGTTGTGTCGAGGCAATTAAAAAAGGCAAATATAAAAATAATACTTACTACTTAAATAAAAGAGCTTTTGAAAAATCAATCGAGAAATCTTTTGATTATGGAATACTTGAGAAAACAAATAAAATTAATGCTATTAAACTAGATATACCTTGGTCTGATCTTGGTAGTTGGAAAGAGATACTCAAGATATATGATAAAAATAAAAGAAAACACTTTAAGAAAAAGAATGTTTTTTATAGACCATGGGGGAGTTATTTAAATTTGTTTGAAGGAAAAGAGTTTTTAATTAAAGAATTGTCAGTAAAACCTAAAGGTATATTAAGTCTTCAAAAACATCATCACAGAGCAGAACATTGGTTAGTTACAAAAGGTAATCCAAGAATAACTTTAAATAAAAATATCATTAATAAAAAACCTAATGAACATATTTTCATTCCATTAGGAGCAATTCATAGAATACAAAATCCTGGAAAAAAACCTGTAAAAATTATGGAAGCTCAAGTAGGTTCTATACTTAAAGAAACTGATATTGTTAGATATCAAGACATCTATGGTAGAGTTAAATAATTAACTCTTAATGGATAATACTGTTTTCATATTAGTTCTTATCGCAGCCATTACTCATGCCACATGGAATGGAATGGTTAAGAAACATTCTGATAAAGTTATAGCTTTATCCGGCGTAATTTTGGGTCGTTTACCATTAGCTTTAACAGCAATAATAATCTTACCTTTGCCTACATATGAGAGTATTCCTTATTTAATTGTAAGCATTATTATTCACCAAGCATATCAATGGTATCTTTTAAGTGCATATGAACTAGGAGATTTAACAAAGGTTTATCCGATTGCACGTGGAACAGGGCCTTTGGTTGCTACTATAATTTCAATTTTATTTTTAGGCTTGGTGCTTGATAATTTTCTTATTCTTTCAATTTTAATTATTTGTTTAGGAATAATTTTTTTAAGCTTATTTGATAAATCCAAAAAAAACTCAAAAATAATCCAATATTCACTATTAACTGGTTTATGGATCGGATTGTATTCTGTGATAGATGGTTATGGCGCAAGGGTAAGTTTGTCAGCTATTTCCTTTATTAGCTGGGTGTTTGTTATAAATGCATTACTGCACACATTTGTAATGCGTTTAAAAGATGAGAAAAATATCATTCAAAGATTAGCAAAATATGGAAAAAAGATATTTATATTCGGTGGTTCACTTGATTACTTTACTTATATAACAGTAGTATGGGCGTTTACTAAAGCACCAATACCAATTGTTGGTGCATTAAGAGAAACGAGTATTTTATTTTCTATTTTAATTGGATATTTCTTTTTAAAAGAACAAATAACTTCAAAAAAAATTATATCTATTTTATTAATTGTTATTGGTGTAATAGGAATTAAAGTATTTTAATTGTAATTAAATGGAACTTTTAACTATCATCTTATTAATTATCATAGGGATTTTGGCTTTCTTGTTACTTAAAAAAGAAAGAGTTCTAGGTATCAAAACAGATGAAAACAAAACTGAAGAACAAGTAAAAGTAATTGAAAGTAAAGATTATAGAAAAAATATCTACGATTTATTAAATTATATACCAGAGGGAATAATAATATTAGATAAATCAAAGAAAATTATATTTTGTAATAATTCAGCAAATAATTGGTTTCAAATAAAATTAAATGAAAATATTAGCGGCTATTTAAGAAACCCGGATTTGTTAATTTCAATTGATAAAGCATTTGACGGTAAAAAAGTTAAAGATTTTGAAATAGAAATTAGAAATCAAGCTGTTTTGAGATTAAATATTACTATTTATCTTGACCAAAATAATTTATTTTTCGATGAAAATTCATGCTTTTTATTTATAAGAGACTTAACTGAATTTTATAAATTCCAACAACTCAAATCAGATTTTGTTGCTAATGTTTCTCACGAGCTAAGAACTCCTTTACAATCAATAAAAATGGGTCTTGAAACCTTTGAAAATAACCCAGATATAAAACAAAATTCAGAGGCAAATAATCTATTACCAGTTATGATTTCCCAGTCTGAGAGAATGGAGAATCTAATTCGAGATTTGCTTTCTTTATCAAAAATTGAATTGCAGGAACATATAAGACCAACTCACGAGATAGATTTAATAGAGCTGATTGATTATGTAATTAAAACATATGAAAAAATATTAAGTAAAAATAAAATTAAACTTATATTTAATAAAATCGATAATTGTAAAATAATAGGTGACAGAGATAAGCTTATTGAAATATTCACAAATCTTATTGATAATTCGATTAAATATAGTGATAAAAATAAGGAAATAATAATTACAGCAAAAAAAGATGGAGATTTAATTATTATTTCCGTAGCAGATCAAGGAATTGGAATTCCAAAAGAATCAATACATAGAATCACTGAAAGATTTTTCACAGTTGACCCCAGCAAAAGCCGTAGCGTTGGAGGAACAGGATTAGGTTTGGCAATTGTGAAACATTTGGTTTCTCAACATAGAGCAGAAATGAACATCAACAGTATTGAAAATCAAGGAACAACAATAGATATCAAATTCAATTCTCTATAATACAACTAAAAAGTTAGTCCTTGTAATAAAAGTTTAACTTTCCTTTAATAAAATATTTAAGAATCAGATTTATTTATTTAAGCATAATAAATTCTTAAGGAGATAAATGAAAAAAATAATAAATGTATTTTTAGGATTTCTTATAGTTTTAAGTTTTACAACAATTAGTTATTCAAGAGATCAAATTAAAATAGTAGGATCGTCCACTGTTTATCCTTATGCAACTGTAGTTGCTGAAAAATTTGGTAAAAGTGGTAAGTTCAAAACTCCGGTTATAGAAAGCACAGGAACTGGTGGTGGAATGAAATTATTCTGTGCAGGTGTTGGTGCAAATCATCCAGATGTTACAAATGCCTCCAGAGCAATTAAACCAAAAGAAATAGAATTATGTAAAAAAAATGGTGTTACTGAAATTATAGAAATAATTGTTGGTAATGACGGAATTTCTTTTGCTCATTCAGTGAGCGCTCCAGATGCTGATTTTACTAAAGAGCAATTATGGAGAGCCCTAGCCGCTAAAGTGGACATCGATGGTAAACTTTTAGAAAATCCTTATAAAAAATGGAGTGATATAGATGCAAATCTTCCAAACAAAAAAATTGAAATTTTAATAGCCCCTCCAACATCAGGAACTAGAGATGCTTGGAATTCTTTAGTAATGACTAAAGGATGTACAAAAACTGCAAAATCTCTTTATGAGTCAGCAGGTAAAAAAGCTAAAAAAGAATGTGCTAAAATACGTGAAGATGGATATGCCGTTGAAGCTGGCGAAAATGATACGCTTATAATACAAAAACTCTCATCAAATCCTGATGCTTTCGGTTTTTTTGGTTATAGTTATTTGGTTGCAAACAAAGATAAAATTAAAGCTTCATCAGTAGATGGTGTGCAACCATCATTAGAAGGAATTCAGGATTATTCATACCCAATTGCTAGGCCATTATTCTTTTATGTTAAAAAGGCTCATGTTGGTGTTATACCTGGGATTAAGGAATTTCTTAAAGAATTCACTTCAAAAAAAGCCATGAGTAACAGAGGTTATTTAGCTAAAATTGGATTAGTTCCTCTAGCATCTGACAAGTATAAAGCAACACGAACAGCAGCTCTAGATCTTGTTACTATAAGCATTAACTAGACTAATACTCAAAATTAAAAAAAAAGGCCAAATTCATTGGCCTTTTTATTCAATTACTAATTTAATTTGTAATAAATCTGTAACAAATTAAATATATCAAGTTGTTCGAATGAACTTCGTTCTTATTTTTTTAATAGTAATATTTTCATCATCTTTGTTTTTTTACGGTAAGTCAAAGACAAAAAGTATATCTATTGAGAGAAATATTAAATTAAATGCACTTCCAAAATTTTATGGTTATTATTTAGTTCTATGGAGTTCAATACCTGCATTAGTTTTTTTATTAGTTTGGTCTTTATTTGAACCCGTAATTATAAAATCAATTATTATTGAGACAGCCGCAAATCAAGGAGCAATTTTTAATGATAAAAATGAAGCTAACTTAATTTACGAAAAAATTAAAGCAATTCATTTAGGTACTTATTTTGGTGATATTGACACTATCTTAAAAGAAAGCGCGATATCATATTCAAAATTTTTAAATATTTTTACTAATTCTAAAATAGTTTTAATTTTTGTAACAATTATTGCTTCAGTTATTTTTTCATTAAAAAAAATTAAAAATAATAATAAAGCAAGAGAAGATGTCGAGAAAATTTTAAAAGGTTTACTTTTTGTTTCATCCTTAATTGCTATTCTTACGACTTTAGGAATAATATTCTCATTATTATTTGAAAGTATAAAATTTTTTTCAGTAATAAATATTTTTGACTATTTATTTGGTACTAATTGGAGCCCTCAAAGAGCCTTTATCAGGGATGCATCTGCAATAACGGCTGCAGAATATGATGAATTAAGAGATGCATTTGGATTTGTACCATTGATAGCTGGAACTTCATTTATTGCATTCATTGCTATGTTTGTTGCTGTACCTATTGGATTATTTTCAGGAATATACATGGCCGAATATGCTTCCTCTAAAATGAGAAGAATTTCAAAACCAATCATTGAGATACTTGCTGGAATACCTACTGTTGTTTATGGTTTTTTTGCAGCTTTAACCGTAGGACCATTCTTTAGACAAATAGGTGAGAGTATTGGTTTAACAGTTTCCTCAGAGAGTGCTTTAGCTGCAGGTCTGATTATGGGAATAATGATTATACCTTATATTTCCTCTTTATCTGATGATGTAATTAATTCAGTACCACAATCACTTAGAGATGGTTCCTATGCTGTTGGAGCAACTAAATCAGAAACGATAAAACAAGTTGTAATTCCCGCAGCATTACCTGGAATAATTGGATCAGTATTGTTAGCTGTATCGAGAGCTATTGGTGAAACCATGATTGTAGTTATGGCAGCAGGATTAGCAGCTAATCTCACTATTAACCCACTTGAGTCAACAACAACAATTACAACCCAAATTGTAATGATACTCGTTGGTGATCAAGAATTTGATAGCCCAAAAACGCAATCAGCTTTTGCATTGGGATTGACACTATTTGTTGCAACATTGATTTTAAATTACATTGCTCAGAGAGCTGTGAAAAAATATAGAGAGAAATATGACTAAAGAACAAAGATTAAAAAAACGACATGCTGCTGAAAAAAGGTTTAGATTGTATGGTGTCACATCAATTTTGGTTGCTTTGGTTTTTGTACTTATATTAGTAAATAATATTTTTTCAAAAGGAAGTTCTGCATTTATGAAAACAGTCATTAATGTAGAGGTTTTCTTTGACCCAGAATTAATTGAAATTGAAAATGGAGAACCAGAGGAGAATATAAGGGAAGCAGATTTTTATGATATTACAATTGAAACTCTTCTTAAAGCATATCCTGCTAAAAATTTAGATGAAGAAAATGAATTAATTGATTTATTTACAACCGATGCTGAAATTGAAATTAAAAAAGCTTTTTTAGAAAATAACAACTTAATAGGAAAAAAAATTAACTTAGAAATAACGGCATCAGACGATATAGATCAATTGCATAAAGGAAATTACCCTAGGAATTTACCAGAGGATAGAAGAAGAATTTCAAATTTTCAGCTAAAAATTTATGACAATCTTTTACAAAATAATAAAATAAACAAAAACTTTAATAATTATTTTTTTAATAATGGGGACTCCAGAGATCCAGAGCTAGCTGGAATTGGAGGGGCTTTAGTTGGATCGTTCTATAGCATAATCATATGTCTATTGTTAGCTTTTCCAGTTGCTGTTCTTGCTTCAATTTATTTAGAAGAGTTTGCTCCAAAAAATAAAATTACAGATTTTATCGAAATAAACATTAATAATTTAGCTGCAGTGCCTTCAATTGTTTATGGATTGCTTGCTCTACAAATATTATTAGCTACTATTCAGTTACCTAGATCTACTCCATTAGTAGCTGGTATTACATTAGCCTTGATGACATTGCCAAGAATAATTATTCCTTGCAGGGCATCTTTAAAAGCAGTTCCACCCTCGATAAGAGAAGGTGCATTGGCAGTAGGCGCATCAAAGTTTCAATCTGTATTTCATCATGTAGTTCCATTATCGCTACCAGGAACATTATCAGGAACAATTATTGGTTTAGCACAAGCATTAGGAGAGACTGCACCATTAATTTTGATTGGTATGGTTGCTTTTGTTGTTGACATTCCATCAACTCCAATTGATCCATCATCCTCGCTACCTGTGCAGGTATATTTGTGGTCAGAGTCAGCTGAAAGAGGTTTTGTTGAAAAAACATCAGCAACAATTATGATGTTATTGAGTTTTTTAATTGTTATGAATTTTATAGCAGTATATTTAAGACAAAAATTTGAAAAGAGATGGAATTAAATGAGTGAAGTAAAAATCAAATCTAATAATTTAAATGTGTTCTATGGAGACAAACAAGCTTTATTTGATGTAAACTTGGATTTGAATGAAAAAGAAGTAACTGCATTAATTGGTCCATCTGGGTGTGGTAAATCAACCTTCATAAGATGTATAAACAGAATGAATGACGTAATTGATATTTGCAAAGTTACAGGAAATATTGAGATTGACGGTGTAGAAATTAATGATGAAAATTTAGACGTCGTTTCCTTAAGAGAAAGAGTTGGGATGGTGTTTCAAAAACCAAATCCATTTCCTAAAAGCATATACGATAATATTTCATATGGTCCAAAGATACATGGCAAGGGAGAGACAAAAAGTGAGCTAGATGAAATAGTTGAAAGAAGTTTAAAAAAAGCTGCTTTGTGGGAAGAGGTTAAAGATAGGTTAGACGAACCAGGTACTGGATTATCTGGAGGTCAACAACAACGACTTTGTATAGCTAGAGCAATATCAGTAAATCCAGAAGTAATTCTAATGGATGAACCATGTTCAGCCTTAGATCCAATAGCAACAGCCAAAATTGAAGAATTGATTGATGAACTTAAGAAAACCTATACAATAGTTATTGTTACCCATTCGATGGCTCAAGCAGTTAGAGTTTCACAGAAAACTGGCTTTTTTCATCTTGGAAAATTAATTGAGGTAGGAAAAACAGAAAAAATTTTTAAGAACCCTGACAATAAAATGACACAAGATTATATTACAGGTAGATTTGGATAAACTATGAGTAACGAACATACAGTAAAGTCATATGAAGAAGAATTACAATTTCTTGTTGATTCTGTAATTAAAATGGGAAGTTTAACCGAGTCTCAAATGGTAGACTCAATGGACGCTATCATTAAAGTTGATAAAGATTCTATTGATAAAATTATTAAAAGTGATGATGAAATTAATAAATTTAGATCAAAAATAGATACTCAAATTATGACATTACTAGTCAAAAGAGCTCCTATGGCTATTGATTTAAGGGAAACAATTAGTTCTTTAAAAATTTCACAAGACTTGGAAAGAATTGGAGATCTATCCAAAAGCAATGCAAAAAAAGTTAAACCTCTCCCACTAGATTTACCAGAGGAATTACTATCAAATTTAAAAAGATTAGGTGAGTTGGTTATAAAACAGTTAAATGATGTTTTAGATAGTTATGTTAACAAAAATTACGATAAAGCCAAAGAAGTTTGGGAAAAGGATGAGCAAGTTGATGACCTTACCTATATTGCAATGGAAAGTGTTATTGATTTTTTATCTAAAGATAAAAAAAATTTAGATTTTTCTACACATCTTATATTCGCAACAAAAAACTTAGAGAGAGCAGGTGATCATATTACTAATATTGCAGAGTCTATTTGTTACTTAATTAAAGGCGAATATCTAAAAGGAAGCAGACCAAAAGGAAAAGTTATCCAAGAATAAAATGAATGGCAAAATATTTATTATTGAGGATGAGCCTTCAATAATACAATTAGTTCAACATAATTTAGAAAAAGAGGGTTTTTTAGTAGCTTCATCTACCAATGGTAATGATGGTTTAAAAGATTTAAAAAAGTTTGAACCAAATTTGCTTTTACTTGATTGGATGCTTCCAGATTTATCTGGAATTGATATTTGCAAAAATATTAGAAATAACTCAAGTCATAAAAACCTACCCATAATAATGCTTACAGCAAAAGGAGAAGAGGAAGATAAAATAAAAGGATTAGATAGTGGTGTTGATGATTATTTAACCAAACCATTTAGTTTCAATGAGCTTTTAGCAAGAATAAAAGCTGTATTAAGAAGATATGATCCTAAAGTTGTTTCAAATAGTTTAGAATTTGAAGATTTAAAATTAAATAGATTTGAGAAGAGAGTGTTTAGAAAAAATATTGAAATACAGCTTGGACCAACAGAATTTAGACTACTAGAATTCTTTTTAAGCAACCCTAAAAGAGTATATTCAAGAGATCAAATTTTAGAAAATGTTTGGCCAAACAACATAAATGTAGAAAGTAGAACTATTGATGTTCATATTAGAAGATTAAGAAAGTCGATTAATATTGATAAAACAAAAGAACTAATTAGAACAGTAAGATCCTCTGGATATTCACTTATTTAAGAAATGCATCTTCAAGATAATCTAATCTATCTTGACCCCAAAAAATCTCATTATTTAAGACATATGAGGGAGCACCAAATACATCGTTATCAACCGCGTCTTTTGAATTCTTTTGATACTCCAAGTTTACATCATCAGTTAAAGCTAATTTCTTCATTTCTTCAAAGTTTAAATTTAATTTTTCACAAATTTCCTGAAGTGTATTGTGATCAGAAAGATCTTTATCCATAGACCATAAATATTTTAAACATTCATTTCCAAAATGAAGTTTATTACCCAATTTATTTGAAGCTATTACAAATTTTGCTGGTAAGTGTGGGTCTTTAGGTGGAAAAAACTTTGGCTTTTTAATAATCGGCAAACCCAGTTTATTTGAAATTCTCTCCAGTTCTACAAGTCTATATTTTTGTCTTGCAGGATGTCTTTTAGGAACTGGCAACCCACCAGTATTTGGAAAAATTTCACCAACTAAATCAAGTGGTTTTTCTATAACCTCTAAATTATATTTGCTTACTATTTTTGTAAATCTATCAGCTCCTAAATAACTAAACGGAGATAGGACACTAAAATAATATTCAATTTTCATTTTTTTAAACGCATTTCTTGCACAGACCAAAAAATTCTAAATTGTATTTATTATATTTCATTCCTTTATTATCTTTAAAATCTCTTAGATGTTCTGATAATTTATTATCATGAATTTCAGTTACATCTTCACAACTTTCACAAATTGAAAAAATAGTAGCATTAGCAATTTGACATTTTGAATTTTTACAAGCTATGAAAGCGTTTCTACTTTCTATTTTATGAATTTTTCCAATTTTCACTAGTTTGTTTAAGGCTCTATAAACTTGCAAAGGAGCATTAATACCTTTTTTTTTAACATCAAATAAAATTGAATATGCTTTTAATGGTTGATCAGATTTTTCAATTAAATCTAAAATTATTTTTTGGTTTTTAGTTAATGTTTCTTGTTTTTGCATTTAATTATTTTTTTATAATATTCCATTAATTTTTCAATTGTATCGTTTGTTTAACTTTAAGTAATGAAAAAATAAACAACACTAGAGCTGCAGCAATTATGGATGGACCAGACGGTGTATTGAATTCTAAGGAAGAGAACAATCCTATAAACACTGATAACAATCCTCCAATTATCGCAAAGATCACCATTTTTTGTGGATTATCTGAAAGATTTCTGGCCATAGCAGTTGGTATAATTAACATTCCTGTAATTAATAGCACTCCGACTAATTTAATTGATATGGCAATTATTGCAGCCAATAAGATTGTAAAGATCGCTTTTGCTCTATCAGGGTTTAGACCTTCTGCTTGTGCTAATTCATAATTTACAGTTGAGGCGAACAAAGGTTTCCATATTAATCTTAAAACCAATAAAATTAAGGCTCCACCAACCCATATTGTTACAAGATCTTTCTTATTAACAGCCAATATATCCCCAAACAACAATCCCATAATATCAAATCTTATAAAGGTTAAAAATCCAATTACCACTAATCCAACTGCCAATGATGAGTGAGCCAATAACCCTAACAATGCATCACTTGGTAGATTAGTTTTTTTTTGTAGTTGTATTAAAATTAATGCAATTGCTGATGAAATTAAAAATATTGAAACAGCAATATTAAATTCTAATGAATATGCAATTGTTACACCAAGTAATGCGGAGTGGGCGAGTGTATCTCCAAAATAAGACAATCTCCTCCACACAACAAAACAACCAAGAGGTCCCGCTACGAAAGCGATACCAATACCTGCAACCAATGCTCTTATAAAAAAATCATCAAACATATCAATTTTTCTTTATATCCCCATCACTAGTATGAACATGATCGTGCTTATGTTCATAAATTGAAAGTGTTTGAGCAGCTTGTTCGCCAAACAATGCTTTGTATTCACTATTTTTTGCAACTTCTTTCGGTGAACCCGAACAACAGACATGACCGTTTAAACAAACAACGTGATCAGTAGCGCTCATTACTGTATGTAAGTCATGAGATATTAATAAAATACCACAATTTAATTTTTCTGAAATTTCTTTAATTAATTCATACAAGGCAATTTCTCCTGTAAAATCTACACCTTGAACTGGTTCATCAAGTACTAATAAATCAGGTTTTTTTGAAATAGCTCTTGCAAGTAAAACTCTTTGAAACTCTCCACCAGATAAGTTTCCTAAACTTTTATCTTTTAAATTTGTTACTCCAGTTAATGATAGTGCTTCATCAATTACGTCTTCTGTAAGATTATCCGTTAAAAGCATAAAATCTCTTACTCTTAGAGGAAGTGTCCAATCTATTGATATTTTTTGTGGAACATAACCAATATTATTTGTGAATTTTTCAACTTGACCCTCAATATTTTTAAATAAACCTAGAGCAATTTTTGCAGTTGTACTTTTGCCTGATCCATTAGGACCGATTAAGGTAACAATTTTTCCTTTTTCTACTTTTAAAGAAACACCTTTAACAAGCCACTTTTGATTTTGTTGAAAACCAACATTATTTAATTTTACTAATATATTATTTTCCATGCTCATTAATTCACTTGACTTAATTATGTTATATTATTACACAGTGTTATATTATAACAATTAACAATAACCAAATATTATGAAAAATCTAAAAAAATCCTCAATAATCATAACAATACTATCATTTTTAACTTTTTTTACATCTGCAAATGCCGACATCAAAGTTGTTGCATCAATTAAGCCAATACACTCTTTAGCTAGCTATTTAATGGATGGTGTAGCTAAACCAGATTTAATAGTTGATGGATACGCTTCTCCACATGGATTTGCCATGAAGCCTTCGCATGCAAAAATGTTACAAGATGCTGACATTGTTTTTTGGGTAGGTGAAGATTTAGAAAATTTTTTAGAAAAACCATTAGATTCAATCGCTGCAAAAGCTGAAAAGATTGAGTTTATGGACGTAAAAGGTTTAATAAAATTAAAATTTAGAGAGAGAAATATTTTTGATGATCATGATGATCACGGACATGGTGATCATGACGATCATGCTAAAAAAGATGATCATGATGATCATGGTCATGGAGCCCATGCTTTTGAATGGGCAGGTCTTTTTGAATTAAAGGCTGGTACCTACAAATGGTCATTTGCTAAAGTTGATGGTGACTACGCTGACCCAGCTATGAAAATGGTAATATTATCTGCTCATGACATAGAAGAAGTTGAAGAGGCAGCTGAGAAATTACTTGAGGGCGAAACAGTTGAAGCAAAAAAAGATGGCGAAGTACTTGTAGCTAAAAATAATTCTTACAGTCTAAATTTTGATGCCAATAAAGATGTTTCTGTATTTGATGTAAAAATTGCTAAAGATGGCAAATATGCTTTTTTCACAGAGCATATGCCATTTGAATTTGAAGCAAACGAACACTTCTTTAAAGATTTAGCTGGTAAAGATTTAGAGCCTATTGCTCAAGAACCAGAAAGTGATGGTCATGATCAT
>CACKUI010000005.1:20000-49234 GCA_902603305.1 uncultured Pelagibacteraceae bacterium | reverse complement strand
CTCTTTTAAACTTTATTTTTTTTGGTTGTTGGTAATTAAAATATTTTTTAATTGTTGGTTCAATTATGTAAGAATTCTTTGTCTCTAATATATATTTGCAGTCCTCTTTAGAAAATAAAGTTTCATGAATTTTTTCTCCTGGCCTTAAACCAACAATTTTGAGTTTATATTTAGGGTTAATTGATTTTGCTAAGTCTACAGTTCTTACTGATGGCATTTTAGGAATAAATATTTCTCCACCATTCATTATTTTGAATGAGTTTAAAACGAAATCTACACCAGTCTCAAGTGTAATCCAAAATCTTGTTGTTTTTGCATTAGTTATTGGAAAATAATTTTTTTTTTTTCTTAAATGATCATAAAATAAAGGCATAACTGAACCTCTCGAGCCTAAAACATTACCATATCTGACTACAGAAAATTTAGTATTATTACTTCCAACTAGATTATTAGAGCTTACGAATAATTTATCAGAAGCTAGTTTTGTTGCGCCGTATAAATTTATGGGATTTACCGCTTTATCTGTAGACAATGCTATAACTTTTTTGACATTATTTATAAGGCATGACTCAATTACGTTTTGAGCACCGTTAATATTTGTTTTGATAAATTCAAAAGGATTATATTCGGCAGAATCTACCTGTTTAAGAGCAGCAGCATGAATAACGTAATCAACATTTTTCATAGCCATATCTAATCTTTTTGAGTCTCTGACATCTCCAATAAAAAATCTTAATTTTGAAATATATTTTTTAAGTGAATTTTGCATAGTATATTGTTTAAACTCATCTCTTGAAAAGATTAATATTTTTTTGGGATTTAGTTTTAATAATGCAGCCGTCATTGCATAGCCAAAAGAACCCGTTCCTCCAGTTAATAGAATAGTTTTATTTTTAAACATTATTTATTTTTATTAATTTTATAATCTTCAACTTTGTATACTTCATCACAATGATTAAAATCTAACATATTATGTGATATTATTATTACCCTTATATTCATATACTCACTTTTAATCTTTTCAAATAGAAGTTTTGATGTACTTAGATCTAGATTATTTGATGGTTCATCTAAAATAAGAATTTTTGGCTCTCTGTATAATGCCCTTGCTATACCAATTCTTTGTTTTTGACCACCAGAAAGTTTAATTCCATTTTCACCAATCATGGTTTCCTCTAGCTTTTCTTGATTTTCAATAAAACTACTTAACTGCGAAATATTGATAGCATTTTTAAACCTTATTTCATCCACTTTATTTTGATCTTCCTCCAATGTAATGTTAAATTTTATGCTCTCATCTAGCAAATATATTGATTGCGGAACATATCCAATGTTAGATTGCCATTCATACAAATTGTCCTCAATATTTTTATCACCTAATTTAATGAAACCACTTGTTGGTTTTAAAAACCCAATTATGAGGTCAATTAAAGTAGTTTTTCCAATTCCAGTTTTTCCATGGATACCGATAGTATTATTTTTTTTTATTTGTAGATTTAAATTTTCAAAGATTTTTTTATTATTTTCTCTGTAAGTAAAATTTATTTTTTCTAGGATAAGATGTTCATTTAAATCAAAGCTGCAGTTTTTAACTGTCTTATTAAATAATTTTCTATCCTTTTCAAATAAAGCAAGGTCTTCTAAGATAACTTCTAAAGATTTATCTCCAAACTTAATTTTTTGAATATAATTAGTAATTCTGTTTATTGATGGTGTTAATCTTAAACAGAGTGTAAATAAAACTCCCAATTTTAGTAACAGTTCTTGATCTGAAATATCTGAAAGTGATAACGTAAAAACAAAAATTATTAAACTTACAATTAATAAGACCTCAATCCATGATCTCATAATTGTTGTTATAAAATTCATGTTTCTAGTACTATCAGTTTGTAATTGATTAAATTTGTGAAAAAGATTTACAAAATATTTTTGTTTCCCTATTACATTAATCAATTTCCAACTATTAAATATTTCATTAATAGTTTTTAATTTTAACGACATATTCAAAACTCTTATTTGACCTAATTTAATTAAGTATTTTCGAATTACTAAATAATAAACGATCGTAATGAATAAGAAAAATAGAATAACATATAAAGTACCCTTTAAATCGTAATAAAGAAGAATAGAACTAATACTAATAAATACTAAAATTTCAGTTGATAAATTAATAAAAAGTGCAAATCTGGTTGTTATTACCGCGGTTTCTTCAATAATATTTCGTATGTATTCAGAAGTATTTCTATTTATAAATGAATTGAAGGATATATTTAAATAACCATTTACTAACTTTTTTGCCAATTTTTTTTGAAGATTAGTTGTAATTTTAATTTGAAACCAATTAATTAAGGAGAGTAAAATACTTTTAAAAAAAAATATTGCGCAAATAAATAAAAGAATTTTAAGTATATCAAAATTTGTTTTATCGACTTTAAAAAAATTTTCAAAAAATTTTATTATCTTTGAATCTATTTCTACGCCAGTCAAAAAGTGTAAGATAGGTAATAATAAAGCAATACTAAGCGTTTCTAAGACAACTGTAGCTAGTTGTAAAAAAAAGATTATATACTTTATATTTCCAAAATATTTACCCCATATTAAATTAAAGTGTTTAAATTGATACATAAATTTAATTAAAAAAAATAAATTTTTACAAGATAGTTTTCTTTATTGCTTCAATATATCTACCTTTAGTTTGGCCGTCCAGGCTTGAAACATAATTTTGAAATAGTATTTTTCTTCTTTTTTTTATTCCTTGAGAAATACCTGAGTTTGATAATGACTTGCTAAGCAAATAATTAAGCTCATCTGGATTATTAGCCACAATAAATGAGTCTTTATATTCTTCAAAATCAAAATATTCTTTATAAATTTCGCTTGCTTCATCAAATTTAGGAATAATTATAGGTATATCTCTTAAACCTGCTTCTAGTAATGTTGTTGAATTAAATCCAATCACTAAATCTGATTTGATTATTAATTCATGAGGATCATCTAAAGCCGTTACATTACAATTAATGGGAAATTTACTTTCCCCACTATATTCTTTCCAATTTTTTTGTATTAAATCAATCCAATTTTGTGACCATTTTGTTTTAATATTAAGTTGAATGGATGGATTTTGCTTCGCAAAATTAATAACAATATTATGCGTATTTTTAAAAAATTTAACTAAGCCTCTTTTTTTTTCAAATGCTGCAATTCTAGGTGTTTCAGCAAGATGACATCCTGAATTAGTTGAAAAACTAAAAAATGTAATATTTTTTGAAAATTTAGTGTCTTTAATCGCAACTTTTTTTAATTTTTCTAAATATTCATCCATACGAATACATCCTAAGGCCTTTACATTTGAATTTTCGAACATTTTAATGCTCTCAAATAATTTCTTTGTTGATTGATTATGAACAATAAGTAAATCAGCAGTAGATTTTTCAAAAGCATTATAATAATTTGTAATATCGTCTGCTTGTTTTTTAATAATTCCAAAATTTTCACGCATTAGTATAATATGTTTGAGACCACTTTCTTTTGCAGCTTTTGATATATCGTAATCTTGTACGTAGCTGACAGATGCTGTTAATGTGAATTTGAAATACCCAAAGAATAAATTTAAAATTTTTAATAGATATTTTTGATTTCTAATTTTTATTTTATCTAATTTATCATTAGGATAAAAAATTTTATCTTTGTGCTCATATAAATATTTCTCAAAGGGTATTAAAATTAAATACTGTATTTTTAAAGGTAATTTATAAATTGATAAGTCAGATGAATTATTTAAAATATGTATATCGTGTCTGAATCTTGTATGACTTAAGGCTAGGCCCTTAATAGATTTTTTTTTTAATATTAATCTCACATTATATAAATTAACAATTAAGATTAGAAATATGGAGAAAATATTTGATAGAAATTTATAACTTGAAATAAAATACAATATATTAGTTAAAAAAACTCTTTTAATCATTTCAAGGTTAGATTATTTTTTTGTTAGGCAGATTTTCAACATAAATAAATACTTTATTATTTTTCTTAATAAGTTTTTTTAATCTATCATTTCTATCAATTCTAATTTCGAGAAATTTATTTTTTAAAAAAAAAACAGTTGATCTAAAATTATTTTTTTTTACAAATGAGAATAAAATAAAGTTTCTTTTTTTAAAAAATTTTCTAATTGAAAGATTTAATAAATCACTAGAATAGCCCTTACTAAAATATTTTTCGATAACTGCTATAGAAATAATAAATATGTTTTCAAATAAATTTTCAATTCTAACATAACCGAATCTTCTATTAGTAAAACCTATATATATTTTTGATTTTTTTGAATTTAAAATATTTTTAAGCCACTCTTGATGAGACTTAAATGTTACAATCGTATTATTGTTAAAATTTTTTTTTTTTACATTATTGTTATACAAATTATATATAAATTTGGAGTCTTTGAGAGTGCATTTTTTTATTTGAATTTTTTTATTTTTCATTTAATTTTTATTTCATGCCACATAAAAATGTCTTTATATCAACAACCATTTATATTAAATAATTTATCATAACACTAAATTTAAAATGATTTACGTTAAAAGGCATAAAATTCATGAAATATCGAACAAATTTTATAATGGTGGTTTTTTAATTAATGGTAAAAAAATTGACATACTATCACAAAGAATAAGAAAAAAAGAGATCATAAACAAATTTCAAAATCATGGAATTATTTTATTTAGAAATTTTATTATAGACCCTTATAAGTTTAATAAGTTTATAAAAAAATTTACATCAAAGTTTGCTAATGACGCAAATAGAAGAAAATCAAGATTTGAAATTATTAATCTGAGAAATGTTGATAGTGGTAACCATCAAATTGAATTACATAGTGAGTCTAGTTTTACTATTTCTTGTCCTGAAATTATTTGGTTTTATTGTATTACACCTCCAAAAAGAAATGAGGGTGGAAATACAAAAATTTGTGATGGAATAAATTTATGGGCAAAGCTTAATCTTGAAACAAAAAAATTTTTTCTTAAAAATCCAATAATATTTCATAATAAAATAAAATTAAAAGACAACAAAAATCTTAAAAATCAAAAATGGTTTTTAAATAAAGTAGGTTGCTATGATGAAAAAATAGATTGGAAAAATGGTTTTCTATATTTTAAATTTAAAAAATTTCTAGTAAATAAAATTAAAAACATAGATAAATTTATTTTTGCCAATCATCTTTTGAGTGTTAAACAAGAGGAGCAGATAATTAAATGCACATATGATAAAAATAAAAATATACCAAAAAAAATTATGGAAGAAATATATGATAAAGCTGAACATTTAACATTTAATCATAAATGGCAACAAGGTGATTTGATTATGATTAACAATAATCGATTTATTCATGGCAGGTCTAAAATAAAAAAAAATTCTAATAGAGATATAATTAATGCACAAACACTTAGTTGTAATTTTTAATTATATTATTTTAAAAAATTAATCCAATCATAGTTAATTTTATTTAACTTTTTGTTTAATAAATAAGAAAATTTTATATTTGGAATATTTATCCTGATTCTTTTTTTAATAAACATTTTAATATCATCAACATTTGAATTTTTTAAAAAATAAACTTTTGCTTTAGAATTTAAACATCTAAATAAAGTGCTAGAGGTATGTGATATATAAATCTCATCAAAAACATCTGCTAAATAATCAAAGCTTATATCTCTTAAAATTTTAACATTTTTAAATTCTTTTGCTAGATCTTGATAATTATAAATATCTATATATCTTTGTGTAGAATATAATTTGAGAATTATTATTTTTTTTGGAAATTTATTAGCTAAAAATTTTATTATTTCTTTATTATTTTTAACTATTTCATAATCATTTGTAAAATTTGGAAAATTATTATTATTTCTCTCTAGATTAGACAAAAATACAATAGTTTCTTTAAAAATAGGTATTTTCAGATAAATTTTAATCAATGATCTTTTAAACAAAAATTTAAAATAATTATTTTTAGAGGTACAGGGGAACCCTCCAATAATTTTTTTTTGTTTATTTTTAGAATAAATATAATCATGACTTTTTTTCCAATAATAAATCCCATAATCACCTTTGTATTGTTGATAGTAATCACTAAAAGATTTGTCAATTTTAGAAATTCCCCTTAAACCATGTTCAAAAAGATACATCTTGACTCCTATATTTTGACAATATGAAACGAACATGCATTCTATATGACTTAATGCATTATTTGATATCAAACAAAAATCTTTGTTAAATTTTGAAACAATTTTTTTAAATTTATTTTCTATGTAATTGTAGTTTTCATCTACAGATTGTAGATATTGAAATATTTGCTCTAAGATTATAATTAATCCTTTTTCATATCCGATTATCTGATTTTTATTTAAGGAGGAATTTGCAAGAAGTTTTAAAATTTTCTTATTGACTATGTTGGAGCTACTTTTAAATTTTCTTTCTAAAATCTTATTTTTTTTTTTTTTGATTTTTATTTCTATTTCTTTGAAATTTTCATTAAAAAAAACAATACTATGTTTTTTTAATAGTCTACTAAAAGAGAAAGCAATATGATCCGTTTCTTTAATAATTACTATTTGTTTTCTATCTTGCTTATTCAAAATGTTTTCTATAAAATTAAAGAAAGACAAATATCTTAATGTTTTAAATAAAAAAACGCTATAGTTTGAGTTTAAAAGTGAAATAATTTTAGTTAAAAAAAAATTATTGTTACCTTTAGTTAAAATATTTTTTTTATTCAAATTTTTATTTTCTTCATATTCAATAATCTTTATATTTTTTTTAAAGTTACTCCCTATAAATGCAAAAATATTGTCAAAAGTTCCGATTCCTAAAAAACTATTATCATTTGATAAACTTGGGTTTCCAACGCAAATTAAGTTTTTTTTTGTCCTATTTAAGAGTTTATTTAAAAGGTAATTTTTATAAATTACTACATGAATTTTTTTAAAAATTGCTGCTCCGGCTATAAATCTTAAATCAATATATTTTTTTTTTACAAATATATTATTAGACTCATTTATAATTGCTTCAGAGATATTTTTCGAAATTTTTCCAATTTCATTTAGTTCTACTTTAGTTACTAATTTTTCTATTTCAATATAATTAACTTTATTGATAGAAAAAAAATTACATACCTTGGGTGAGGTTGAGGCCCAGCAAATATCTTTTTTTTTAATTTTTTTTTTTGCAAAATTAAAAGCTGAAATACTTTCAACAATTATATATTGCATTCTTTTATAAAAATTACTTTTTTATTGTACATCTTAAATATTTCATTTATCGCCTGGAGTCTGAATTTTTAAAAATTCTAGATTATTTTTCATTGACATTTTTTTTCATACCATTCTGCAAAACTCCACATTTTCCAAATTAATCCATCAAAGAAACTCGTGTTTTTGGTTTTTTGCATTGCTAATCTAGTATTAAAAAATTCTATATTAATAAATTTTTCTTTATTAAATGAACCATCATTAAAAATCTCATTAATATATTTTTTGTTGTTATAGATAATGTCTTTAAAAGCTGGCTTACCATAATTTATTTTCGCTTTTTTGTAATGTTTACTTCTCACACCTGGTAAGGCAAACGGAGATTTTGGTCTCCTTACTGCATCAGAATGAACTATGCCATCCAAAGTTTTTCTAAATAAATATTTTGTTTCGCCTGATCCAATCTTTAAATTTAAAGGAATTTTATAAACAAAATCTAATAAATCATCCATTAAATATGGAAACCTCATCTCAACTCCATTATTCATCGCAGGACCTTCTGCTCTTCTTAAATGATTTTCGGCTACTTTATAAGTATAATCAATATACATCATTTGTTGGCCAATATCAGCTTTAATATCGTTATTGCTTATTTTGTTATGTAATTTCAATATATAGTTCTTAAATCTATTTTTTTCTGAATTGTTTATTTTAAATATTTGATTTAATTTTTGAATAAGGCCTAAGTTTACTCCTCCACCTAAAAATATATTTACTAATTTTTTTTTTCTGTTTTCAAATAGTTTGTTGGCATCTCCCCTGAGAGTATACTTTTTTTTAAGAAATGAGAAATTTTTATCTAAAATACCAATAGAAGCTAGATAATGGTCATAGCCTAAAAACATTTCGTCTATTCCTTCTCCTGAAAGAGCTATATTAGTTTTCATCTCAGAACTTTTTTTAGAAAGTTTATCTATAGTAGTCTCAATAAAAGATCCTTGTGGTTGTTCGGTATTTTTTAAATTATTAATTAAATCTTCATGACTAACTACTACTTCATTAAATTCACACTCATAATAATCTGACATTTTCTTCGCAATTTGTGTTTCCCCTACAATATTATGAGAAAAGGAGTCCTCAAAAGCTGCAGAAAAAGTCTTGATGTTTGTATTTGGTGAAATTTTTTTAATCAATGCCATAATTGATACTGAATCAATACCACCCGACAAAAATAAGCCTACCTTCTTATCTCCTTGTAGAGTTTTTAGAACTGAACTTTCTAATAGTTCATAAAGTTTATTTGTGTATTCTTTTTCCGTAGATAGTTTTTTATATTCAAAAAATTTTTCTTTGATTTTTTTAAAAGATCTAATTTTATAAGACTTATTTCTATTTATTTTAATACAAAATCCAGCTTTTAAATATCTTATGTCTTTAAAAAATGTATTTCCATTAGAAACAGCGTCTGAAAGGAAAAAATCAATTATTGCTGGTTTATATAATTTGTAATATTTATTATTGATTGAAAGTATTGATTGAATTGTAGATCCAATTATAATTTGACTATCATGTAAAGTATAAAACATAGGTGATATACCAGAAGGATCTCTCGCAATTAAAGTTTCTTCAGAAATCTTGTCATATATAACAAAAGCATATTGTCCTTTAATCTTATCTAAAATTTTTTCTTTCCATGCTTTGAAGCCGTTCGCTAAAACTTCCGTATCATTATTGCTTTTAAATTTAAAACCTAATAAAATAAGTTCTTTTCTAAGTTCGAAATGATTATAAATTTCTCCATTAAGTATAGCTACAATGCTTCTATCGGTACTTTCACATGGTTGATTGGCTATATTTCTGGTGTCTTGCGTTGAGAGTCTTCTTACTGCTAATGCTATATCTTTCTTTTTTGAAATAAATTGTCCTTTTGAGTCTGGCCCTCGACTCTTAAGAGCATTAGACATCTTTACTAAATCAAGCTTATTAATATGAGATTTGTTATTAGAAACATTAATTATAGCAGCTATTCCACACATTTATACTTTCTTTAACACAACAGTCGGTATTATTTTTACTTTTTTTATTTTTTTGAATATTTTTATTTTTTTATTTCTAACTAATGAAAATATTTGATCATAAATTTTAACTCCTGCACTCATCGAGACTGTTATGCTTCCGCTTTGTCTAGGGTTAATTTCCAATATTTTTAATTTGTTTTTTTTATCTCTCATTAAATCACAATCATAAATGCCATTTAAAAATAGGGATTTGGACAATTTTTTTGCAAAATTATAAAAATTGCGATCTTCGAATACGATATGACCATTCTTACCAGATGGATCAACACGGTGTCGCGAAACACATTGAAGCATTTTACCTTTTTTTGCTAAGATATCTAAATCGTAAGCTGGTTGAAAAAGCTTTTCCATTACTATTAATGGGAATAAATTTTTATATGTTTCTTTAATTTCATTATTAAAAATTGAAAGTGATGTATGAATTTCTCGATTATCATTAAAATGTTTTTTATAATTCTTTTTCGTATTTTCAATTACACAAACATTTCTTCCCCCTCGGCTTTCTTCAGCAGGCTTTATAACAAAGAACTTGTTTTTCTCTAATACTTTTTTGATATTTAAGTTCATATCTTTAAAATTTTTGCACAAATAGTATTGTGGAATATATTTACTGAAATCTTTTAGTAGTTCGTAAGTTTTGACTTTACTAGAAAGTTTTTTTAATAAGTTATAATCATCTACAAAGATTTTAGTGTTCGAATTTTCTATTAGATTTCTTTTTTTTGCTAAAATCAATGCTTCTTCATCTGAACAAGGAATTATTAAATTTACCTTATAATTTTTGATAATTTTTTTAATTTTACTAATAAAATTTTTTTCTTTAGCAAAAGGTACAACTTCAAAAGCATCTGTAATTTTTTCGACTATTTCGTCTTTTTTTGTGTCAACACCCAGTAAAAAAATATCTTTGTGCTCATGGGACTCTTTAATTAGTTGAAGTTTTTGGTGAGATAAGCCAACAGTAGCACAAGTAATCATAACTGTATATTTCATGCTAGTTTTAAAAAATTTGAGCTTATTTGTTTATTTTTTTTTATTTTTTGAATTATTTTTTTACCTAAGTAATTTTTATATTTATCTGCTGTTATATCATACTTATTTCTTTTAACAGGTCTTTTGAAATAAAGTTTATTAATTTTTAATATTTCATTTTTAGAAATATTTTTTGATGAAAAAAGTATGCGCTGAAATTTTTTTTTATTAATTTTTTCTTTTCTACTTAAAAATTTTTTTTCATCACCTAATATTTTCTCAACTCTTCTAATTTTTTTAACCATCAATTTAAATTCTTTTGGCTCCATAGAAATTTTATGGTCAGCAATTTTTAACTTTTTATTTGTAGTAAAATGCTTCTCAATGATGCTTGCGCCATTACTAACCGCAGTCAATATAGCTAAATCATCCAATGTATGATCTGAATACCCAATTGTACAATTGAACATTTTTTTTAACCTTTTTATAGAATTTAAATTTAATTCATTATCACCAGATGGATAAATTGAAGTGCATTTCAATAAAGCAAAATTTCTAGTTTTTTTTAAAAGAAATTTATATATTTTTTTCATCTCTAACTCATTAGTCATCCCCAAAGATATAATTACAGGAAGATTTAGTTTTAGAACTTCGCTCATTAAATATTTATTTGTATTTAATCCTGACGAAATTTTTATAAGGGGAAATTTAAGCTTTTTAACTATATTTAGACTATTCATATCTCCAGGAGTAGCAAAAAGCAGAATATTTCTTCTTTTGCAAAAATCATTTATTCTTTTAAGTGACTCGAAGCTGAGACTATATTTCTTAAATAAGGCAAATGATTTGGTTCCTTTTTCATAGCTTTCTTCTGCATTAATAATTTGTAACTTTACGCAATCTGCACCAGAGTTTATGGCTTTTAAGATTAGTTTTTTACAATAATTTTCGCTCCCAAGGTGATTAATTCCAATTTCAGCAATCACCAAAACTTTATTTTTTAAAATTTTAAAATTTTTTATTTTTAAACTTTGCTTTATCATTGCCTAAGATATGGTTGACAACTCGTTGTATTCCCAATCCATCAAATATATTTAAATTTAGTTTTGCAACTTTTATAATAGACTTATAATCATTAAAATAATTAATCAATTTTTTTCTCATAAGTTCAGTTTTTTCTAATTTTTGTACATTTTCTACTATTAATTTTTTTTGTTTATCTATATTTGAGCAATTGTTCTTTTGATTTTTGTTAATTGGAAAAAAAATTGCAGGCGTTCCAGTTATAATTACATCCATTAATGATGCTCCACCTGCTCCAATGTATAAATCTGTATTATGAAGATTTCTTTGAAAGTTTTTATCAAATTTTACTTTTTTAAAGTTTTTGTAATTTAGATATTTTTGTATTTTTTTTTGGTTTTTAATATTTTGACTTAAAATAAAATTGAATTCATATTTATGAAAAGTTTTACTTTTAAATATTTTCAAAAATTTTAGATTGAGTTTTTTTGAATCACTTCCACCAAAAAAAAGTAATATTCGTTTAATTTTATCTTTATAAATTCTGTTTAAGATATTTTTTCTTTCTACAATTGCAAACTTTCTACCAAGTAATATTTTTTTACTTTTTTGAATTTTTTTAAGATTATAATTTAAATAAATATCCACATTTTTTTTAAAAAACTTAAAATCATGAATTATCATAATTTTTTTATTCAGCTTACTTATTTGATTAATAATTTTTTGACTGATTTCGTATGTATCAAATATGATAAGGGTAGGATTTTCTGAAATAATTTTTTTTTTTATTAAACTTACATTTTTATTTAATTTTTTTTCATTTAATTTTATAAATTCGAATTTATTTCTCTTATCTTCTGTAAAATAATTTTTATTACATAAAAAAAAAATTTTATGGTTAAAATTTTCTAATCTTTTTGCGATTAGAAGCGATCTTTTTAAATGTCCTAAGCCTGAATTTTTTTTATAATCGACAATAAAAAAAAACTTCATCAAATTTTTCTTGCAAGTATAAATGCTTCAGCAGCCTTGTAACCAGCAGTAGCACCTCTCCATCTTGATAATGCCTCAATTGCTTTATAAGACCTTGGATGTGGATATTTTCTCATTTCACTTCCATAAATTTTTAAGGCCTCGATTTTAATTTTTAAAGAACCTGAAATATCTACAAACCAATTGGGATTAAATAGTTTTTTATTTTTACTAAAATTCCACTCTGTACTTGAAGGAACTTCATAAAAAAAAACTTTTTTTACTATTTGATTTTTCTGTGGTCTTGTTGCAGCTAATGTTGCTTGACTAATTTTTTGATGATCAATATTTAAATCATTTCCAAAATGGGTAAAGATAGTATCAGGTTTAAATATTTTTATTTTTTTTTCAATTATTTTAGTTATTTCCAAAATATTAACCTTATCAAAAGAGTTATCTGGAAAATCATTAAAAGTTAAACTTGAGATTTTAAGCAACTTTCCGACATTTTGTGCAGCCTTTTTTCTTAACAAAATTTCGTTCTTTTTAAAATTTGGTCTAGATGAAACTCCATTTGAAAAAAAACAAATATTTACAGCTATTTTTTGAGATGTTAAATTGTAAATTGTTCCACCACATCCTAATACCTCATCATCTGGGTGCGCTGCTAAAATTAAAACTTTTCTGGTAATACTATCTAATTTATTCTTTTTAATGCTGATTGACATAATGGTGTATTTAAAAATTTATATATATTTTTTCCATCTTCACACTTTTTTATTACTTTAAAAATTTTTTCTAAAGTGTTTAAATATTTTTTTATTATTTTTTTATTATGAGATATTGAAAGGTATATTGACGTGCCTGCAATTATATTAGCCTTTAACATTTCTTGAGTTAAATATGTTTTATATTCTCTATGTTTATTACTATCAAAACTGAAGGCCATTATAGATGGCACCTCACTAATTTTTATTTTTAAATCATTTTTTTTTGCAATTCTAATTATTTCTGATCTTAAAAATATAGAATTTTTTTTTATAACCTTCCAAGGTTTTTGTTTTTTCATAACTTCTAATGTCTTTAGTGCAGCTGAAGGACCAATTCTTTCTGTCCAGAAAGTACTACTAATAAAAGTTTTTTCAGCAAATTTTTTATATTCTTTTCTTCCTATGACTGCAGTTATTGCATATCCGTTACCTATAGCTTTACCAAATACTGCTAGATCTGGATACACTTTATAAAGTTTATGCATACCTCCATAATTTTCTCTGAATCCTGTTGTACACTCATCAAAAATTAGTGAAATTTTTTTCCTATTACAAATTTTTCTAATTTCTAACAGAAAATCTTTTTTCGGTCTCTGAGACCTTGCAACTTCCATAATAACTACTCCAATTTTTTTAGTTTCAACTAACTTTTTAAAACTGTCTATGCTATTAAACTTAAAGGGATGAACGGAATTTTTTAAGTTTGATGGAATACCTATAGATGAAAGTCCTGGTAGTAAATGATCTTTCAGACCATCTTTTGAACTTAAATTAGTTGAAAGATACCAATCGTGCCAGCCATGATAACCACAAATTGCAATATTATGATTTTTGTTAAAAGATCTAGCAATTCTAATAGCAATCGAATTTGCTTCTGCGCCTGTTCTAGCAAATTTTGCAAATGATGCCCATTTGTGAGCTTTTATCAATTCTCTTGCTAAATATACCTCCTCAGGACAGTTTAAAGTAGACATATTTCCATTTTGCACAACGTTTTTAACAGCTTTGTCAACTTTAGAATTATTATAACCCAAAACATTAGTGCCTACACTCATCGTTGACATATCGATATATTTTATACCATCCAAATCCCAAATGAAGCAGCCTTTTGTTTTTTTAAAATACGCAGGCCACAGTTTTGGTAAAAAGACATCTGGATTTTTTGATAATAACATATTGCCAGAGGCGATAATTTCTTTTGCTAATTTCCACAACTTTGGTCCTTTCATAGATGCTTTCTAATCTTTTGTATTCAGATATTATTATAGAGTTTTAATAGTTTTTTCCAACCTAAGTATTTCTTTACAGAGTAACCCTTAAGGAAATTTCGTAAAAATAAAAGATCCTCTTTATAGTCGATTGTCCATCTTAATTTAGAATAATTTATTTTGTTTTTAATATTATATTTTAATACTTTTTTTGATCTAACCATAAATTTTGTAACATGTTCTTTATCAATTTTTGACTTACTACTTTTGAAAGCATATTTCAAAGTTTGAAAATTAAAAACTTCGATATCTAAACCATCAGGAAATGATCTTGGTCTTATATTTGAAATATAGTCATATTTATTTTTTTTAAAATATTTTAATATTTTATTTAACATTAAAGGATCAATCAAAGGACAATCTGCTGTAATTCTAATAATAATATCAGAATTGAATTTTTTTGCTGCATTAAAGTATCTTAAAAGTACATTGTTTTCGCTTCCACGATATATTTTAATATTTTTAATAGTCTTTAAATAATAATATAGTTTGTTATTTTTTTGATTATCTGGGATTGCAAAAATTATATCATTTATTCCTTGTGTATATTTTAGCCTTTCAATTAGTATTTTAATGATCGGCTTACTTCCAACTTTATAAAGAACTTTTCCTGGAAATCTTTTAGATGAGAGTCTTGCTTGAATAATAATGCTTACTTTTCTTTCCATAACCGAGGGTCTACTAATTTACTATCAAATTTAAAATTAAATTTTTTAAAATTAATGTTATTTTTTTTCGAAAATAAAATTAATTTCTTAAGTTGATTTGAATTATCAATCCCTATTATCACATAATCAATATATTTTATGTTAAATGAAAAATTTAAAAGAAAACTTAATTTTTCATAATTATTTTTTTTTAAAAACGAATTAAATTCAGTTAATATATTTTTATAATTTAAAAATTTTTTTGGTAAAGAATTTTCATTCATTAGTAATAAGCCTTGTAAAAAAGATGACCTTGAATGTATCTCTACATTTTTTTTTTTTAAATTTTTTAACAAATTTTTTTCTAAAAATTTCTGATTTAAGATATTTATTGGTATTTGAATGATATCATATTTAAATTTTTTGTTGAGATTACTTAAAGTTTTTGTTGAATAAACAGAAAAACCTAACTTTAATATGAGTCCTTTTTTTTTTAATCTTAAAAAAAAATCATAAAGATATTTTCCATTACTATTTAAAAGTTCATCACAATTTTGGATTAATAATGCATAAACTCTTTTAACTTTAAGTTTTTTAAGAGATGCGAAAAATTTATTTTCTATTTTTGTTATATCTTTTTTTAAAAAATTATTTGGAATTTTAATTTTTGTAACAATTTTAAACTTAGATATATTTAAATCACCTAAAATTTCTTCAGCTCCTGGATATTCTGAGGCAGTATCAATTAAATTTATTCTATTTTTTTTTGAGATATTTAAAATTTTTTTTGCGGATACTTTAAATATTTGTTTTTTATTTACGCCATATTGTGAACCGAAATTTGCAGTTCCAATTCCTATTTTATTTTTCATCCAAGTTATTCAAAATATAATTTATTATTTTGTCTATTTCTTTTTTTTTGAGACCTGAATAAATTGGTAAACTCATTGCAGTATCAGAATAGTCCTCCGATATTGGAAAGTTTCCTCTGCGAAATCCTAAATTTTTATAATATGGCTGTAAATGAACCGGATAATAATGAATTCCTAGGTAAATTTTTTTTTTTTTAAGACCGAGCAATATTTTATCTCTTATTTTTTTATTATTTTTTCCCAGAATTCGTATTATAAATAGGTGATAGGAACTTAAAGTATTTTTATTTATTTCTTGAAAAAGTATTTTTTTGTGAATTAATTTTTCACGATAATAATTGGCAATTACGTTTCTTTCTTTAACAAATTTATGTAGTTTTGTTAATTGACTAATACCTAAGGCTGCCTGCAGTTCGTTCATTCTATAATTATATCCTAAGACTTGTTGTTCATAATAATTTGGTTGTTTGACATTTATTAGAAAATCTTTTTTATTTTTAGTAATTCCATTGCTGCTAAATAAACGTAATTTTTTATAAATCTTTTTATTATTCGTCATCACAGCTCCTCCCTCAGCGGTAGTAATCATCTTAACAGGATGAAAACTAAAAACGGTAGCATCTGACCATATAGAGCAACCAACTTTTTTACCATAGTAATTTGCTCCTAAAGAATGTGAAGCATCCTCCAAAATTTTAAATTTATATCTTTGTGATAATTTTTTTATCTCCATTGCTAATGTTGGGTTTCCACCTAAATGTACTACAATTATTAAACTAGGAAGTTTTTTTTCTTTTTTTGATTTTTCCAGTTTTTTTTTTAATTCTGTTAAGGATATGTTAAAATTTTTATAATCAATATCTACAAAGTCAATTTTTGCACCACAGAATAATGCAGAGTTTGCTGTTGAAACAAATGTATTTGGAACCGTCCAAACCAAACTTTTTTTATTTACATCTAGAGCTAAGCAAGAAATATGAAGCGCACTAGTTGCACTATTAACTGCAACACAATATTTTGATTCAACTTTATTTTTTAAATTTTTTTCAAATTTTTTAACTGCAGGACCTTGAGTAATAAACTTAGATTTTAAAGATTTTTGAACATATTTAACGTCTTTACTGTCAATTTTATGCTTTCCATAAGGTATTATCATTTCAGATTGAGATTCTATTAAAAACCTTTTAATTTAAAATTAAGTATTTAAAAGTTAATAATACACAAATGAAATTAAATTATAAAGATATTCTTGAATATCAGCAAAATAGAGAGCCTTATCTAATGATTGACTTTGTGGAAAATTTAATACCAGGTAAACTGGCTGAAGGTTACAAAGATCTCAAGTCAGAATGGTTTTTTAAAGTTCACTGGAAAAATGATCCAAATATGCCTGGAATGCTTCAAATAGAGTCTTTGATTCAAATGGGTGCATTGACAATTTTAAGTTTACCAGGGAACAAAGGTAAAATAGTCTACCTTATCTCTGCGAATGATCTGATATTTAAAAAAAAAGTTGTGCCTGGAGATAGGCTTAATATTAAAACAAAACTTCTATCTTTTAAAAGAGGTATAGCACAATTAAGTGGCGAAGGTTATATTTTGGATAAAAAGGCATGTAGTGCAAATTTTAAGTTAATTCTACCAGATCAATTAAGTAAATTTGATATAAAAAAGATTTAAGATTAGAAAAAAAATGATAAATAGTTATATTCCATAGATTATATAATGCCTATTGCATCTTCACTATTAAAAAAACCTAGATTGGTAAAAAAATTAAAAGATTTCTATGAGTATGTTAAATTTAACGATGGAAAAGTTGGAACCAAAACTAGAGGAATTGATTTAAATTTTAATAATGCTTGTAATTTAAGATGCAAATATTGTTTTACTAATTCGCCTAAAGGAGATCATGTAAAGGAATATTTGGACTATGGAGCTATTGCTGATTTAGCTGATCAAGCTGATGAGCTTGGATATTTTGAATTTGATCTACAAGGTGGGGAATTATTATTACAACCCAAAAAGTTATTTAAAGTTTTAGAAGCAATAAAACCAGAAAGATTTTATCTCTACGTAACCACTAATGGTTACTACCTAGATAAAAGCATGGCAGAAAGGTTGGCGGATGCTAATGTAAGTAGAGTATCAGTTAGTATTGATAGTATGGACGAAAAGGTTCATGATGAAATAAGGGGTAGAAAAGAGTCTTGGAAAAGAGCCATTGCAGCTTTGGAGCATGTGAGAAATGCTGGAATGGATCCATATTTAAATATTACAGTGGGACATTACAATGCTAATACTGATCATTTCAAACAGCTTTTAGATTACTCAAAAGAAAAAAAATATAAAACATTATTAAATGTAGCTGTGCCAGCTGGAATGTGGCAGAAAGCAGAACAAATAATATGTGATGACAAAGACAGAGAATATTTAAGAAAAATCAGAAAAGAATACAAAAATTTAGTAAGAAATATATGGAATCCTTTTGATAGAACAAATGAGGGTATACTAGGTTGCACAACTGTAAATAGATTGTATATCACACCTATTGGGGATGTATTAGTCTGTCCTTACGTTCATATTAAAATTGGAAATATTTTTAAGCAATCTTTAAAGGAAATAGTAGAGTATGGTTTTAAAATAAAACATTTTAGAAATCATAGCGATCTTTGTTTAGCAGGCGAAGATAAAAGTTTTATAGATAGATTTATGACAAAAAGTGGTCAAACTATTTTTCAGCCAGCTGAAGCTAAAAATATTTTTTCTGAGGATGATTATGTTTAAAAATAATGCTTAAAAGTAAAGTTGTACTAATTACAGGTTCGTCTAGAGGTATAGGAAAAGCCATATTAGAGAAATTTGCAGCAGAGGGTATCCATATAATTGCTTGTTCAAATAAAAAAAATAATATTCACATCGATTATTGCAGAAAACTCTCCAGAAAATATAAAATTAAAATATATCCACTTTTTTTTAATTTTAACAATCAAGATAATATAAATGATGGAATAGAGAAAATAAAAAAATTAAATATTAAGATAAATTATTTAATTAACAATGCTGGTATTATTACAACATCTTCATTTCAAATGACAAAAAAGACTGATTTAACTGAGATATTTAAAGTTAACTTCTTTGGTCAATTTTATTTTACTCAACATATTTCAAAGATGATGATAAAAACAGATGGCTCTAAAAGTATAGTAAATATATCATCATCTTCTGGTTTAGATAATGATATAGGTCGATCAGTTTATTCTGCGAGTAAAGCAAGTATTATTTCTTTATCCAGCACGCTCTCAAAAGAGCTTTCAGCATTTAAAATAAGAGTAAATTCGATTGCTCCTGGTCTAACAGAAACAGATATGATGAGAAATAATACTAAAAAGGAGTATATTGAAAAAACGTTGAGCCGAATATCACTCAAAAGAATTGGAAAACCTGAAGAAATTGCAAATGTAGTATTTTTTTTATGCTCAGATCTTTCTAGTTATGTTAATGGACAAACTATTAGAGTAGATGGTGGAATGCATTGAAATATAATATAATAATGTGTAACTAGTCAAAAAAATCATGAACAACTTAGAAAATTATAAAAAAGCTTTCTTATCTACATTTCCAATTAAAGAGGAGCAGCTGGAAAAACTAGAATATAATCAAATTGATGAGTGGGACTCTATAGGTCATATGGGCCTAATGTCAGAATTAGAAGAAAAATTTAAGATTACACTTGATACTGATGACATAGTAGATTTTAGCTCATTTCAAAAAGGAAAGAAAATTTTAAAGAAGTATAAAATTAATATATAAAATTAAAATAAATTCTTTGAAAAAAAATATATTAAATCACGACTTAAAAAAGATAAGAAAAAGTCTTTTAAATAATATTATTACTGCAGCGTATTCGGCGGGAGCTAGTAGCGCTCACATAGGTGGTGCACTTTCAATGATTGATATAATAAATATAATTTTTTCAAAATTTATAAATCTTTCACCAGTAAATATTAAGGAAATTGATAGAGATTATTTTATTTTAAGTAAGGGTCATGCATGCCTCGCTTATTATTCAATTTTAGCTGAAAAAGGATTTTTTGATAAAGAAGAATTAAAAAGATTTGAAAAGAATGATAGCCCTTTGCTTGGACATCCAGTTTTAAACAAAAAATTTGGTATTGATTTTTCTACAGGTAGCCTAGGTATTGGTATTAGTATTGCAGTTGGTTTAGCAATAGGACTAAAGAAGAAGAAAAGTAAAAATCATGTATATGTAGTTTTGGGTGATGGAGAGTGTAATGAAGGTTCAGTTTGGGAAAGCTTTATGTCAGCTTCAAATTTTAAATTAAATAATTTAACAGTAGTTATAGATCATAACAAATTTCAACAAACTGGATCAAATGAAGAAATATTGGATACGTTATCACTTCACGAAAAAATGAACTCATTTGGATTCCATACAATTGAAATCAATGGCCACGATTTAAATGAATTAGAAACTGCATTTAGAAAAGATCCAGCAAATCAACCAAAATGTATTATAGCTAATACAATTAAAGGTAAATACCTATCATTTGCTGAAAATAATAATAAATTCCATCATGCTATATTAACTAAAACATTATACGATCAAGCTGTAAATGAAATTAGAGAATTAGAATGAAATTTGACGTTTTTTTAGAGGGTAAAAGTGTTGACCTTATATGTATAACAAAAAATATAGTCGAGAAGACTGATTGGTACAATTGGTTTAATAAGAAAAATCTTACTAAATTTACTAAACAAGGATATTTTCCAAATACTAAAGCAAATCAAAAAAAATATTTTATAGAAAATATTATATCAAAAAAAAGACTCCAGGTGGGCGTAGTAAATAAAAAAAATAATACTCTTATTGGAATGATGTCTCTTTATAATATAAATCACTTTGATAGAGCATGTGATATATCTTCTATATTCAACAAAGACTCCAAGAATATGAATTCTTTAATTTTTTTTAAAGAAGCTCAAACTTTACTAATTAACCATGCATTTGATAAATTAAACATGAGAAGAATTAGTGCTGCATCTAATGATAAAAAATTACTTAAAATAAATAAGCTTCTTTTTGGATTTACTTATGAGGGAACAATAAAAGAAAGGGACTATATTAATGGAAAATATGTAGACAGACACAATCTAGGGTTATTCAAATCAAATTGGAAAAAATTTATTAAAAAATGATTGTAGATAGCTCAAAATCAAAATTATTTTCTAGCATAGGTCAACGTGCAACATTTGGCTTGGCTTGTTTAGAATTGAAAAAAAAATATGAAAACCTCATGGTAGTAACAGCTGATGTTTCAACATCAGCAGGTTTAGATAGATATAAAAATAAGTTTCAAGACAATTATTTAGACGTCGGAATTGCGGAACAAAATATGATAGGTATTGCAACTGGATTATCTACATTAGGATATAATGTTTTTACAACTAGCTTTGCCCCATTCCAATCAATGAGATGTTTAGAACAAATAAAAGTTAATCAAGGTTATATGAAAAAAAAAATAACCATGGTTGGTATTGCAAGCGGTGTTGTTTTAGGAACATTAGGCTATACTCATTGTTGTATAGAAGATTTATCTATTATGAAGTCTATACCCGGTATGACGGTTTTATCTCCAAGTGATGGCTCAGAGGTAGTAAAATCTGTTTTTGCTGCAGCAGAACATGATGGTCCTGTTTATATAAGACTTACAGGTGGATCTAATTCAAAAGTAGTAAATACTGATGATTATAATTTTAAGATTGGCCTTCCTATAGAATTAATCACAGGCAGTGATCTCATAATATTTGCTACAGGCTCAATATTAGTGAACTGCATAGAGGCGGCCAAAGAGATGAAAAATGATAGAGGCATATCAGTTTCATTAATAAATGTTCATACCTTAAAACCTATTAATAAAAATTATATTATTGACAAAGTAAAAAATTATAAAAAAATTATAACTATTGAAGAGCATTCACTCGAGGGTGGACTTGGGTCTACTATTAATCAGTGTTTAATAGGAAGTATGTCTAATAATCAAAATATTTTAAATTTAGGCCTTCCTGATAATTATAGCATCTCAGGTGAATATTCTTATCTCTTGGAAAAATATTCATTATCAAAAAATGGGATTAAAAAAAAAATTATAGATTTTTTAAATAGTTAAATTATTTCAATTTCTTTGGTTAAATCATTATATATGTTGTATCCATCCCAAACTAAATTCATTTTCATAGTATCACCAATTTTAGCTATTCTGTCTATTTTATTAATTTTATTTTTTTTGATGAAATCATTTAAAAATTTTGTTGTATACCCAAAATAAGATAAAGTTTGTGTTTTGTTGGAAAGTACTTTTTGGATAGAATTAAAGTTTATTAAATCAAACTCATAGAAATATCCAAAATTTTTAAATAACTTGTATGTGTCCTGAGAAATATTTTTTAACTCAACTACATAAATTAAATTTTTAAAATTTTTGAAATTTTTGAAATTTTTATTTTTAATAGCATCTAAGCAAAAATTTTTATATTTTTCAACTGAACTTGAGTAATCAATATGATATTTTTTTGAAACAATCTCTCTTAATAAATTCCAAAAAATTAACTTTGCTTTATTATTATTATTTCTTGTACCTTGCCACAAAACTAATCGGGGTGAAGTACACGCATTTTGATCAAAAACAAAAGTATCATTATAAAAATTTTTAGCTAATTCTAATTTTGAACTTTTTTTAGAAGATAAGTATTTAGAGGCGGAAATAATGGATAATGAATACTTTTCTGTGAAATATAAATCTTTAACTTTAATTTTCGTCTCTACTTTTTTAATATTTTTTACTGTATTGTCTCCACCCCAAACCATTCTAGCATCTGATATTTTGGAGAACTTATTTGTTATCAAAATATCATTGGAGTTGTATTTGAAAAAGAGATTACTATTTTTGTACTTTAAATACTTTTTTTTGTTAAATAAAAAATTAATTTTTTCACAGATTAAATCTACTTGTTCAAAACTCTGATTTGGTAATTTTACTAAATTAGAGTTACCTGTTACAAGCCCAAAAACAAAAGAATAGGCAAAATTAGTTGGTACATTGGTAGGAGTAATATGAAAAATATTACCTAAGCCTATCTTATTTTGATTTTTATTAAAAAAATTTTTTTTTAAATTTGTTATATTTTTTTCTCTTAACCAAAAAGCTAAACTTAAAATATCTCCAAATTTATTAGCAGACTTATCTTTTAAAAGTAAAATTGACAGATCATTTAAAAATGTGATTACTAATTTGCTAAATGGTGCATCCACATATGTAGAAAATTTTTTTGAACTACATAAATATTTTATATTCTCAGTTTTATCATACATCACTGCATCCTCTTATTTCAGACTTTTTTGACCTTCCAAGAACTAAAAACCTTTTACCCTCAAATCCACACTGACACCTTCCTTTAGAATATTGTCCAATATCTTCAGTAAGTATACTATGACCTGGATAACTAGTTGGTAAAATAGATAAAACTTGCAATAGACCTTTTTTTTTACCTTCAGAAATTTTTTTTAATTTTTCATCTCTAATTACAACGTCAGAAAAAATAGAAGTTTTAAAAAATTGACACGTATTGCACTCTAGGAATATAGATCCAGCTTGCTCTACCATTCCATAATAATTTATAACATTTTTAATGCCAAGTTTTTTGAGCAAAAGATTCTTAAATTTGTCATTATTAATTTTAATATCCTCCATTTTTTTCCAGCCACCCCCATGAATTAAAATTGAATTTTTAAAATTAAAATTAATTTTTTTTTTGATTAATTTATTAATTAAAAGTTGATAAATATTACTTGTAAAGCCAAATATTATAAATTTTTTATTGCTGTATTTATCTAAAAATAAATTTAATTTCTTATAATCAATTCTTCCATCTTGGTTTAACAAATAAGTATGGTCATATCCAAAAATTGAAAAACCAAGTATGGCTGCCATTTTTGCGTTAAATAACTTTTTATTCATATTTGAGGGATTTTCATCAATAATTAGCATCGGTAATCTTTTTTCACCTAGAACAGATTTAAATAATTTTGACAATACCATTGTTTGTGCTTTTGCATTTTCTTTGTCTAAAAATATTTGTGACACATTCTGACTTGAGGTCCCAGAAGATTTTAATGTTTTAAATATATTTTTTTTTTTAATCGAGTATAATTCAATTTCTTTAAATAAACTTGATGGTAAAAATGGTAATTCTTCAACTCGCATTTTCTTTTTAATTTTAAAACTAAAATTTTTAAGAATATATGAGTAATTCTTACAGTTTTTTTTATGAAATTTTGTTAATTGAATTAAAGTTTGTAAAAATTTTTTTTTTTGATTTATATTTAAGTTAAACGGGTTTTTTTCTAAAAATTTTTTAATCATTAACTGTATCTTCTAATTTTTTATAATCTATTTTGTTGTTCTTTAATTGAGGCAACTTTGTCAATACATGATTTATAATTTTATTTTTTGGTATATTAACTTTATAAAGATTGTTAATTTTTTTTTCGCTAAAAACATATATTTTATCTTTGCAAAAAATTGTTGCAACATTTGATTTTTTGGATTTAAGCATATCTTCAATATGATCTAGATTTATTCTGTAGCCAAATAATTTGATAGATCTGTTTTTTCTTCCTGTAATATAAAAATTCCCTCTTTTATCAAATATTCCTAAATCACCAGTATTTAAAAATCTAATTTTCTCCAATTTTTTTAAATCATTAAAATTTTTAGCATAACCAGAGAAAATATTGGGACCCTCATACCTCAGTTCTCCCTCTGTATTGGTTTTGTTAATATTTTTATTATTATCGACTAAATATAACTTTCCATTTGGCAAAGCTTTACCAACAGATGGTTTCAATAAATTTTTATTTACTTTTATAAATGAAATTCTTGGACTTGCCTCTGTTTGTCCATACATTAAATATAATAATTTTTTGTTTTTATGACAAAAATTTCTTAAGCTCAAAAAAACATTTTGGTCTAAACCTCCGCCAGCCTGGGTTAAAAATCTCAATTGTTTTAATTCGCTTAATCTATCTAAACTTATTCTATCAAGAATTTCATAAAAATAAGGCACGCCGTTTAGATTTGTTATTTTGTTTTTAGCTATCAAATCCCAGAAATTTTTTTCTACTATGGAATAGTTTGTTGGGATAATGCTTGCTCCAGCCATAAAATGTGAATTTATAACAGATAACCCATATGAATAATTTATAGGCATTGTTGTTACCGTTCTATCTTTTGAGTTAATTTGTAAATATTCAATTATTGACTCAGTATTTTTCTTGATACTATCAAATGTTATTTTTGCACATTTAGGATCTCTTGTACTTCCTGATGTGGTTAATAAAAACTTGATATTGCTATTTAATATATAATTTAATTTTTCTTTATTTTTTGACAAATGAAATTTGCTATATTTAAATATTATTCTAAAATTATTTATTTTATAATCGTTTTTCTTGGGGAACAAGATATAGGCTGGTTTGTAATCTTTAATATATTTGAGAGCTTCTTTATAACTTAAATCATCGTCTAATAACAAAATAGTAACATTATGTTTGAGAAGTGCATAATAAAGTATCATTGATTCTACATCATTATTGGCAAAAAAAATTACTAGGCTATTTTCATGAATTTTTTTTCTTATATAATAGGACTCCTTCTCTAAAAAATTAAAGTCAATAAAATTATTTTTATTTACTAAGATTGAACTATTTTGTAAATTTTTTTCAGATAAATTAATCATTACTAAAATACTATTTAATAAATTTGAAATCTATTATATTTTTTTTGCTAGTACAGTAATAAAATTACCATAAAATGGTGGAGAAACTCCTTTACGATCATTTTTATAGTCACTGTATATATTTAAAAGAAGATTTTTATTAAAATAATTAGTTTCAAAAAAAGGGAATTCTATCTTAATTATTCTAAATTTATTATCTCTTAAAAATCTGCACAATGAGTCTAAAGAAAAAAGCGATATATGAGTTTTATCATTAAGTAGTCTATAATTATTTTTATATAACCTAGCCATAGCAGAGTCAAAATCTGGTGTTCCAATAATTATATGACCATCACTATTTAAAATTTTATGTATATTAGTAATTAAATTTTCTGGTCTCTTAATATGCTCTATAACATGATAACACGTGATGAGATCAAATTTTTTATTAAGTCTAAAATTTTTGTCGTTTAAGTCAATTTTTAATGTTTTTGAATATTGGGAAGCTAGTTTTAATGCTTTTTCATCATTGTCAATTCCAAATACTTTTTGTTTGTTCAATGCTGAAAGCAAGTAGCCAGCTCCACAACCAATATCGCATAAAGATTTATATTTTAATGAATTAATAATTTTAATTAAATTTTTATTATTTTTGATAAAGTTCTTTTTTTCTTTTTTATGATTTTTTAATCTGTTTCTTAAAATACCATCTGGGTCTTTGCTACTTTTCCAGTAATTTCTTTTTATATTTTTTCTTTTTAATGAATAATAATAGTTATTATTTACTAATAATGCTTGAACTTTTGAATTAATATCTATCATTTATTTTTAAAATAATATTCAGCAATTTTAAGATCACTTAAGGTATCTATATCAAATGAGACTTCATCTCTCATGTTATAAATACCTATTTTGCCACCTAACCTATTATTATTTTTAAGCAGAATTTTTGTTTTTGTTATATAAATCGCTCCATTTTCTTTATAAAATTTCACATCTTGTTTTCTTGGTCTCTTTTTAAAATTATAATTAGTGGATTTGTAAAAATTTTTTTCTTTTTTCCACATAAAAGATGTGTCGGTATTTACACTCAAAAGACTATCATAATTTTTTATCACAATAATTTTTGCAGCTTCATCAATATTTTTTGAAGTCCTCAATGGACATGTTGGCTGTAACATAATAATGTAATCAAATTTTTTATTAATCTTTAAATAGGCATGCTTCATAGCAATGTCTCCATGAATAACTGGACCAGATAAGTTTTTTGGTCTAGCTATAGTCTTTGCTTCATACTGATTGCTAATTTCTAAAATTCTTTTATCATCTGAAGTTACATAGACCTCATCGATATATTTTGACTTTAAAGCAGCTAAGATTGTCCAATAGATTAGGGGCTTTCCATTAAAGTTTATAATATTTTTATTTTTAATTCTTTTTGAGTTTCCTCTTGCAGGTATTATTGCTAAAAAACTTGGCTTTTTATTTTTTTTCATTTTTTTAAGCATTAATAATAAAAATTACACCTAATTATTTTCTGGGTTGAATTGTAAAAATTACCATTTACGAATATAGTATATTTTCAAAAAGTTACTTAAATAATTTATTTTCAACTTGTTCAAAAATATAATGCCCTAAAAAAATATGACTTTCTTGAATTCTTGCAACATTAGAGCTGTTTACAACGATTTTTAAATCACAGTAATTTTTTGCGACGCCACCTTTATTGCCCAAAAAACCAACAGTCAAAATCTTATTTTTTTTTGCAGACTTTAATACATTTATAATATTTCTAGATTTTCCTGAGGTAGTAAAAACAATCAATACATCATTTTTTTTAAATAATGCCTCAAATGTTCTTTGAAAAATTTTATTAAAATCATAATCATTTCCACAAGCAGTAATTGTTGACGTATCAGTTGCAAGGCTAATAGCAGGTATTGCTTTTCTGTTTTTTTTTGGATTTAATCTTACTAAAAATTCAGCGGCAAGATGTTGCGCATCAGCTGCTGAACCACCATTTCCACATAATAATATTTTTCCTCCTTGAGATAGTTTTTTACTAATAAATTTTATAATTTCTTTAATATTTTTTTCATGTTTTTGAGTAGATGAAATAACTTTGATATTTTCATTTATGTAATCTATCAGTTTTTTAGTCATTTTTTTAAATGTGCTCTTAATTTTTTTGCAATTTGTTTTTCTTCTTCTAAAATTTTACCAACACTTTCTACTCCGCATGCTGTTATAATTTTTTTAATTGAACTAGTTAAAAACATCATTCCTTTTAACTCTAAAGAAGCCGCTTGATCACTACCATACATCGTTCTATCTAGAGTAATATGTCTCTCCAATGATGAGATACCATACATAATTGCGGCCAAAGATACTATGACTCCGTTTTCATGACCACTATATCCGACGTTACAATTAAAAATTTTTTTTAATACTGGTATAGTTGCTAAATTTGCATCTTCAGGCTTCATTGGATATGTGGAAACACAATGCATAAGTTCAAAGCTGCATTTATGATTTTGAAAAATTTCTACTGCTGTTGCAATATCTTTTTCTGTTGACATTCCAGTGGAAATAAAAGTATGTTTTCCTTGTTTTGCTACAGCTGTTAAAAACTCTTTATCGATAATCATGGCTGACGCTATTTTGTTAAATTTTAAATTATACTTACTTAAAAATTGAAGACTGTTTAAATCCCATGCTGATGCAAACCAATCTATTCTCTTTTGCGCACAGTAATTATCAATTTCGTTGAATTTTTCAGCATCAAGCTCAAGACCATTTTTTTGATCTCTTTGAGTAACGCCCCATGGACTTTCTCTGGGTGCATTTAGAATTTCTTCTGAATAAACTAGTTTAACATCTCTTTTTTGGAACTTAACAGCATCAAATTCAGCTGATTTAGCATTATCAATTAGCTTTTTTGCTATATCAATATCTCCATTATGATTTATCCCAATTTCTGCAATTAAATAAGGTTTTTTCATTTTATATATTTGATATTATATTTTTTTTTGGCAAAATAATAATCAAATTTCAATAGATACTACTTTAAAAAGCAAAATTTAAATCAAACTTTTTTTAGAAAAATTTAAAAAAATTCTTTAATAGAATGTTTATAAATAAATTTTACTATTTTATTTAAAATTTATTATTAACTATAAATAAATCATTTATTTTAAAGAAAGAAAAAGTCCTAGTCGTAAGAATAGGATTATAATAAAATAATTAATATCATTAGAATGCTAAAATTTTTTTCAGTGCATAAATCAAGCCAATTGAGCTATTAGTACTGGTCAGCTACATGCGTTACCGCACTTCCACACCCAGCCTATCAACGTGGTGGTCTACCACGGCTCTATAGGAAGAACTAGTTTTGAGGTGAGTTTCCCGCTTAGATGCTTTCAGCAGTTATCTCTTCCATACTTAGCTACCCGGCACTGCAGCTGGCGCTACAACCGGTCCACCAGTGGTATGTTCAACCCGGTCCTCTCGTACTAGGGTCAACTCCTCTCAATTCTTCTACACGCATAGCAGATAGGGACCGAACTGTCTCACGACGTTCTGAACCCAGC